>CAZNWO010000005.1:0-32512 GCA_964576585.1 uncultured Puniceicoccaceae bacterium | reverse complement strand
GAAAAAAGTTTTTTCCTCTTTCCTCAAAAGCAAGCACCTCCCCCGTACAGTCGACGTGCCCCGTAACGAAATGACCGCCGACCCTACCATCTGCGGGGAGCGATCGCTCCAAGTTGAGAGAATGCCCCTCACGCACCTCGCCAAGGTTGGTTCGGGAAAGCGTTTCCTCCAGCAAGTCGAAGCCCATCTCGCGACCTTCGACAAGTACGACGGTCAGGCAACATCCCGAAACTGACAGGCTGTCGCCGGGCTCGAGTCCCCCACCCTCCTCGAAGGGAATCTCGATCAAGAGTCGCCAAGCCTCCTCGCGTTCCTCAAGGGACAAAACCTTTCCAACACCTTCCACAATACCGGTAAACATCTGGATTTGTGATTATGAGTAAAACTTCAGGGAATTGGAAAGATAATTTGACCCGCTCGCAACGCCAATCATTATGGACTTCCTAGAACATGAGCAACTCTTCACTTCAACACACTAGAAAATGAAACTTTGTTTCGCAGTCTCAGCCCTGATTCTTGGGACTATTCATTCCTTATCCCTTGCAAAACTTACGGGAACCGCAAGGTGGATACCGCAAGACACGTTCGCCTTGGCTTCCTTACACTTGGAAAAAATCCTTCTAAAGTCGGATTACCTCGAAACTCGCGAGTGGAAACCCATCCTAAAACGCGTTCAGACCATATTACCGGAATTCGATGCCTTCATGGAAGATCCAAATGCCACCGGCATCAATCTTAGGAGTCCGATGAGGATTTTCATTCATGGCGGCCAAAAGGACGGGGCCCCGATTGAACTCGGGGCAATCCTTGTTATTGCCGACAAGGAAAGGGTTGTGCGAAACTTGGAACTAATTGCAAATAAGGCGAAGTTGAAGCAACGGGAGGTAGGAAGCATGACCCTCTACCAAGCCGAAGGCAGGAACTTCGGTCTCGCAATGAAAGGCAGGACCTTGGCTCTGGTAGGAATTGCTCCCGGGGGCGGAAGCGAAAATGGCGAACTTGTTAAAAAGATCGATCAGGCTGCAAGACGCCTGCTCGGAAAACCGGCGGAAAACCTGCCCAAGGCCATGGAAAGTCACCTGGCCAAAGCCGCTGATCTATCTCTTTATGCAGACAGCGAGAAATTCTCCAAACTTGCTCTCAGGTTCTGGCCTGAAGACAGGTGGAGGAACTTGTTGCCGATAGTCGACACACTTTTGGGAGGGAAATTAGCCGTTCGGCTGAACGCCTACAAAGGTAAGCTTGTTCTCGATATCGAGAATCCCGAGACCGAACTAGAGGAACCCAAAGAGAAAATGTCCGGCTTACCCGAGCAGATGCTGGATCTATTGCCCGGAGACGTTCCCCTGCTCCTTTCACTTTCAATCGAAAGTGAGGTTTTCCGGACAGCAGTTCGAAAAGGCATTGAAGGACTGCTGAGTTCCATTAACAAAGACGACAAAGAACTGACTCTCGATACTCGACTCTCGGGCTTCGACGCCTCGGCAAACGAATTGCTCGAAGCGCCCTCGGGCCATTTCGCCTTTGCCTTGGGCTCTTTCCGGAAGAACTTGCCCCCACCCTCAGCCGAAACACCTCCCTCTCTTCCCTCCCCCACCATGACCCTCGGGATAGGAATAAGCTCGGAATTCGCCTTAGAACAATTGATCGCAGGAGCAAACGCAGGCAACACGCTGGATGCCTTGCTCGCCTTCAATGGCTTGGGCATTTCCCGCAAGAAAGGTTCTATCTGGATTGGAACTCCCGAGCACAGAAGGGAAATCGAAATGGGCCGCCCGCTTAGGAAGCTATCAAAGCACAAAAGGAATCTCTTCAAGGAGCATCCCATTGCCATGGATTTGGATTTGCTTGGATTGTGTCGGTCGCTAAGGGATGCAGGGAGGTTGCCCTTTGAAACTCTCAAGGCTCTGGATGTTCTCGAAGAAGCAAAGAGAGTCACCATGACAGGCAACACCAACGCGACCAGAACGGTAATTCACCTCCATGATGCCGAAGCCAACGGCTGGCAAGCTTTGGGAAAACACTTGGCGCAAGAAATCATAGACGAATACAACGACGATCTCTTCCGGGCGATTGCCCAAAACAACGCGACTGAGGTCATCAAGGCAGTCAACGAGGGAGTCCTCGTAAATGCCGCGGATAGATTCGGGCACTCGCCAATGCATTATGCCGCCTACAAGGGCAATTCCTCAATCGTCGAATACCTGCTTGACCGTGGAGGCAATCCCAACGCCCGAGGCAGACATGACTCTACACCACTTCACAGCGCGGCTTGGGGAAGGAACAGGAGGACGCTCGAGGTACTATTGGAAAACGGCGCCGACGTCAATGCACGTACAGATGAGGGTGAAACACCTGGCATGACAGCATCGCTTCGAGGTGAAAAAGAAACCCTAGAGATTCTGCTGGCCTTATCTGCGGACCCTCACGCCAAAGACATTCATGGAACGGGCTTGATTGAAATTGCTGCAGCAGGAGGTCATGGGGCAATAGTCGATCTCTTGAAGCAAATCGGGGTCAAAGTCGACCACCCCATGCATGTAGCCGCCGGCTTGGGAGACTTGGATTCGATCAAGAAATTCCTCAAGTCCGGAAAGGACGTGAACTCACGCGACGGCTTTGGCGCAACGCCACTCCTTATTGCAACCGTAGCAGGCCAAGAAGAAATGGTCGAATTTCTGCTACAAAAAAAGGCCGACCCTAACATCTCGGCCAAGGACGGGTACTCGTTGATGCACGGGGCGGCCTTCTCGGGCAAGAAAAGCCTGATTCGAAAAGCTCTCTCCCTGGGAATGAAGATTAACGAGCGCTACGGTCCGGACGGCATCACTCCCGTCGACGTTGCTAACGATGATACCGACATCGCAAAATACCTGCGTTATCTTGGAGGGCGAACAGGATGGGAACTCGGGAGACCTTAAGACCAAGCTAGCAACGGGCTAGAGTGAGGCTCTAAAGATCAAACTGCAGTTGAGCTGAAAACAGGTGATTCTGCAGTCTCTGGTAATCGTCCGTCGCTGCGGTGAGGAAGAATCGATAGTCGAAGTTTAGGCCCATTCTCTCGTTTAACCTAAATCCAAGGCCTGCAAGAAAATCATAACAAAAGCTCACCCCGGAAAAACCATCCCCCATATACTTGATCCTTGCAAGGTCTATCCCAGCTCCCAAGCCAAGCCGCATGTCCAACCGGTTGGACAACTCATTTTCGAGAATGACGCGAAAGATGGTCGGGGAAACCCCGGCATCACCTTTTCCAGACGCCTCGTCGTATTGAAGGAAAGCGTGTTCAAGTTCCACTCGCACGGACCCGAAGTCCTTTCCCAAGGCAAGGGCAACCATCAATCCGGCATCAAAGTCCAAGTCTTTCTCGGAAGATGAAGCCGGCCAACGAACACCGCCACTGTGAGGAAGAACGGAAGCACACGAAAACCCCAAGTAGTAGCCTTCGGCCCGCAAAGGCAGAGACGGTTCCTCGAGCCATGGGAGATTTCCAGAAGGTCTATCGTCGGGCACCTTCTCCTTTGGTGATGTCGAAACGTCATCGGACAAGGGTTTCGGATAAGGAAACTTCTGTGATTCAGAAGAACTTTTAGGTGAAGGTAAAACTGGCTTGGATGGAACGGTCTCAGTTTCGGAAAATTCGTTTTCCATGAGCAAGCGAGACATGAGTGCATCGTGTTGGTCGAGTTTCCTGAGCAAATCGTCTGCCCTGTTTCTCAGGGATTCGTAGTTGGAGTCAGCAACGGCGAAAAGCGTCAACTCAAGGAAAGCAAACAGAAGGAAAAAGCATCTGGTAAAAGCCCGAGAGGGGAAAATTTTCCGCATGGTAGAAAACACACCCGCAATAATGTTCACTTCTCAGCAAAAGAAAAGATGGAAAACGCAGGCAAAAAAAAGCGCCGGGCGGCGGTGTTGGCGGGAACCGCCCGGCGCGGGTGTGGTGGATGGGAAAATCTAAAAGGGAAAAATAGACTGAAGGTTTTTTTTATTCAATGCAATATAATTTTTCATTGGAGCGAACGAACAACTGACCATCGGAAATTGCAACCGAGGCACGGGTGTTGTCGTCGTACTCCCCTCCCATCTTTGCAACATTGAGTACGGCTCCATCCTTGGCGTTGATCACTATTACCTCGCCGTTGTGGTTCATGGTATAAATGAGCCCCCCGGCAGCGGTGGGAGAAGCCCTCCACTTATATTTGCCGGGCATCTTGATCGTCCACTCGACCTCACCGGACTTGGGATCGATCCGGGTCATGGCCTTCTTGAGATCGCTCAAAACGTAAAACTTACCCTGATGATACAAGGGCGTAGGAACATCGGAAGTTATCTGATTGTGAGAAGAACTTTCCCAGACAAGACCATTCTTTCCTGTATGCGTTCCCTTAAGGCCAAGCTTGGCAGCATAGACGGGCGCATTCTTGGGCGCACATGCCAAGACCACGCCTCCTCCAACTGCCGGTGAAGGAACCAATCGCCACCACTGCTCGCGATGACCTTTGTTCCAAGTGCCCCATCTCCAGATTTCCTTTCCGGTTTGAGGATCGTGACCGGTAAGGACGTCACCTCCCGCAACAATCAGTTGTCCATCATGGGGGATTATGGTTCCGAAGGATTCAAGAGACTCCTTGTTGGCGTTGGAAGGACGATTATGTTCCCAAATCGTTTTTCCAGTTCGGGGGTCCATGCAAAGGAGGAAGGAAGGCGACTTGGCTTTCCCTCTACCATGAACAGGCTCGTCGCGTTGCAAAATCGGCAAATACAACTTGCCTTTGTACAGTGTAGGCGATGCGGCAAAAGTCCATTGAAAGCAAAAGTCGCCAAAATCCTTCTGAATATTTCTCCGCCAAATCTCCTTTCCACCCATATCATAAGTAACCAAGTCGCCATTTCCAAAAAAGAAGACAACGAGACTACCATCGGTAACGGGAGATGGGCTGGCATAGGTGGTACGGGAATCCAGTTGATAGTCGAAGCCATCGCCTCTGCCGGGACGGTAGCCACTCCCCGCATCACGTTCCCACATGATTTTACCTGAAGAACGATCCACGCATATCGCAAGGAGCTTTCCCTTGCCGGCCTTTTTGTCTGTGACTGAGATGGAAGTCACGAAGACACGATCGTCCCAGACAATGGGCGTTGCCGCAGAGGGTCCGGGCAAAAGCAGAGACCATTTGATCCCGTTCTTAGAGTCGAACTTAACGGGTGTCTTCTTTGAAGAGACGGCGGAACCATCATAACTTGGTCCCCTCCAGTTGGCCCAATTGTCGGCAAAAGAGACAAAAGAAATGGTCGATGCCGTGAAAAGTAAGCAAAAAAGGAGTTTTTTCATGAGTATAGTCCGCTTGTTGATGAAAAGGACGATAAAAAATAGCCTTTGTTTCCAGAAAAAAGCAAGGCTATACCAAAGCTAAGGAAAGGAAATCGATGTGGGCTAGATGAATGAAAAGTTAGCGAACGGGTTTCGCGGCATGTCACTCTCGGGGGGGCGTGGGAATTTCCTGTACTTGTTCGATTACATCGGAACTTTCAATTTTCCTGAACTGCTGATCTTCCTCCATCCATTCGATCAAATCCTTCATGCCTTGACTGGAAGGACGACCACTATCGTCAACTTCGAATTCTTCGTTGAAGTCTTCCTCGGTCTCTTCTTTCAGGGCTTTTGTTTCCCGAGCCCTTAAGACATTGGTCGAAAAAATTGCCAATGCAACCAAGGCAATGGCAAAAAAAACTAGCGCCAAAGCTTCTACCAAGTTAAACACAACCTCGATTGAAAGCGAAGATGAAGTTCTTCAGCGCTCACCCAATCGACGAACGATCTCCGTAGCCATCCGCTCGGAAACTCTCCTAAGGAGCTTGCTGAGAGCAGCTACCTCTTCTTGCCTTGGAACGCCTGCGGAAACCGGATCGGTCGTCGAAGTTTCGTCAAGGCTATCTACCTTCAAAAGCTTGTCGTCCATAAAAAGTTGCCAAGTTCCTTTGAAAATGACCTTGTTCTGGGCAATCCGCTCGAACCTCTCGACACTAAGGCCAACCTCAAAGTCATTCCTTGGTTTCTTTCGGTTTGGATAAGCGGAATAATTTAGGGTTCCGAGCAACCCGGAAAGGTTCTTTCCAATGACTCGACCAATTCCCTCATGCAAGGGCTCTCCCCAACGATGAGTATCCGAGAAGGTTACGAGGTTGGCGGAAGAACGATGAACAAGCCGACTGCTTCCTAGATATGGAGCTAGTTCCACGGGTCTGACATAGAAGAATGCTCCGTTTATGAAGTCGGCGTCGGACGGAGGCAAGTCCGTCTCGGTCTCGGAAAGCAGGTAATTGGTAGGCTCCACGTGAGTCGACTCTGGTATGACCTTCACGCAGGAAAACGGAAGGGTAAGCAACCCGACAATAAACAGAGAAGAGCAATTGGCATTCATTCCTGTTCCGACCCCTTTCCTCGCAAGACCGCCTGAGGATTGCGCTCCAAGAGTTCCGCAAGGCTCTTCAGGGCTTTCATCGCTTGACTGATTTCCCTGAGTGTCTCGCCAAAGCCGAAGCGAAAATCCGATGAAGGTTCCAGAATCTTGTTGAAGGAACGGGAAAGCTTTCTCATTTCAGCCAAAGTTTGCGCAGCCTCATCGGAGGCGACGCCAAACTTAGGTCCCAGAGGGCCAAAGGTCTGGCTGAACTTGTCGATAAATTCACGAAAGTCCAAGGAAGCGGCACGAAAGGATTCCTTGATGGAAATGACGTCCAATTCGTCCAGCCTCTGGTTGGCACTTGCAAGCAACTTGTTCAGTTGTTTCCCAAGCCTTTCCGGGTCCAAACTGGCGCTCAGTTCCTCCAAGGTCGATTTCCTAGAAGGAATCTGGCGATACCCGTAGAGTTCTGATGCATTGTATTCGGGCAGGGACGAATCATACTCCAAATTAACGTATAGAATTCCGGTCACAAAGCTCTCCTGGACAAGTTGCCCCTCCATCCGAGAAAGGACTTCCGAGCGAAACTCGCCTTCATCGTCAAAAAGCTCGTTTCCTTCATCGGCCATATGCCTCCGAACAAGTTTCCTGTTTATTTCCACAAGTACCGGAATAGGCGCATCCTGCGAAGCATCCCCAAGGAAAAAGCGTTCAACCCGCCCAATCCTAACTCCATTAAGCGTGACTTTCCCCCCCTCGTTAAGGCCGTAAATATTTTCGTGAAAGACAAGGACAAATCGCTCATTCTCCTCGCGAAGGGCAGTCATGCCTCCCGTAAAGACCATGAAACCACAGAAAATTGCCAAGGCCCCCACTACAAAGGCGCCAACTAGCGTAGCTTGTCCATTATTTTTCACTGACTGGTCGATATAGTAGGGATGAAAGCCATGCTCGCAACGCTAGATTTGTTGATTCTCCGACTCTCTTCGAAGAAATTTCCTGACCTTTGGCTCATCGCAGCTATCCCTCAACTGCCGGGGATTCCCTCGGGCCAAGAGCGTCTTGCTTTCGGAGTCGAGAAAGATCGAATCATCGGCAATTGTAAAAATGCTGGGAAGCTCGTGAGTGACGACCAGAAAGGTAATTCCCAGACTTTCCTTCAGTTCCAAGATGAGATCGTCCAGTCGCCGAGAACTGATTGGATCCAAACCTGCTGACGGCTCGTCGAAGAAAAGAATCTCGGGGTCAAGTGCCATGGCTCTGGCAAGCCCTCCTCGCTTTCGCATGCCACCACTGAGCTCTGCGGGCATAAAGTCCTCGAAGCCCGCTAGCCCGACGAGAGAAAGCTTGAAACGAGCGATGCTCCGGATTGTCGAGGAGGAGAGATCGGTAAAGGTTTCCAAAGGCAAGGAAACATTTTCAAGCAAGCTCATTGAACTCCAGAGGGCTCCGCCTTGATACAAGATGCCGAAGCGACGAACGAATTTTTCTCGCTCTTGATCGCCCATCGACCAAAAGTCATCCTTTCCGTAGGCAATCGTACCCGAAACGGGTTCAAGCAGCCCGATTAGGGACTTCAGTAGAGTGCTCTTCCCGCAACCACTACCCCCCATCACCACCAGGGCACGTCCGCGGGGAGCCTCGAAGGACACGTCGCGAAGGACGGAATAATCCCCGTAGGAAAGGCTTAAGCCCTTTACCTTCAAGACCGCTTCGGCAAATTCGTGATCAGTCGACTTCATCTCCAGTCCATCAAGCTGTAAAAAACCTCGAAGCTTGCATCGGCAACCACAACCAAAGTAATGCTCGTTACAACGGCCGAGGTAACCGCCCTGCCAAGAGCAGCGGAATCGTTGCCGCAGTTAAGTCCCCGCTGACACCCGACCATCCCAATGATGAGGCCGAAAGCAAGGCTCTTGATCAAGCCGGAATAGACGTCCCACATGGAATTCAGGGCTGTTTGGGTCTGCTCGAAGTAGTGAAGGAGCGAAAAATCCATCATCATGGTCCCGACGAAAACGCCCCCAAGGATGCCGACCACATCGGCATACAGAGTAAGCATGGGCGTCATGACGAATAGTGCCAAAGTCCGGGGTAACACGAGGAAGTCCATGGGAGAAATTCCGAAAGTCTTGAGAGAATCGATTTCCTCGTTCAGCTTCATGTTACCCAACTCCGCGGCGAAGGCGGCACAAGTTCTACCTGACATTACTATGGCCACCATCAATCCACCCATTTCGCGAACCATGGCCAAACTGACCAAGTCCGCAACGTAGATGCGGGCGTTGAACTTGTCCAATTGGACGCTCCCCACGAAAGCCATGGTCAGACCGGTTAGAAAGCTCACGAGGGTAACAACCGGCAAAGCGGATGCACCGCAGGCTTTACAGGATTCAAGAAAGTCACCAAACCTGCATCGAGCCCGGCAAGAAAATAACCGAAGAACCGAAAGAGTCCATTCGCCGATGAAGGAGAGTGCGTTGCGAACGGCTTCAATCCCCAAGAGCACGAAAGATCCAATCAGGCCAAGAGGTCCCGGCGAATCCTTTTCAACTTCTCCAACCTTCGCTTCGCCGCGAATCACTTCAGTCATGTCGAAAAGCTTGACTAGGCCCGAGGGAAGCGAAGAAAGCTCGAATCGGATACCTTTTGCCTTGCAGTCGACAATGCATGAACTCAGGAATGCGGCCAAAGAGGAATCCCACTTCAAGTTAGGCTTTGCCTCAAAAAGAACCTTTTTCAAGTTCTTCCCCGCACCCAAAGCCCGTTTCCATTCCTTCCGAAGAGTATTGGTATCACCCGATGCGAGCACCCACGTCCCCTCAAAACGCAGCGACAACCTGTCATCCATTTCCTCGAGCTTGAAACTCGGTGAAGAAGATTCTACTTGCTCCTTGCTCACGGCAATGTAAAGAGGCGCCTTTTGCTTTGCTTTCGCATTTCGTCTAAACCAATAACAAACGACTACGCAAGAAAGGGCAATTACGTTGCGCGCCATTCTGTTCGACCTTGACGGGACTCTAATCGATCAATTCTCCGCAATCCATAGGGCCTATGCCAGGGCGATGAAGGAACTTGGTCTCGAGCCTGCAGACTACGAGACTGTTCGTTCCACTGTCGGAGGCTCCGCAGACATGACGATGAAGAAGTTGGTCGGTCCGGAGCTCGCCCCCAAGGGACTGGAGATCTATCCTCCGATTTTCGAAAGTGAAATGTTCAACGGGCTAAAGATCATGCCGGGAGCCCTCGAGCTGCTGGAGGCCCTCAGGAAAAAAGGTGAAAAGACAGCGGTATTCACAAATAAAGTTGGCGTGCACGCACGGGCGGCTTGTGATCACTTGAGAATAACCGAGTTGGTCGATTTGGTTGTTGGAGTAAAAGACACGCCTTGGCGGAAACCTGATCCGGAGTTCACGCAACATGCGCTTGAGAAGCTTCAGGCAACCGCAACCGAATCACTCTTGGTCGGTGACTCACCGTTCGACTTCGCCTCCGCCGAAAACGTCGGGATGGACTGCAGGTTGGTTTCTACGGGAACCCATTCCGTAGAAGAGCTTAGCAAACTTCCGGCTCTGTCGATCCACGAGGACCTTTTCGATTTGGCCGAAGCCGTCTGGGGGTTGAGTCTACGGTGAGCATCGGTTGGGGCGAAACCTGTTCGGTCGCTTGTGCCCTAATTTGGGCAATCGTCACGATTTCACTTAAGAAAGTTGGAGAGCGGGTTCCTCCATTCGAGCTTAACCTATACAAGAACATAGGGATGGCATTACTTCTCGTTCCAGCAATTCTCCTGTTCGAGGCTCAGGCTTGGGGAGAATTCAAAACGGAAGAAGTGGGCATTCTATTATTCAGTGGGGTTGTGGGAGTTTGTCTTGCAGACTGGTTCCTGCTCGCCTCGATAAACCTGCTGGGAGCAGGTAGGAATGCAATCCTGGACTGCCTTTACTCTCCATTCGTGATGCTGATGGCATGGAAGTATCTCGGAGAGGACCTCGAAACGAAAAGGTTGGCGGGAGCCAGCTTGGTAGTCATCGGTATAATCGTGGCGACGACTTCCGGCAGGGGAGAAGTGAAGAAAGGAAATCTTGCCAAGGGAGTCTCGTTTGGTATTGTCGCAATGTTCGCCATGGCCGTAGCGATTGTTGCCGCAAAGCCAATCATGGAGAGGGCTCCCATATTCATCACCATGGAAATTCGAATGCTGGCTGGCGTGACCGCAGGAATAATTGGACTGGGTGCGGTCGGAAAGCTCGGAATCTTCGTCAAGACCTCGACTGCAGCAAGCTTCCCGCACCTTAAGATTTGGACGGGCATATGCTTGCCCGCATTTTTCGCAATGTGCCTTTGGGTGGAGGGTTATCGTTTGATCGACGCATCCCTTGCCTCCATTCTCAACCAGACCTCGACCTTTTTCATCTTGGGTTTTGCCGCAATCTTCCTCGGGGAAAAACTGACCAAGGAGAAAATCTTCGGATCTCTACTGGCATTCGGAGGCGTAATCCTGATAGTCGCACTTTGAAAGACAAGGCATGGAAGCAAACTTCCCTTTGTATTGACGCGAACCCTATTATAAGTAATCTATTCTAGTAGTATTCATACTCTTTCACTACCCCAACCCCATCAAAAATGAATATCTTGAGAAAACCCGCAGCACGAAGCACTGTTCAACAAATAGAGACATCCGAATTCTGGGACGCCATGGAAGGTTACGAAAAACGCTGGGAAAAAGACTCTACGAGCAGCATTCTCCTAGTAGGAGGTTCCAAGAGCGAAAATGCTGACTTGGCTGAGAAACTAAAGGAGTCGGGCATGGAATGCGAAACCGCCGAAAATGGTGCGGAAGCCATAAACCTAAACCGCTCGCAGGACTTCTCGGTAGTGGCTATCCGGAGGAGCTTGCCGGACGTAAATGCAGAAGACCTTGGCAAATTGATCCATGCACACAATTCTCGGCAAGTCGAAATTCTCGTGCTAGAAGAGGAGAGCCCCGAAATTGCAAAGGAAAAGTTGATGCAGGCACGGACAGAAAGCCTTCGCAAATCAAGGGACAATCGGCTTTATGGGGACGCCGTGGGAGGAGCCGTGTTCGAGGAAATCTCTCACCTGCGTGCAAACCCTAAAAGAATTTCGGATAGGGTTGAAGCGAAGGACTCCCAATCAATCCTTAAGCTGGAAGTAGACAAACTTTCCTCAATGGACTCCGAAATCACTCGGAACAGGCAAGCCCTAGAGCGGTTCTTCGCGAAGAACTTGTCCGGCGGAAATAAGGAAGCTCCGGAAAAACTGATTGAGAGAGCGATAGAGACTATCCGGAAAATCAATCATTGAACAGGTTCCGAACAAAATTCGCTTTTCGACATGACCGATAGAGGGGAAAGCCTGCGAGGCGAAATCCCTGAATCGCCAGAAGGGCAAGACGGACCAAAAGGTTTTCGCAAACAGGAACATAGAGGTTGGGGGTTTCGCTTTCGTAGGAAAGTAATGCTTTCCACCTTTGCGGCAGTTGCCTTCGGCATGATCCTAACTGCAGTCAGCTTCATTCAAGTCGACGTCTCCGCCACAAGGGATCTTATTCAGGACAACCTGCACACCCAAGCCGAGAGCATGGCTCACAACCTGAAACCGGCCCTAATTTTCGATGACTCCTCTTCGGCAAACGAGGACCTCATGCGCCTCAGGGATCAACCAAACATCAAAAGGGCTGCCGTTTTCAAAATCGTCTCCACAGGGGATCAACAAAAAGAGCGGATGGAACTCTTTGCCTCTTTCGAAAGGGAAGAAAACTCCGGTTCATTCCCTAAAATCTCGCAAACCTTCGGCAACTCATGGAATACCTCGGGTGACTCGTTATTGTGGGACAAATCCAGTGCATGGGCGATACGTCCAATCAAAGGAGAAACCGACCACCTCGAGAACATCGGCGCAATATTCATCGAGAGAAACCTCGATGACCTGCAAGTCAGATTCAGGAAGTATGCCACCATTGCCTTTGCGATTGCCGCAGGAGGTATATTCGTCACCATGATGGGAGCCATCTGGTTCCAAGGTTTTTTGACCAGACCCATTCTCGAACTATCCAATGCGGCACAAAGGGTCATCACGAAAAAGGATTACTCGACAAGGGCAGAAAAACACTCCACCGATGAATTGGGCGACTTGACGGACGTTTTCAACGACATGCTCTCGACCGTAGACGACGCCAACAAGGTCTTGCGACGTTCCCACGAACAAATGGAGGAGGAGGTTGAAAAAAGAACTATCGAACTAACGCAAGCGAACAAAAGGCTGACGGAAGAAGCAGAGAAGAGAGAGAAAGCGAGAACCGAATTACTGGACCTTCATCGCCGTCTTCAAATGCAGGAAAAGCTCTCCGCAGTCGGCCAGGTGTCCGCAAACGTTGCCCACGAACTACGGAATCCTCTGAGCGCCATACGTCAGTCCCTTTACTATCTGGATCGAAAGTTGCCCGAGTCGGAAAAAGTGCAAGAACACCTGAAGTTGATGAAAGAAGAGTTGGCTCTCTCCGAACGAATCATCTCAAGCCTTCTGGAAATGTCTAGGGAAAGAAAGCTGAAAAAGGAAAAGCTCGATCTGGAGGCGATGCTTTACCAAGTTGCAAGCTACTGCAGGCTCAAGGGAAACATCACCTTGAAGGTGAAAATGGATGAATCTCCCTTTCAAGTTTTTGCCGATCCGACTCTCCTCAGACATGTCTTTATAAACCTGATCAATAACGCCCAACAAGCGATGCCTAGAGGTGGCGAGATCAAAATCAGCGGCCACTACGACTCGGACGAAAAAATCGTGATCGAAATAAGTGACACCGGAAGTGGAATCAGTAAGTCCGACTTGCCCAAGGTTTTCGACTCACTGTACACAACCAAAATCGATGGCACCGGCCTAGGTTTGACTCTTTGCAGGAACATCATGCAGCGGCACGACGGAAAGGTGGAAATACAAAGTTCGAATAAAGTCGGTACGACCGTCACGCTATCTTTACCTAGTCAAGGGCTAGCTAAGCCAACCAGAGAATCAACCCTCTTGCAAGATGACTCAAACTTCGCATTCGACAGGAACTGACCCTAGGGAAAATCCCGACCTCTCCGTCCTCGTTGTTGACGACCACCCCGCCATGTGCTCGACGATGCAAGACATCTTGGAGGACGAAGGTTTCTTCGTGACGACCGCAAGCTCGGGAGAAGAGGCCATCGCTCACTGCGGTCGAAAACGCTTCGACGTCGCTTTGATGGACGTTCAAATGCCTGAAATGACAGGGGTGGATGCCTTCAAGGCAATCAAAGAACTCTCGGACCTGCACCCGCGGGTCATCTTCATGAGCGCTTACGCAGTAGATGAGCTAAAGGCCGAATGTTACCGAATGGGAGCGATTGCTTTCCTGCAGAAACCATTGAACATGCAGGTAGTAATCGATCTGGTTCGAGACCGAAGCTCCTCGTCAGTACTCTTGCATCTGGAAAATGAAAAGGCCAGAGAAGAGCTTTCCTCGACTTTAAGAAATTCAGGCTATCGAGTGGTCACTGTTGCGGACATAGACGAAGTCCTCATCAACGCTCGCCAAATCAGCCACAATTTTGTGATTGTGGAGAAAAGTTCCTCCGAAAAGCATGAATCTTCTCTGGAAGCCATGCTTGGAGAAATAAGTCCTGCCACAAATTTCATCCTAGTGGATTCATCCGAAGACGCCGCCCAAGTTCTTGAGAGGATTTCGGAATCGAGTTTAAACCCAAAGCCCCCCTTCAGCTCCGGTGGCGGTTGGTTTATTGCTCAGGGAACTTGAGCAAACCTAATGGGCGGCAAAGCTGCTAGTAAGTCTAGAGCTTTAAAACCCAGACATTGCGGAATCGAACAGGGTTCCCGTGATCTTGTAGACCGATTGGACCTTCGGTGATTTTCCTGTTGTAGTTAGCGACGCGCTTGTGACTAGTTGGTCCGAGATATTCGCGCTTGTCGTGAACGGTTATGCCATTGTGGACAACTGAAACGTTCGCGGGCTTTGTAACCTTACCGTCCTTTCCGAAACGAGCCGAGTGAAAGGTAATGTCGTAAGTCTGCCATTCGCCGGGCTTGCGACATGCGTTCACCTCAGGTGGAAACTGGCCGTACATGGCTGCAGCTTGGCCATCGGCATAGGATGGATTGTCGTAAGAATCCAGAACTTGAATCTCATATGCTCCCTGAAGGAAAACACCACTATTCCCACGCCCCTGAGAGGATCCCTTCACAACCTTTGGTGCAGACCATTCGATGTGTAGCTTGAAATCCTTGAATTTCCCCTTCGTGCTTATGCCACCGGATCGATTTACCTCGAAATAACCGTTCTCGACCTTCCAGGAAGCTTTTCCGCCACGACCAGTCCACTTGGAGAGATTCTTGCCGTCAAAGAGCACCATGGCACCCTTGGGGGGACGAAAAGGAAAGCCCTTCTGCTTTTCGATTGGTCCGGGATCAACCACCTTGGGCCTTGGTCGAGCAGAATCATGCACCCTCCATTTACCCCCTGGAAGATAAGGCGTGTCCGAGTAGCCAGGCTGGCTCTGCGGTTTCTTGGGGGCAGCCGAGCATATCGATGAACCTGCAATCAGGAAAAGAGCGTTGAGGAAAACGGAAGTATTTTTCATGAAGCCGAGGAAAAGAGGGATTTACGAGGAAAGCAAGTGATCTTTGGCCAAAAGGATTAAAAACTGCACCTTCAGTCCTTGAGAATCAGGAGCAACGTGCCGGGGTCCACTAGCTCGAAAAGTTCCAAGACATCCTTGTTGCTCAACTGAAGGCATCCCGAGCTAGCAGGCCGACCAATCGCAGTTTCATGATTTGTCCCGTGCATGTAAACATAACGATCGAATGTGTCACAGCCCGTACCTGAGTTCAAACCGGGTTCCATGCCGCGCAAACGCAGAATTCGGGACGTGATCAGGTTTTTCCGACGATCATCCTCAGAACATTCCCAGTATCGCAATCCAATTGACTTTCTTCCCTTGAACACCATCCCCAATGGGGCATTCTCACCAATCTTTTCACAGACTTCGTGCAATCCCCAGGGAGTTCCCAAGGAGTCTTCCAGACAGGAAGGAGGTCTCTTAGAACTTGACATTCTATAGTCCTTGCAGCTTTTCCCGTGGACAAACAAACAGATTCGCTGATCGGCGATCGACGCAACCAAGACCTTCTCGGTCGGCTCCAGGCTCAAGGCTTCGACGCTCTCAAGCAACCGATTGTACAAATCCTTATCTTCCATTGAAAAAATATCGAATAGGCATAGTCGGCGCCACAGGCGCAGTAGGTCAAGAAATCATTCGTCTTCTCGAGGCTCGGGAATTTCCAGTCAGTGAGGTAAGGTTACTTGCTTCCGAAAAGTCTGCAGGCAGGGAATACGAAGTTTGCGGGAACGTCGAAACCGTCCGTGAAACCAAGCAGGAAGCCTTCAAGGGACTGGATTTCGCAATCTTCAGCGCCGGATCGAACATTTCCAGGCAGTTCGTTGAGCCTGCGCGCAAACAAGGTTGCCTCGTCATCGATAACAGTTCCGCCTTTCGAATGGAGGATACGGTTCCGCTGATCATTCCTGAAATCAATCCAAGCGCCGCCGAAAGGCACAAGGGAGTCATTGCAAACCCAAATTGCTCCACCGCGGTTGCGTTAATGGCCTTGTTTCCCCTTCACAAGCGCTTTGGGTTGAAGAGCTTTTTTGCCTCGACCTACCAGGCGGTGTCGGGTGCGGGTGCTGAGGGAATCACGGAACTGGAGAAACAGATTTTTGAAAGAGAGGAAGGATCCACGGAAGAGAACCAAAACTCGGTATTCCCCCACCCCATTGCATACAACTTGATTCCCCATGTGGATGAGTTCCGGGAGGACGGATACACCAAAGAAGAACTCAAGATGAAGAACGAGACCCGTAAGATCATGAAGCTTCCGGGGCTTAAGGTTTCCTGCACCTGCGTAAGGGTACCCGTGAAGAGGGCTCATTCCATCTCGATAAATGCCAATTTCGACCACCCTGTCAACGTCCCCGACGCAAAGGCTGCGATTGAGGAATTCAAAGGAGCGGAACTTTGGGACCTGCCAAACGCCCTGAGGTATCCCATGCCTCTCGATTTCTCAGAAAAGGAAGCATGTGGAGTAGGAAGAATCAGGGTCGATCACCTCTTTGAAAATGGACTTGCCCTCTGGGTCGTTGGGGATCAACTCTGGAAAGGAGCGGCCCTAAACGCAGTGCAGATCGCAGAACTCCTGATTGAAAACAAGCTTCTGAGAATCCTCTAGAAAGAATCAATCGGAACTGAAGCAAAGTTTGACGGAAATCGGTTCTAGACAACACCAATAAAGGCCAAAGTTTTTCCGGCACCGATCCTGCTTCATAAGATTAGTCATGAATCCGATTCTAGCAGCCAACCTAGTATCCCTTGGCAGGGACATCCTTCAAACCGCAACCCCTGTATTGACGGGAAGTACGCCAAGCGAGCCGAAAGCGTTCGAGGGTATGCTTACCAAGGCCTGCGAAAATAAGGTGGCGGGGGCAAATGAACTCAGCGATATCCTCAAAAGGCTGGAAGTCAAGGATTTGAGTGGAGTCAAGGAAGCACGAGAGAATGTCGCAAACGAATTACGAGCCAATCCAGAGGTATCCGCATTTCTTTCGCAGAATCCAGACTCTGAGATTTATGCGCAGCGTTCTCCTGATGGAGAACTAATCCTTCGCTCTTCGAGCGGAAAAACCCTTCAATTAAAGGCACAATCTTCCGCCGGCAGGCTACTTTCGGACTATTTGGCCCTTTCCAGCTTCTTGGGCAAGGATGTGTCCACCGACCGTCCCGGAGAAATCCTTTTACGAGCATAGGCATTGTCGCCGAACAAGGCGATGAGCGAAGATTCGGAGGAAATTGGGGATACCCGAGGTGGTCAAGTGTCCGACTTCGTGGTAATCGACAGGATCAATCAGTGCCCGAAACTCGCATCCCTCCGAAGCATCAATCAGACGCTGAGTTCGCTACTCAATTCCGAAGACAGTTTCGTGGCTCAAATAGCGGAGGTCATCCGCTTGGATCCATCCTTGACCACACGGGTTCTCGACTTGGTCAACTCAATCTTTTTCGGCAACCCGGACGAGCAAGAGGTAAAAGGTGTGGAGGAAGCGGCTCTTTTTCTTGGTCTCAACCGCATCAGCGAACTGATCATCGCAACGCCGATAATTGAGGACATCCTTGAATTCGGCAAGAATGCACCCGATGTCAAGTGGGTCGATTTCTGGAAACACAGCATAGGTTCAGCCATACTGACCCGTGAACTATTGGTCGTGGCGGACTTCAAATGGAAAGACGAAAGCGACTATGTTGCAGGCTTGCTGCACAACCTCGGAAAAATCATTATGGCAGTCACCTTTCCAGATGAGTTCGGCGTTGTTTGCTCAGGATCCTATGAAAACACTGAGAAGGCATGCGATGCCGAAAGAGAAATGCTAGGATGGGACCATGCGAAAATGGGTGCCTTTTACCTTTGGAATCATCATATAGCTCGGGAAATCGTGGAAACCGCACAGTGGCATAATGATCCTTCCTCAGCCCCAAACCATCCCGAGCTCGCTGCAGCGGCTCAGTTGGGAGATGCCCTTATTAGGACTGCAGGAATTCAGGGGATTGAGAACTGTCCTCCCCTTCCACAGGAACAATGGATGCAAATCCCGGGTTGGAGCGTCTTATTTGGAGAACGTACCGAAGAGGCAAACGAGCGGCTCCTTGCCGAAATTCAGGAAACCCTTGAAAGAGTGTCCGGCACCCTCAAAGGAATCGTTTAAAGGCGTTAACGAGAGGAGCCGAGAGCGGGAAACTTTTGAATGAAAGGCTTCCAAATCAGGGACGAATCCACTGGTCGTCACGGGCTGCTCGAGCAACCTTCATCGCGCCGAGAGCCACGAATGGCTTGCTTTCGCGTGCTGCAACGGTGACGAGAGGGTTCTCATAACCCTCTTCCAGCAGCATGCGCTGCAACTCCTGGGCAAAATTCCGTATCCTGCTTCCGCCACCCGTCAAGATAATGTTCTGCAGCAAAGAAAAAACCGATTGGGAGGAAGCCATTGAAATCACCTTCTGCAAAGACTCGAAGGTTTCCCGAAGCAAGTCGTTGCATGCCTCTCCAACCGCCTTGCCAATCTCGATCTTGCGGGGCTTTCCCTCGACGGGCACCTTGACCCTAGCACCAGACTCGATTTCTCCGACATAGGAAAACTCTTCCTTGAATTTTCGAACCATCGAGATGGGCAAATCAACCTCAGGATACGCTTCCCGGATCGCTTTATCCAAGATGGCGTCAACTTCATTGCCGGCAAAAGGAATGCTAAGCTGATCCTCGGGCGAGGGAAAATAGCCTTGCACGATGCAAAAATCAGTCGTACCGGCACCGATATCAACGTAAAGGGAGTTGGACACGGGATCCTGATAATCGGGATCATCCAGACGGCTTTCGTCCCTATGTCCGAGCGCGGCAAGAAAAGGTTCGGGAATAAAGAGGACACCCTCGAAGGCTCCCTTAGCGGCCTTCTTTAGGTTGTCCTTGGCGGAGGCATCCGCTACCGCAGGAACTCCAATAACGGCAAACACGTCGGCTTGGCCATCGGGGTCCAAGAGGGAACGAACGTGGGCAAGGAAAAGATTAGCCGAATCAACGTCGCTCACGACTCCGTCCGACAAGGGGTTAGCCAATCGGACGTGAAGCTCGTTTGTCAATGCATCGTTGCCGAACAAAGTGGAACTGTTTCCAGGCAGTATGCCCGAAAGAATGCCCTCCTCGGCATAACCGACTACCGTTGGAACTATGGTGCCAATCGAATCATCGGAGTCCTGTTTAGGCAATTTATCTACATAACAGGAATAGAGAGTACCAAGATCCAATCCCAGAGTAATCTTTTTCTTGTCCCCTATAGGTTTTCGACTAGATCCGGACTTCTTTTTGGCTACGGCCTTTGCCTCGGATTTGCTTTCTTTGGAAGGCATTGCGGATTATTCGATCAAAGAGTTGATTGGGGCTTGAAAGGAGTTTAAGTCGAATAGACAGGAGAAAGAAGTCGCATTGGCAACGAAAACCCGAAATTGTGAATAACTTTTGTCCGGAAGGACGAGAATGGAGTTCAAGCTTAATCTTGAGCCAACAGGTCGTCGATCATCTGCTCGATCTCGTCGAATCGAATTCCTCTGGGAGTTGCCGGGGCAGGCTCCGGTTCAGATACTGACTGAGGCTCTTCTTCGGTTTCGGATTCGTCTTCGGGTTGCTCGGCAGGAAGAAGTTCCTGCCCTGTCACGGGTTCTTCGTCGGATTTAGCCGACTCCTCTTCGCTCGACACGTCAGGTTCCGCTTCTTTTGAGGGAGAAGAATCCGGTTCCGTATCCGGCAAGGCAGTTGCTTCAGGTTCCTGATCGTCGAGAACCTCGACGTCGCCCGGAACCAAATCAATCTCCTGCTGAACACCTTCCAAGGACGGTGGTGGGCTAGTCTGCTCTTCTCTCTCGCCTAATTGTTCGGGCTCCAATTCGACAGGTTCAACAACGTTTTCAGGCAAGACCTGCAAAGAAGCGAATTTCGAGAAAATCTCCTGAAAACTTTCCGAAAAACCCGCAAGGGCATTTTCAAATTTCGATGCAACCGTAAGCATTTCCTCCCTAGCCTTGCTAACCTCTTCAGAAACCCGAGCTGCCACCTTCGCCTCGAATCTAGCCGCAAAAAGGTCAAATGCCGTGGCCAGTTCCTCGGCCCTGGCGGACTCGTCATCAAAGACCTCCTTGAGCTTTGCTTTCTTTTCGGCAGGTTCGAGGGAAGAGGTTTTCACCCATCCCACCACCAAGGCGGGAATCTCGTCCTTAAGGGCACGTACCGCACCCTCCTCATCTCCAACCAATCGACGCACGCAAACTCTGCGGAAACCCGCTCGTAACGCTTCCCAAGGACTGGAGGGGGTTGAAGTCATGAGGTGATTATAAAGCTAAAAGCTTCATGACCTAGCCTCCACTCAGGTCCGCGCCAACCCTTTTCCGCAATAATCAATCGCAAGCTAATTCTCTAGCCAAACCCAAGGAATGAGAAAGATCTCCCCGCTTAATTTTCATTTCATCCAGACAAAACTTCTCCAAGTCGGAGGGAAAAGGGGCAAAGAAGAAGTCTTCCTCCTTGCCGAAAAGGAAGGCATGAAGAGCCTGTCTGGGCAAGGCAAGCCGCTCGGCCATTTCCTCAGACCAACCTGCCCGACAAAAGTCCAAGTATAGGTTTTCGTCCCTTCCGTACAACTTGTCCCCCACTATGGGGAAACCCGCCCACTGTGCGTGCACGCGAATCTGATGCTTTCTTCCGCTTCCCGTACGAACCATTGCCAAAGTAAAGCCCGAGGATATTTTGAGGGGGGAAAAGGAGGTTTTGGCAGGCTTTGACTTGCGGGAAGGTTCCGTTACTCGCTGCTTGACGAAAACGGGACTCTCGGGATCTTTTCCCAAGTGGGTTTCAAGATCCATGGCGGCCATTAGTTCCCCTTCAAGGATTGAGAGATAAGAACGCTTCGCCTCCCTTGCCTCAAGGGCTTTTTGCCATGATTTGCCTGAGACGGCATTCTTTCCGAAAAGTATTACCCCGCTGGTTTCCCTGTCCAGGCGCCCAGCCAAGTACAGTTTCTCTATTCCGGAATAGGTTTTGGCTGCACCAACTAAACTGGACCAAGGTCCATTTTTCGAAGGATGACAGACCAACCAACCAGGCTTGTCGACCACCAGCAAGTCCTCGTCCTCAAACAAGATCCAATCAGGAAATTCTTCAGGATTCACCAAGGGCGATCGATCGGAGAAAGAGCGTTCACTGGAATTGTCCATTGAGAAAAAATCTGAAGGTGAAAAGTACAATCCCTCTATCCTAAATAATCTGAAAATCAATACTTTAAGTCAAAAAAACAAAGAAGAAATGGATGCAGGAATTCAATTTTTAAGCAATAAAGATTGGACAAATGGAAAAGGGAGCGCTTCATTTGTTAGTTGAGAGTTTTAACAAATGTGCTTGTGCGGCGAGAAGTCAGCTACCCTTCTTACCTCAAACGTTACAGCCATCTCTCAAAAAACGGAATATCCGCCCAAAGCACGAATTGCCCAAGTCGGCTTTTCGTTGGGAAAGTTTTCTTCGCAAGACACTAACGAACACAAGAAAGGACCTAAATGAATCATAAGGTAATTCTGTCCGGAATCCACCTAGAACTTACGGAAGCGCTGAAAAGTTTCGTCTGGGAAAAGACGGATCGACTCTTCAAGCATGAAGACGCCATAATCAGGGCTCGCATCGAGTTGGAATGTTCTTCTCGCTCGGAAGCGCATGCAACGGAGTTCGTGGCTAAGGGACACTTGGAACTGAAAGGTGCCACGATTACCATATCCAGCTCCAGCGACGACTTGTACAATTCAATCGATGATCTCGTTAGCAAACTCGATAGGGGATTAAGGAGAAGGTCGCGCATGAGAAAAGTCAGGCGCAGAAAAAACCCGTTGATTGAGGATCGCTTTGCAGCATAGCGCAAATCTTTTAAAACCCGAACTTTAAGCAAGAAGGCTCCTCCCCGAGGAGCCTTCTTTTTTGGCAAAAAACACAAAAAAGTAAAAATTACGTAACCTTTCGATCAGTTAAATTGTAAATGAAGGGTAAACCATCCTCAAATAACTGAAAATCAACAGGAAATTCCACCAACGCTATCTACGTATGAAAAAAAAGATAATCGCGATACTCTCACTTCTTTCCTTGGCGGGGATTCCCGCTAAAGCAGCGAAACTGGCAGTCGACAAAGTGTCGGACCAAGCCAACTTTGTTGCCCACGTCGACTTCGAGACACTTCTAAAGACGGAAGTCGGCAAATTCATTCTTGCGGAAATCAAGAAGAACCCGATGACCCAGCGACAACTGGCCGGCATAAAGGCAGCCTTTGGCGTCGATCTCGAAGGCTTGGGCAACATGACGGTCTTCGGTAGAGGTGAACCGGAGAAAGGAATAATCTTTGCATCGGGCGGCTTCAATGCACAGCAAATCGAAGGTTTCTTCGCCCTAAACGAGAAGATCGAAACCTCAGCTTACAAAGGAAAAACGATCTATCATGAAAACCGTAAAGCTTTCGCAATTGTTAACGAAGACACCATTATTGCAGGTTCGGGGGAAGAATTCGTCAAACACGGTCTAGACGTCTTTTCGGGTCGGGAACCATCGATGAAGAAAAGCGACTTGCTTGCAGATTTGGCAAAGGCGATTCCTTATCCCGTGGCAATTGCAATCGCCGACTTGAAGAGGATTGCAAAATTAAATCCTCCAAAGAAAGCCCCCGAAGCCGCAATCCTCAAGAAAGCCCGTGCATTAGGAGTAGCGTTGGGAGAAACCGAAGGCCAAGTCCGCATGGCGGCAGTCCTGAAGGCATCCGATGAGGAAACTGCCCAGCACTTGGAAAACGTGATGCGAGGTGGTGCCAGTCTCATTGCATTGGGAGCCGACCTCGATCCGAAATTGGCGGAACTTGCCGGCACGGTAAAAACGCATGTGGCGAGGGAGGGATTGAACGTCAGGTTTTACCTCGGCGTCTCCGCCGATCTTGTAAAAGAGAAAATGGCTGAGGAAATGGCCAAGGAAAATTCTGCCTCCGCAACCGCTGAAGATGAATAAGTTGCCCTTGAAACCAAGATCATAGAGTCTATCTTGGTGTCACCTGAACGACTTGATGAAAGCGACGTCGAGACCTTGGCCCACACGGACGAGCAACTCGCCAGACATGCCGCCTCCGGGGACCTTCACGCTTTCGAGCAACTGGTTCGCCGTAGGCGCAGAACAATTGTTCGCTTTCTCTACGGGTTCACCAAAAGCACAACAGACGCGGAGGACATTTGCCAGGAGACGTTCCTCAGGGCATACCGAAATCTTGATCGCTACGATCCGAGCAAACCCTTCATGCCTTGGCTGTACGTCATCGCCCGCCGATTGGCGCTCAACCACCTCAGAAAGCTCAACCGCAAGGGAGAAACCGAACTCAACGCGGATTATGCGAGCAGTGAAGAGAACGACCTTCGGAATGACCTCGGGGCGATCTGGCACTCGGCGAAAAGCTTGCTGTCACCGGACTCCTTTGCCGCCATCCATCTTCACTACGGCGAGGACATGCCTATAAAGGAAATCGCTCAAGCACTGGGAAAAACCGTAACCGCAACAAAAGTCATTCTCTACCGAGCTCGAAAGAAACTCGCCGAAAAAATAGACTTCGAAACCCTTGAGCCAAAAGCCTAGCGACAGATGATCAGGCTAATCATCGGAAAATTGTCCTCCATCTTCAGGAACGTTCCCTCGTGCAAGAAGGAGGAACAGGTTGTACGGGGATTGATTCGAGAGGCACAAACCAGGCAAGAACGCGACCTTGCCGAACCTGACTCGGAGGTAAAGGTACTTGAAATCATTCGCTTGGTGAAATCGGATTCAAGGGAAGTTGAAACCATTGAGGCAACCCCCCTCAATCGTCGATTCCTCATACCGATTGGTGGAGTCTTGGCAACCTTGGTCATCGGTTGGCTCCTACTACCTCCAACTCGCGTGCAGGACGAAACAACTCAACTGGGCAAACCAACGACAAGTAACCCTGAAGTGATCGAACCGAAGGCAACTCCCGAGGAAATTCTCGCGGAAACCTTGAACGAAGAAACTTTCCGTGGCATCGTTGAAACACCAATCCACCTTCCGTTTTTAGAAGGCGTCGAGAAACTCGAAGACGGTCTCGAGCGGAAAAAGAATGAATTGCTTGCGATTGCTCTCTCCTGGAAAGAATTCGCAACTCCGAGCATAGGCTCCATCGATCTTCCGAAAATTCCCGATTCGCCTTACGGGAGCGAGATGCAAAACCTTCGAAAGGACGCGGAAAAAGCCTTTGATTTTCTTGGCAAGACTTTGTCTCCCTTCAAATCTTAGATAATTTCGGACAATTTCAAAACTGAAGCTTGGAAGGCAAACCGACGAGCGACACGAAGAATTGGTTCGCCTTGTTCGACCGGATGACAATCGTGAAGGCTATGGCTAAGTACAAGATTCGCCCAATGGAACAAGGAGACTGGACGGAAGTCTCGGAATTGATTCTCGTATCCCTGAACTACTGGTATGCGGGAAACATGGATGGGCCGAAGCTCGACTGTGGACCCGAGGCCATGCAGCTTCACTGCCGGGTAAACGAAGCCCTCGATCCCGGAAGATGCTTGGTTGCCCAAATGGAGTCCACGGGCAAGCTGGCAGCCTGTTGCTTCTATCACCCACGGGCCAATCACGTCTCGCTCGGAATCATGGCGGCGCACCCGAACTATTTCGGCACAGGAGCGGCCAAAGCGATCCTAGAGGAAATCATTTCATTCTCCAAGGAGCAGGGAAAACCCCTTCGATTGGTTTCCAGCGCCATGAACCTCGACTCTTTTTCCCTCTACAATCGCGCAGGCTTCGTTCCATACGCCATATTTCAGGACATGATCCTGGACGTTCCTCAAGAGGGCTTGGACTTGCCCGAGGTTTCTGGAGTAAAGGTAAGGCCCGGACGCCTCGAGGATGCTTCAGCCATGGCAGCTCTGGAACTCGAGACCTGCGGAATCGAGCGAGAGAATGACTTCCGACACTTTCTGGAAAACGAGGATGGCATCTGGCATGTTTCCGTTGCCGAGAACGAGTCGGGCGGACTGGATGGATTCCTGTGTTCGGTTACACATCCCGCCTGCGGGCTCATTGGTCCGGGAAATTCCCGGACCGAGCGACAGGCAATCGCGTTGCTCAGGGAAGTCCTGAACCACAAACCCGGTTGCACGCGGGTATGGCTAGCTCCCAGTGACCGGAGAGAATTAGTGGAGGCCTGCTACTCTTGGGGAGCCCGCAACTGCGAGCTGCACGTCGCCCAAGTTCTGGGCGACCCCTTCCCTATTTCGGGGGTGGTATTTCCGACCTTTATGCCGGAAACCTGGTAGGCCGCAGGAAGAAGCTAGGAAGGCAAAGCCTCCAGCACCTTTTCCACTATTTTCTCGATCGTGGCCAACCGCCCCACCCCTTCATAACCACAGGCCAACTCACCCTCCTCGGGATCGATGAACAGGACACCTCGCTCACCCAGCGCACGAAGGTTTTCTTGAGTTGCCGGATGATCGTACATCTTGCCGTTCATGGCGGGAGCCAGCACGACTTTGGCTCGAGTAGCGAGGTGAATCGAGGATAGAGCATCGGGAGTAAGACCATGAGCGAATTGAGCGACGACGTTCGCGGTAGCGGGGGCAACCAACAACAGATCCGCTTTGTCGGCCAGGTCGATATGCCCGGGCTGCCAGCCCTCGCCTTCCTTCCAAAGGTCGTTGACCACGGGATTGCGCGACAAGGTCTGGAGTGTGAGCGGGGCAATGAACTCGCAGGCGGCCCGAGTCATGACGACAAAGACCTCTCCCCCAAGCCGACGCAGCTCGCTCGTTAGATCCGCAGCCTTGTAGGCGGCGATCGAGCCAGATACTCCCAAAACAATGGTTCGACCTGTCAGGGGAAGACTAGAGGATGAATCCGAATTCATTTTACACGGAGATTCTGCAGGATTGATCGACCCGCCGCAATGCCGATTTCCATCCCGGCTTTCCTCTTTTCATTCAGCGACTTTTGCGATATTCGTAAAATGTTTTCGCAATGCAGAATCCTCCGATAAGCAAATATCGCCCATGGGGAACGATAGATTTGCCCGACCGCACGTGGCCCGACCGCGTCATTGATCGCGTTCCCATTTGGTGCAGCGTGGACTTGCGCGACGGCAACCAGGCTCTCCCCATTCCCATGGGAGTGGAGCAAAAACTGGAACTTTTCGAGCTTCTGTTGAAAATTGGATTCAAGGAAATCGAGGTCGGGTTTCCCTCCGCCGCACAGACAGAATTCGACTTTGCCCGAAAGCTGATCGAGGAGGACCGTGTACCCGAAGGCGTTGCCCTGCAGGCGCTGACCCAAGCCCGCGAACACCTTATTCGCAGAACCTTTCAAAGCCTGAAGGGAGCGAAGAAAGCCATCGTGCACGTCTACAACTCGACTTCGCCGCTGCAGCGAAGAGTGACCTTCGGCATGACGAAGGAACAAATCAAGCAGATCGCGGTGGACGGCGTTAAGCTCGTCAGGGACTTGCTGCCGGAGTTGGAGGGAACCGAAGTACAGCTCGAATATTCTCCCGAAAGCTTCTCCGACACGGAGATAGAATACTCCCTCGAAGTCTGCGAAGCGGTGATGGAGGCTTGGGAGCCAACTGAGGCAAACCCCATCATCCTGAATTTGCCAGCAACGGTAGAGCTTTTCACCCCCAACGTACACGCCGATCAAATCGAGTGGTTCTGCCGCAACCTGAAGGAAAGAGACAAGGCTGTAATCAGCCTCCACACGCACAACGACCGCGGCACGGGAACTGCCGCCACAGAACTCGCCCTCATGGCCGGTGCCGACAGGATCGAGGGCACCCTCTTCGGCAACGGTGAACGCACGGGCAACCTCGACGTCGTTACCGTAGCGCTCAACATGTATTCGCAGGGCCTGCATCCCGACTTGGACTTCAGAGACCTGGACGCCATTCGTGAAACCTACGAGCGCACCACGGGCATGACTGTCCATGAAAGACATCCCTATGCCGGAGACCTCGTCTTCACTGCCTTCTCGGGTTCCCACCAAGACGCGATCAAGAAGGGCATGGACCTGAGGAGCGAGGAAGGAGACTCCGACGACAACCTTTGGCAAGTACCTTACTTATCCATCGATCCGCGCGACCTTGGCCGCAACTACGAGGCCATCATCCGCATCAACAGCCAGAGTGGAAAAGGAGGGGTCGCATACGTGCTTTCCCGTGAGTTTGGACTGGAACTTCCCAAGCCCATGCATCCCGAAGTTGGCCTACTCGTTAACGAAAAGGCGGACTCCGAATCCAGGGAGCTGGCGGCGGATGAAATCTACGAGACCTTCAAGCAGGAATTCCTCGAGAAGAACGATCCCATGCGGCTCGTTTCCTACCAGACCCAAAAACTCTCCACTGAAGGCGATGAGGTAACCTGTTCCGCTGAAATAGAACTCGACCAAGAACCACGCTCGATCCAAGGACAAGGCAACGGCCCGATCAACGCCTTCGTACAAGCCTTGGAAAGCGAAGGCATCAAGGACTTCAAGCTGACCGATTACCGCCAACACTCCATAGGCGGAGGCTCGGCAACGGAATCCGCTGCATTCGTACAGCTTCAAACCAAGGCGGGTCGAGTGGCCTACGGTTGCGGAATCGACTCCAGCATTGAGAAAAGCGGGTTGCTCGCCCTTGTCAGCGCCTACAACAGGACGAGGTAGTCGTTGCTCCAAAAGCCTTCAGCCAATTCGTTTTCTCTGGTGGCAAGCTGCCGAGAGAGCTTGAACGAAATAAAGCAATCAGGAGTCAGAAGGACTGCAACTTAGACAAACCCACTGGAACTCATGAGACCGCCTCCACCCATCAGATCGCTTAGAAATTCACTGACCTTCAAGTTGTTCGTCATCGCCTTCCTCGTGATTGGCTTGCTGCTGCTGACCATCCCTCTGCTCTTCATCATCGACGAAAGGGAAGAACGCCGCGAAAGCGTAACCCAGGAAATCAGCGCCAAGTGGGGACTCGATCAGACGCTCATCGGTCCGATCCTCACCATTCCTTACACGGTGACCGCCACCACAGGCTCAAACCACCAGAGGAAGACCATTCGGGAAACGCGCTACCTGCACTTCATGCCTGAAGTCCTCGAGCTAAACGGCAGCGTTGTCCCGGAGACTCGTTACCGTGGCATCTACGAATCCGTCGTATACAAGTCCAGCCTCGTTCTCAAGGGCTCCTTTCCGTCTCCCGACTGGGATGTCGCAAAGGTAGACGAGGATGAAATCCAAAAGGACAAGGCCTGGCTGACCATCGGCATATCCGATTCCAGAGGGATTCGCGAACCTACGAGCATAACTTTCGACGGGCGGAAACTGGAACCGACCCCGGGCCTGCCTACCCAGGAAGTGATCACCTCTGGAATCAAGGCAAAGGTAGACCTCAGCGACTTCAACGAGTCCATGGAATTCGAGATCGAGTTGAACCTCGACGGTAGTTCCTCATTGGCCTTTTCTCCAGTTGCAAAGACCACGGCAGTATCCGTAAATTCGTCTTGGCCGGCCCCAAGCTTCGACGGGGCCTTTCTACCTCTTGAAAAGGAAATCAGCGAATCGGGCTTCAGCGCTTCCTGGAAGGTCCTGCACCTGAACAGACCGATTCCTCAAGCATGGTCAGGCAGCGCACCCGAGGGCATGGAACAGCAAAATTGGGCCCAAAAGTCCTATGACCGCGAGTCCGGGGTTGGCCAAAACTTCTCCTTTTCCGGTCCGAGCAACGTACTTGGCAACGCCGCCTTCGGCGTCCGTTTCTACCTGCCTACCGACGTCTACCAGAAGACCAACCGCATGGCCAAGTACGCCATCCTTTTTCTCTGCTTCGCCTTTGCCGCATTCTTCTTTACGGAAATCCTGCAAAAGGCTCGCGTTCACCCGATCCAGTACCTGCTCGTGGGCTTTGCCATTCTGGTCTTTTACCTGCTCTTGCTATCGCTATCGGAACATTTCGGCTTCGACTTGGCTTACGGCATCTCCACTACCGGAGTGGTGATCCTGATTGCGGGCTACGCCCAGGCAATCCTTCGGAGCCTGCGACTGGCCTGTACCGTGGGCGCCGTGCTCGTGATCCTCTACGGATACCTTTACGTTACCCTGCAACTGGAAAGCTATGCCTTGCTCATGGGAAGTCTCGGCTTGTTCGGAACCTTGGCGGCGGCTATGTACTTCACTCGAAAGATCGACTGGTACGCCGTCCGCCTGAACGGTGAAGGAACAACCACTGACGAAAACTGAACTTGCCGCAGAAACCGATACAAAGCAAAGAGTCCAAGCAAACGCTGCAAGGCGTCCTGGAACGAATCACCTTCTACAACGAGGAAAACGGCTACCTCATCGGCAAGCTGCGCTCGGGAAGCGACAGCAAGGAAATCGTCGCCGTAGGCAAAGCGCCCAAAGTCCAGTGCGGCGAAACCTTGGAACTCGAGGGGACCTGGACCACACACCCGAAGCACGGCCGACAGTTTGCATTCGAGAAATGCGAGACCAAGCTCCCCGCCTCGGCCTACGGCATCCGTAAATACCTCGGCAGCGGCCTCGTGCACGGGATCGGAAAGACCTACGCAAACAAGATCGTAGACCACTTCGGGGCGGACACCCTGCGGATCATCTCGGAGGAATCCGCCCGCCTTTTCGAGGTGCCCGGCATTGGAAAGAAAAGGGTCCGCAGCATCAAGGATGCCTGGGAAGAGCAAAAGACCGTGCGGGAAGTCATGATGTTCCTGCAGACCTACGGCGTAACCGACGCCCTTTGCCTGCGGCTCGTCCGAAGGTACGGCAACGAGGCCAAGACCATTCTGGAGACCGAGCCCTACCGCATCGTACGGGAAGTCAAGGGCATCGGCTTCAAGACCGCCGACAAGATCGCCCTCAACCTCGGAGTCTCCACCAACGGCCCCGAGCGAATCGACGCCGGCATTCTTCACGCCCTGGACGAGCTCGAGGCCGAGGGACACACCTGCGCCGGCAAGGAGACCCTGACCGACGCCGCGACGGCTGTGCTCGAGCTTCACCCCTCTGAGATTACCGCCCGACTGGAAGCTCTCAAGCAAAACGGCGACCTCGAGGAATGCGAGCCCGAGGTCTACCAGCAACCCTCAACCGAAAGGGCGGAATCGCTCGCCGCCAAGTCAATCGGCAAGCTGCTTTCGGCTCCCTCCTGCCTTCCGCCGATCCTCGTGGACAAGGCGGTGGAATGGGCGCAGGAAAAGGCGGGGTTCGAGTTTGCCGAAGAACAGGAAGACGCCCTTCGAACCGCCCTCTCCAGCAAGGTTTCCATCCTCACCGGAGGTCCCGGCACCGGAAAGACGACCATCCTGCGTGCCCTCGTCTCCATCCTCAAGGCAAAGAAAGTCCGCATCCAGCTTACCGCACCAACCGGGCGCGCCTCGCGACGCATGGCCGAAAGCGCCGCCCACTTCGCCCAAACCGTTCATCGCCTCCTCAAGTTCGACCCCTCCGCGGGCGGCTTCACCCACAACGAAGGCAAGCCTCTCGCCTGCGACTTCGTGGTCATGGACGAGGCCAGCATGCTGGACGTCCGCCTAGCCGCATCCTTGCTCAGGGCGATTCCCGCGCAGGCTCACCTTCTCCTCGTGGGCGATGCGGATCAGCTCCCCTCCGTAGGCTCGGGCAACGTGCTGAAGGACCTCATTGACTCCGACCTCATTCCCTGCACTCGCCTACAAGTCACCTTTCGTCAAAAGGAGGACAGCGGCATCGTCGGCGCGGCCCACGGCATTCTCGCCGGCAGGACCTCCTGCCCCACCCCCGTGGACGACCCCGAACTGCTCGACCTCTCCCGCGACGTCCACTTCGTCCGGGCCATCCTGCCCGAGGCATGCGTGGATGCCGTGGCACGCATCTGCCGGGACGTTCTTCCTCGAAAGCTGGGCGTCAACCCTGCATCCGAAGTACAGGTCCTTGCCCCGCTCCACCGAGGAACCGCGGGCATTGCAAACCTCAACGACAAGCTTCGCGAGGCCCTCAACCCGCAAGGCGCCACCCACGTCTTCGGGCATACGCTCTTCAGGGAAAACGACAAGGTCATCCAGACCCGCAACAACTACGACAAGGACGTCTTCAACGGCGACCTCGGCGTCATTTCCGCCGTCGACACCATTGCGAACTCGGTCACCGTGGACTTCGACGGGCGCCCCACCACCTTCGAGCGCCTCGAGGTCAGCGACCTGCAGCCCGCCTACGCCATATCCGTCCACAAGAGCCAAGGCAGCGAATATCCGGTTGTCGTCTTCCCCCTCCTCAAGCAACATTTCATGATGCTTCGAAGAAACCTCGTATACACGGGCCTTACCCGGGCCAGGAAGAAAGTCATCTTCGTGGGCGACCCCGCCGCCTTCGCCATGGCCGTCCGAAACGACAAGACCCTCGCCCGCCGCACCGACCTCATCCGCAAGCTGCGCCTTGCCACCTCCGCATGAAAGCAACCCTCGCTCCTCTCCTCTCCCTCATCCTCGGCGCCGCCACCCTGTCCGCCGAGTCCATACCCGCCATCCCGCGCAAGGTTCCCCCGCCCGGCATCGAGATCCCCACGGAAACCCGGGCAAAGCTGGAAGCTCGGCTGCAGAAGGCAAACGCCCGGCCCGCCACCATTCGGGACAACCCCGACGTCGCCGTCTTCTCCAAGGCCGTCCGCTTCGCCTTGGAAAACGGGGAATTCTACGACAAGAAGGACTTCCCCATCGCCGAGCGCCTTCTGGACGAGGCCGACCGCCGGGCCGCAAACCTCGTCGAGGGCACCACTCCATGGACCCGATCAAAAGGCCTCGTCGTGCGCGGCTTTCGCTCCAAGATCGACGACTCCTTCCAGCCCTACGGCCTGGAGATTCCGCCCAAGCTTCGCCTCAATCGTCCCGTCCCCCTCTACGTCTGGCTGCACGGCAGGGGCGACAAGACGACCGACCTCCACTTCATCCACCGCCGAATGAGCAGGCCCGGAAACTTTCCCATCGAGGACGGCATCGTCCTTCACCCCTTCGGCCGCCAGTGCATCGGGTACAAGTCCGCCGGGGAAACCGACGTCATGGAAGCCATCGAGGCCGTCCGCGACCAATACCGAATCGACAAGGCCCGCATCGCCCTCATGGGCTTCTCCATGGGAGGCGCGGGGGCCTGGCACCTCGGGGCTCGCTACGCCGACAAGTGGGCCGTCGTCCATGCCGGGGCGGGCTTCGCCGAGACCGCCCTCTACAACCGCCTCGCCAAGGAAAACTACCCGCCCTGGTACGAGCAGCGCCTATGGGGCCTGCACGATGCGCCCGCCTACGTCCGCAACCTCTTCAACCTTCCCGTGATCGCCTACAGCGGGGAGAACGACAAGCAGAAGCAGGCCGCCGACGTCATGGCCGAGGCCTTCGCCGCTCACGACGAGGAGCTCCCCCACCTCATCG
>CAZNWO010000004.1:0-62893 GCA_964576585.1 uncultured Puniceicoccaceae bacterium | reverse complement strand
AAAAAGAGAAAGCCGAACCCTTGCGGGTCCGGCTTTCGGAAAAGTTTACTTTGTAGCTCGGCTAGTTCTTCTTCACCTTGACGTTGACCGATGCCTTGACCGATGCGGTGGCGGGAGGCTTGAGGTCGGCGTCCTTGGGGCCGGCGTTCTTGGGGGCGGTGCCTTTCCATTCGCAGACGTAGCCCTTTACCTTGCCGGAGAAGTCGGTGGTGTCCTTCCACTTGCCGGAGTTTCCGTCGAGGACAAGGAAGTTGTAGCCGTTGGTGCCGCTGGGCTGCTTTGCGTCCCAGTGCTTGAAGACGAACTTTTCGCCGTTGTCCCAAGTCCATTTGCCTTCCTCGAACTCGTCGGTACCGCCGAGCCAGATGAGGTGCTTCTTGGCTATGCGGCGAATGAATTCGTTTTCCTGGGCGGTGGAGATGACGACCAAGGCGCCACCGATGTCCTCGCAGGCGAACTTGGCTTCCCACCAGGTGCTGTTGGTGTCAAGGAATGCCTTGTAGTGGTTGCCCCGGAAGGGAACGGCGTCCTTGGGGGGATCGACGTTGACGGCTTGCACGGCGCCCGCGGCGGCGAGCATGCCGATGGTGATTAAAGACAGGAGTTTTGCTTTCATAAGTATCTACACGTTAGGCGATGGAATGGTTTCGCGCAATGTCTTTTTGCGGAAAAATGGGAAGTTTGCCAAAGTCGACCATGCGGGGTTTCGCTTGACTTGGGGATGGTAAAAGAGGATTTTTAGCCCCCTTGCGGACGGTGCCAAACCCCATGGTTATCTCGTCCGTCGGTCGGGCCGTAGCGCAGTCTGGTAGCGCACTACGCTGGGGGTGTAGGGGTCGTGGGTTCAAATCCCACCGGCCCGACCAATTTTCCTTTTTGCCTTTTGTTCCCGTCTGCCTACTAGTTGGTGGCATGAGCGAATTGATAGGCTGGATAGGCACCGGAGTGATGGGAGCTTCCATGGCGAGGCAACTGCTGAATGCAGGGTACGACCTGCAGGTGCACAACCGAACGAAGGAGAAGGCCCTGGGGCTGATGCAGAGCGGGGCAGTCTGGAAGGATTCCCCCGCGGAGGCGGCGGAGGGCGCCGACTTCATCTTTTCCATCGTGGGCTTTCCCGAGGACGTGGAGGAGACCTACCTAGGGGAGAATGGTGTACTGGCCACCGCCAAGGAAGGTGCGGTGGCGGTGGAAATGACCACTTCCGAGCCCGCCCTCGCGGAGAGGATTTTCGAGGAGGGGAAGGGCAAGGGGGTTTCCGTGCTCGATGCCCCCGTGAGCGGCGGCGACCTAGGGGCCCGGAACGGTAGCCTGGCCATTATGATCGGTGGAGAGGAGGACGCCTTCGAGGCGGTGTTGCCGATCCTCCGGGCGATGGGTGAGAACATTTCCCTTTTCGGTCCTGCGGGTTCGGGGCAGCGGGTGAAGATGAGCAACCAGATACTGATCGCCACGACGATGATAGGCACGGTGGAGTCGTTGCTGTACGCCCGCAGGGCAGGACTGGATGCGGATGCCGTGATCGACTTGATCGGTAGCGGGGCTGCGGGCTGTTGGTCGATCAATAACCTTGGGCGACGGATCGTGAAGGGCGACTTTGCCCCGGGCTTCTTCGTCAAGCATTTCGTGAAGGATATGGGGATTGCGCTGCGGGATGCGGCCCGGATGGAACTGCAGTTGCCGGGGTTGGCCTTGGCGAAGGAGTTTTATGATCGGGCGGTGGAATCGGGGATGGAGGACGAGGGTACGCAGGCCCTGTACAAGGTGTTGGACGTCATGAGCGGTTCCGCAAGTGATTGAAATCAAGGCTGAAAAGGAAGTTTTCAAGAGGGCCGAAAACCTGTATAAGGTCTTTCTTTTGCGCGAATCGTGAGAATTCTAGTAACGGGTGGAGCCGGTTTTCTCGGCAGTCACCTTTGCGAGCGTTTGCTTGGCGAAGGGCACGAGGTGTTGTGCCTGGACAACTTCTTCACGGGTCGCAGGAGAAACGTCGCCCACCTTTCGGACAACTCGAGCTTCGAGCTTTTTCGCCACGACGTAGTGGATCCGTTCAAGGCCGAGGTGGACCAGATCTACAACCTCGCCTGTCCTGCCTCTCCCGTTCACTACCAGTTCAACCCGATCAAGACGGTGAAGACTTCCGTAATGGGAGCCATAAATTGTCTTGGGCTTGCGAAGCGAGTGAAAGCGCGAATCCTGCAAGCCTCGACTTCCGAGGTGTATGGGGACCCCGACGTGCATCCGCAACCCGAGTCCTACAGGGGCAACGTTAATCCCATTGGGCCGAGGGCTTGCTACGACGAGGGCAAGCGCTGCGCGGAGACCTTGTTCTTCGATTACCACAGGGAGAACGGTGTGGACGTTAGGGTGATTCGCATCTTCAACACCTATGGTCCACGGATGCACCCGAACGATGGGCGAGTGGTTTCCAACTTTATCGTACAGGCACTGAGGGGAGAGGACTTGACCGTGTACGGTGACGGTTCCCAGACGCGATCCTTCTGCTACGTGGACGACTTGGTGGACGGCATGATCGGCGTGATGAACCAAGAGGAAGAGGTGGGCCCCGTGAACCTCGGTAACGCGGGGGAGTTCACGATTCGCGAGCTCGCCGAGAAGGTGATCGAGAAGACGGGTAGTGCATCTCGTATCGTGGAGGAGCCTCTGCCCGAGGATGATCCAACCCAGAGGCGACCCGATACTTCCTTGGCGGAAAAGCTGATCGATTGGGCGCCCAAGGTCGAGTTGGATGAGGGCTTGGAGCGAACCACCGCCTATTTCCGAGAGAACTGCTGATGCTGAATCCAGTGATCTTCCGTTAATGAATCTCGACATTTTCATGCCATGAACCTCCTAGCTCCATTCCAAGGTCTCTTGACCAGTTTCAGGGGGCGTAACTACCGCAAGTACATCAAGCGTTGCGTTCCGATCGTAAAGAAGATCAATGCCATTGAGGAGGGTTACTCCAAGTTGTCCGACGACGAGTTGCGGGCCAAGACGCAGGAATTCATGAAGCGCTTTCAGGACGGGGAGACCTTGGAGCAGTTGTTGCCCGAGGCTTTCGCGACCGTGAAGAATTGCGCCCGACGGATATGCGGCAGTACCATATCGGTCTGCGACCAACCCCTTGACTGGGAGATGGTGCACTACGACGTACAGTTGATTGGCGGGATGGCGCTGCACGATCGACACATCGCCGAGATGGCGACGGGTGAGGGAAAGACCTTGGTCTCCACTTGCCCCCTGTACCTCAATGCTCTCTCGGGCAGAAACTGCCAACTGGTTACGGTTAACGATTACCTCGCTCGCAGAGACTCGCATTGGATGGGGGCGCTTTTCGAGTGGTTGGGATTGACCGTGGGCTGCATCCAGAACGGTATGGATCCGGGTTCTCGCCGGGAGATGTATTCCCGCAACATCACCTATGGCACCGCTTCCGAGTTCGGTTTCGACTACCTTCGCGACAATGGCATGGCGACCTGCAAGGAGGATCAGGTGCAGAAAGACCATTACTTCTGCATCATCGACGAGGCGGACTCGATCCTGGTGGACGAGGCACGCACGCCCTTGATCATTTCGGGTCCGATGAGGGAGGACACCCCTCTGCCGTTCATGGAGATGAAGCCTTTGGTCGTGAAGCTCTTCGATACCCAGATTCGCGAGTGCAACAATTTGGCCGCCGAGGCGAAGAAGGCTCTTGCCGAAGAAGGAATCTCCGACGACGACACCGACAAGGCTATCGCCAAACTCTACCAAGTGAAGCGCGGTTTGCCGACCAACAAGCAGTTCCTGCGAATGATGGAGGATGGACCGATTCGCAAGAAGTTCGAGAAGTTCGACCTCGAGATGAACTCGGACTACAACAAGGAGCGGGCTCACGAGCTTAAGGAAGAGCTCTATTACGTGGTGGACGAGAAGAACCAGCAGGCAGACCTCACCGAGAAGGGACGTACGCTGATCAGCCCCAACGATCCCGACGGCTTCGTGATTCCCGACTTAGCGACCCTCTACGTAGAGATTGATCGTGAGGGGGGAGCTTCCGACGACGACAAGCGTCGAAAGAAGGAGGAGGCCGAAAACGAGTTTCAGGTGAAGAGCGAGCGGATTCATACCGTCTCCCAGCTTCTTCGCGCCTATGGGCTTTACGAAAAGGACAAGGAGTACGTTGTGCAGGGCGGAAAGGTGATGATCGTCGATGAGAACACCGGTCGACTGATGCCCGGCAGGCGCTGGAGCAATGGCTTGCACCAAGCGGTCGAGGCAAAGGAAGGCGTGACCATCGAGAAGGAAACCAAGACCTACGCGACCATCACCATCCAGAACTACTTCCGCATGTATGAAAAGCTTGCGGGGATGACGGGCACGGCTGAGACCGAGGCGGGAGAATTTCACGATATCTACCGCTTGGGAGTCATGGTCATTCCCACTCATCGACCTTGCGTTAGAGAAGACCTGAACGACCTGATGTTCAAGGGGCGTCGTCAGAAGTACAACCAAGTCATCGATGACATCAAGGAGGCTCACGGCAAGGGACAGCCCATCTTGGTCGGGACTGCTTCGGTCGAGTCTTCCGAGGTGCTGAGCAGAATGCTGAAGCGCGCTAACGTCCGTCACACCGTCCTGAATGCGAAGTTTCACGAGAGGGAGGCGGAGATTGTGGCCGATGCAGGTCGCAGGGGCGCCGTGACCATCGCCACGAACATGGCGGGCAGGGGAACGGACATCAAGCTTGGCGAAGGAATCAAGGAAATCGGCGGATTGCTGGTCCTAGGTACCGAGCGGCACGAGTCTCGCCGGATCGACCGGCAGCTTCGGGGCCGTTGCGCTCGTCAAGGCGATCCGGGGATGTCACGCTTTTACGTTTCGCTGGAGGACGACTTGATGCGCCTCTTCGCCAACCAGGGGGCCCTTTCTCGAATGCTTGAGAAATCCTTTGGGGACGAGGAGGTTCTGGAGCACGGCACGCTCGACTGGTCCATCCAGAACGCGCAGAAGAAGGTGGAGCAGCAGAACTACTCCATCCGCAAGCGTTTGCTTCAGTACGACGACGTTCTCAATCGTCAGCGCGAGATCGTCTACTCGATCCGCAACGACGTGATCTGCGAGGATGAGCCGAGCAAGATTCTCTTCGAGCTTGTGGAAGAAGAGATCGAGATTCGCCTCGAGGCCATTCCCTTGGGAGAGTTCAAGGCAGGTCGAGCGGAAGAGATGCCCGAGCTCGAGTCCTTTCTCGCCGGGTGGGTGAACGTGACTTTTCCCTTGTCCGTTAAGCTGGACGATCTTGTGGGCAAGCAACCTGAGGAAATCCAGAGTCACGTTCTCGATAAGGTTCAGGTAGCGTACGAGGCAAAGCGCAAGCTTGAGGATCCCGATGCGATAATCGGCCTCGAGCGATACGTCGTCGTCAATGCCGTGGACGTGCATTGGCAGGATCACCTGACGGAGATGGAAGAGCTGAGGCGTAGCGTCGGCTTGCGCGGCTATGGGCAGAAGGATCCCTTGAGCGAGTACAAGAACGAGGCCTACCGAGCCTTTGAGGACATGATGGGAGCCATGCGTTCCGACGTGTGTTCGGGCATCTTTCGATCTTCCACCAACGTCGCGGCCTTCGAGAACATGTTGTCCGCCCTCAGCAACGTGGCAAAGACCACCGGGCCCGAATCCTCGGCAGGTCCCGGCTTTGCCGGCATGAACCCCGCGCAGGGTCCGCAAGGGACTCTGGGTGGTGGAGCTCCCGAACTGGCGGAGGAGCCTGAAGTTCCCCGGGTTGCCGTTCCCGTCGTTCGCGATGCTCCAAAGGTTGGCCGGAACGATCCTTGTCCCTGTGGCAGCGGCAAGAAATACAAAAAATGTTGCGGTGCCGGTATCGCCGCCTGAATCAATTAATTTTAGCCATGACTATCCCCGATGAAGACTTAAAGGCGTTGCGGACCGCAAAGGAGTTGCTGGAGAATCCCGGGCTTGCCGTCAAGTTGACCAACTTTATTGGCAAACCGATCGAGAAAGGCTTTGATCTTTTGCCCAGCAATTGGTCCGAGCGGGTGTCCATGGCGACCCAAGGTGCTCTTCAGCAGGCTCTCGGTGTCGCCGTGAAGACCTTGGGGGAATCGAGCGGTTCCGCTCCGAGCAATTTCGGGCACAAGCTGGCGGTCATGGCATCAGGAGCCGCAGGAGGCGCCTTTGGGTTACCCGGGTTGGCAGTCGAGTTGCCCGTCTCCACCACCATCATGTTGCGCTCGATCGGTGATATTGCCCGTAGCGAGGGGGAGGACCTGAAGGAAGCCGACGCCAAGCTCGAGTGCATCCGGGTTTTCGCGCTGGGCGGAGAATCCGAGGATGACGATGCCGCCGAGTCAGCCTACTTCGCCGTTCGCATGGCTTTGGCCAAGACGGTGACCGAGGCAGCCAAGCACGTGGCCAAGCATGGGATAGGGAAGGAGGTCGCGCCGGTTCTCGTTAAGTTGGTCGAACAGGTTGCAGCTCGTTTCGGAATTCAAGTTTCGCAGAAGATGGCGGCGCAAGCCGTTCCTGTAATTGGAGCCGCAGGTGGTGCCTTGATCAATACGCTCTTCATGGATCATTTTCAGGATATGGCCCATGGTCACTTCACGGTGCGTCGTCTGGAGAGATCCCACGGTGAAGAAGTAGTACGAAAGGCTTACGAGCAATTGTGACAACCTTGAGCTAGAGGCTTTTCCATTTTTCAGCCTCCACTTGCTCTGGTCTCAGCTTTCCTGGAATTCCCTCTTTTTCGAGCCAACGGAAGATTCGTTCGCATGATTCCTTCTTCTCGCTCTTTGCCGAGGAGGCCAATTGCTTTCGCCTTCTAGTGAATAAGCTTCTGATCAAGGACCTCGTGTGATCTGGAAAGAGGAAGGGCTGTGGAAGCTTGTCCAGTCTAAGGAGTACGGAGTCGACCGCGGGAACGGGGTGAAAGCAACGTCTGGAAACGGAATGTGTATCCACGTTTTCGTAGCAAGCCGCCAGAAAAATGGAGAGAGCCCCGAAATTTTTCGAACCAGCTTTTGCTCGGTAGCGGTCGGCAGATTCCTTCTGGAGCATGAGCACGAGCCTTTGTGGAAGTCGTTGGCTTGAAAGAATTGCCTCGAGCCAAGGAGAGGAAATCGCGTAGGGCAGGTTTGCCACGACGTGAAATTCGGATGATTCGTCCGGCAGCTTGCCGAAAGGCATTTTTACCGCGTCTCCCATCGCCAAAGTGAAGCTTCCGTTCTCCATCTCCTCGGCAAAGGTTTTCTTCAGGTGTTCGGACAGGGCTTCATCAAGTTCCACGGTATGGACTTGGTGTCCCTCATCCAGCAAGGCTCCCGTCAATGAGCCGAGTCCCGGACCAACTTCGACGACCTGGGCGCGTTCGGGCAATTTCGCCATGGAAAGGGATTTGCGAACCAAATTCCCATCAATGAGAAAGTTCTGTCCCAACCTCTTGTCGGGTCTATGCCCGAGTCGGTCGAGCAAGTTCTTGGTTTCTGAAGGGGTGAGGGGCATGCCCTGAAATTCACTCCTCCTTCATCGCCTCTACGAAATCCCCGGGGTCTTCCGCCTTCATGAGAGCTTCTCCACACAGAACTGCATCCGCTCCCGCATTCCTGGCCCTCCAAGCATCCTCGGGTTCGAGGATGCCGCTCTCACTTACCTTCACGATATGTTCGGGTATCTGGGGGATGAGTCTTTCGCTCACGGCCAAGTCCGTGACGAACCTACTAAGGTCTCGATTGTTTACGCCAACTATTTCGGGTTTGTGCGGTAGGACTCGTTCGAGGTCGTGTTCGTCGTGTATCTCGTAAAGACAATCCAGTCCGGCGAGCTCGGCTGCCTCGCGCAAGGTCTTCATTTCCTCTTCGTCGAGAGCGCGTACAATGATCAGGATTGCCTGGGCGCCCGCTTCCGCAGCTTCGGCAACCTGAACGGGATGAATCATGAAGTCTTTTCTAAGGCATGGAACGCGGCGTCCATGAGTCGCGAGGAAGTCCTGCGTTTCCCAGAGGTCCGACAGCGAGCCCCCGAAATACTTCTCGTCGGTAAGGATGGAAAGGGCGTCGACCTCTGCATTCAGGTATTTGCGAGCCTGCTCGGAGGCTTGGGGAACTTCGGCGATTTCTCCTGCCGAAGGAGATCTTCTCTTGATCTCGGCGATGACGGAGAGCTCATTCTTGTTGGCAAGTGAATCACGGAATTTGCCTCGTGTGGAAAATTTCTCCGAAAGTCTCTCAAGCTCTTCATTGCGAACGGGACGAATGCGGGTGGCGATTTCCTTTCGCTTCCATTCCATTATTTCGGTTAGCTTGTCCATTGTCCGCAAATTTTTTCGCGTATCCGGTTTATGTTGCCTTGTGTCGAAAGCTTGTCAGCATGTCGCCTCGTGAGAGAAATACAACGCCTAAGGGAAATCGTTGCCAAGTTGCGTGCACCCGACGGTTGTCCGTGGGACCGTGAGCAGACCCACCAAACCTTGGCTCGTTGTCTGGTCGAAGAAACCTCCGAGGTTTTGGAAGCGATCGATGCAGAAGACCACGAAGCCATGTCGGAGGAATTGGGAGATCTTCTACTTCAGGTGGTGATGCATGCCCAGCTTGCTGAAGAGGCGGGATTTTTTGATCTCGAGGACATTGGTCGCGAAATTAATGAAAAGTTGATTCGAAGGCATCCCCATGTTTTCGGAGATGGCAAGGAAGCCGAATCCGCTGAAGAGGTTCTAGCTCGCTGGGACGAGATCAAGGCCGCAGAAAAAGCCGCAAAGGGAAAGGATTCGGGCGAAAGAAAGGTTTTTCGTGATTTGCCTCCCACTTTGCCTGCCCTGCTTTTTGCCTTGGACGTTTACAAGCGGGCGGTCAACGCAGGTCTTGCCGAAAAGGGTGACTGGGACGAGGGCGAGGTTTCGCCACTTGCGGAAGGCTTGACGGAAGAAAATGCAGGCGAGGAATTGTTTCTCTTGGTTGCCGCATGTAGGCGGGCAGGAATTGATCCTGAGTCTGCCTTGCGACGTTTCGCCTCAGGCGTTGCTAGCGAGCTCGAACCTTCCGAACCTTCAGTTTCGAGGACTTGAGTCTTCAAGCCGGCAGCTTGGAATTGGTCGAGGTAGAGTTCGATCGAGACACGAGGCTTCTTCCTTGTAGAATTCGGAGATCCTCGCGTGCGCGCAGAATTAATATTCGGGTTCTTTCCGACGGAGAAGTGGTGCTGACCCTGCCCAGGCGTTGCAGCAAGCATGATGGGGTCGCCTTTCTGCAATCGAAATCCCGTTGGGTCGAACGCAAGCTTTCCGAGCCTTCTCCGAATCCTTCTCTCGAGCAACATTTCGAATCTGGAGGCAGGGTTTACGTCGACGATTCCGCTCGGGTTGTCGGCATTATGGTTATTTCAGCACCGAGACGAATTTCTTGGTCCCTCCAAAAGGACGGGGAGCTGGAGTTGAAAATCCTTGAGGATGTTCCGAGAGAGCCTCAGTTGCTAGAATTACTTCTTTCCTTCGCCAAAGAGCGTTTGCCTTCGCTAGTTTTCGACTTGGCCGCCGAGGCTGGTGAGGAGGTTGCCAAGGTTCGGGTGGGCAACCAAAGAACCCGTTGGGGTTCTTGCTCAGAGAAAGGAACCATATCCTTGAACTGGAGAGTGGTTTTGCTTGAGCCCTGCCTCCGAGACTACGTTATCCTGCACGAGATCGCCCACCTAAGGCACATGAATCATTCGGATGCCTTCTGGCTTGGACTCGAAGAACTTTACTCGAATGCGCGACTTGCGGATCGACGGCTAAACGAGCTGGGCAGGAATCTCATGGCGTTGGGGCATTGATCTTTGCCTTGCTTGCTATGAAAAGCAATGGAGAGGTTGCACCTTCGGAACAATCTCCAATCACTTCTAGTTCAAGGTCTGACCTTTCCAGTTCCGCCCTCGCGGCGTCACATTCCTCTCGACCTCCAAAGTGACCCCTATAGGCGACAAGCGTCAGGATACCTCCTGACCGCAGGAGTGCACAGGTCGAGATCAATGCCCTTGTCGTCGTTTCGGGTGTGGTAGTTATTTCCTTGTTTCCTCCGGGTAGGTATCCGAGGTTGAAGGCGATTGCACTGACCTTTCCCAAAGACTGTAAAGGCAGCTTTTCCTTCATTCGATCATGACTACATAGGTGCAGGCTGACGCGATCGAGAAGGCCATCCTGCTCCAAACGTGAACGTGTTGACTCGATTGCTTCTTGCTGTACATCGAATGCGAAGACCTTTCCCATGCTTCCGATCCTTGAGGCCAAGAATGCAGTGTCGCGCCCATTGCCTGCGGTGGCGTCGATTGCCAAGTCGCCATCCGACAATGCTTGTCCGAGGAATTGGTGGGCTCTTTGAACCAACCTCATGGCAACCCAAGGCTTTTTGCCTCTTTGAAACGTTGGAGGTCGATGGCCTTGGGTAGTTCCTTTCCTTCGATCAAGTGTCTGGCGAAAAGCTCTGCGCAGAGCGGTATTAGCGAGCTCCCCCTCGATCCAAATCCGTTGAAGACGAGCATCTGTCCTTCGGTAGGATGAGCTCCCACGATCGGCATTCGATCACGCGTTGCAGGGCGTACGCCGCTTCTCTGGCCTTTGATGACGGGCTTGGGTTCGCTCAGGTAATTCAAGCCATTCAGGATTTCGTCGGCTCCTTCCCGTGTCGGCCCGCTTTCGAGGTTTTTCCACTCGTAGGTCGAGCCTGCCAACGCCGTGTCCTTATCCCCAGGGATGAACCAGGTTCCTCCATTAAGGAACTCTTTTCTCGTGTCTTCAAGTTCGAGGACTTCTCCCTTGGCGGGAGCGAACGGCAGTTCCTTGAACCATGGGTTGTTCACGACCCGAAAGCCCTCGCAGAAAATTGTCCTTCCATTCCATGTGCGATCCATCGGGTGTACCGCTTTTTGCAAGTAGCGACCTTCCGTTTTCAGACGTTCCCGCGAGGCTCGGACAAGTGTCATTACATCGAGTGCACCCGCTTTCATCACCTCTCCTGCCCCAAAGAAACCGTCGACTCCAATCGCCTTCAGTTCTTCTTTCGACCACAGTCTTCCTAGGAATTGGGCCGTTTCTTCTTGAAGCAACTTTTCGTTCCACCTCCGAATCATTTTTTCGTCCTTGAAAATCCTCAGCATACGCAATTCGCGAAAAAAGGACTCGTCCCAGTCCTCCTCCAGTCTTCGATAGGTTTCCTTTGCCTTTTTCAGGCAATCGTATGCCCGCCACGGAGAATTCAAGCTGGGACCAATTATGGGATTCATGATGCCTGCAGCTGCCGGGGAGGCTGCATGTTCAAGCAAGGCATCCGCAACGATGGGCTTTTGACCATGTCTTTCCAAGGCATCGGTCATAAGGGCTCCCGCCAGCCCGTGTCCCACTATCAGGAACTCACTTTCTTTTTCATGGCGCATTTGCAGGCGTGTCGTTTGGTCTTGCGAGGATCTCTCTTTCGGTCAAGGAATTCCTTGTTTGAAAAGGGGATTCATTTACGTCTTGTTGGCTTTGCTCGCTTGCCTTCTCATCCTTTGGGTTGAGCTGTCTCGGGATGTTCCCAAGCCATTGGAAGAACCTCGTCAAGATTCCGCGAAACCTCCTCCGACGCTTGTTTCGCCCAGATCTCCAAGTTTTCCCAAACCTGAACTTCCCGAAGGATTTGCACCTTTGGACTCGGAGGATTCCCTTGAGGTGCTCGCCGAAGCCTTGTTGCGAAGAGGAAAGCCTCCGCAAGATATCGTGGTGGTCTTTTCTTCTCCTCAAGAAGCTGCCGAGTTTGCCGCTGAGGCTCCGCTGAACGGAATGTCGGTAATTGACGATTCCGAGGCGCTGTCTTCACTTCGCCTGAGATTGTCGGATCCATTGAAAGCCATTGATTTCTTGAAGGATCTTGAAGACGACGCGCAACTGGAATGGAATCGTCCCGTCCAAGCGCCCCCTTTGCCCCGGCCCGAATACTTGGACGGGGAGAGAGCCTTTGGCGACCAAGCTGCCCAATGGATGGATGTGCCGACGGAAAGAAGCGAGTGGGGCAGGGGAGTGACCGTTGCCATTCTTGATTCCGGTGTGGACATGGGACATTCGTCCCTTGCGGAATCGAAGATTAGCGCGATTGACTTGGTTGGGGGCACAACGGGTCCCGACGGTGCCTATCTTGGTCACGGTACTGCGGTGGCTTCAATTGTTGCGGGGGCAGGAGAAGACTTGCAAGGCTTGGCTCCGTCGGCCGAGGTTCTTTCGATTCGCGTCCTCGATGGAGAGGGTAGAGGAGATTCCTTCACCGTTGCTCGCGGAATCGTAGAGGCGGTTGATCGTGGAGCCAAAGTGATCAACCTTAGCCTTGGTTCAGACTCGAGCAGTCAAGTTTTGGAAAATGCGGTGAATTATGCTCGGCAAAAAGGTTCTGTTGTAGTGGCGGCAGTCGGAAACGACGGGGCTCGGGGAGTTAGCTTTCCCGCTCGTTACGAAGGGGTTGTAGGAGTGACTTCGGTGGATGCCAAGGGAAGGCAGTCCGCCTTTGCCAACTATGGGGAGCAGGTCGACATAGCGGCTCCTGGGATCGGTGTTCATGCAGCTTGGTCGGGTGATGAAAAAGTTTCCTTTTCCGGCACTTCTTCATCGACTGCCTTCGTTTCCGGTGCGTTGGCTGCAGAGATTTCCCTTAATCCCGGCATGAATCCGGACCAAGTCGTGGAAATGCTTTACGGCTACTCCAACGAGGCGGAAAAACCTGGAAAAGACCTTTTGACTGGCCACGGAATCCTGAACGTAGGTCGAGTCCAAAACCGTGATACGCTAGGCATTCGTGATGCTGCCGTGGTCGGCTATTACTTCGATCCCGCTCAATTGAAGGGCGGCACTACGCCATTCCTCGTGAGCGTTCAGAACCAAGGCACGGAATGGCTGAGTGGTGTGTCTCTCGAAGTCGACTACAACGGAGTGAAACGAAATTTTCTCTTGGGATCGCTCGATCCCGGTCAGGTCAGGAGTGAAAAGCTTTTTCTGGATGCTGATTCTGCATCCGATCCCGATGGCGTGCGAATCGTTTCGAACATCAGCATTTCCGGGGGTGGAGATGTGAAGCCATCCAATGACACGCGCGCCAGTCGCATCACCTTGCCTGCTCCGTAGCTCTACTTTTGATTCAGTGTTTTGATTTGCTTCTCATCCATTTCTCGTCCATCATGAGCGTGTGGTTTTAAGTAGTTAATCCTTTAATCGAGGCCCTTCCCATGCAGGAACAAACTTTTTCACTCTCCGCGGCTCAGTCGCCTGCTGCCGAGCGATCCGCCTTCATTCGCCGAACCTATGCTCATTTGGCTGGGGCGTTACTTGCTTTTACTGGAATCGAGTACTACTTGGTGGTTCACGCTCCTTTCGCTCACGAGCTTGTCTCAAGCATGACTCAAGGATTTTCATGGCTCATCGTTTTGGTAGCCTTCATGGGAGTGGGTTTTATCGCCGATAGGTTGGCCCATTCACAGACTTCTGAGGGTATGCAATACTTGGGCTTAGGTCTTTTTGTGGTTGCTGAAGCAGTAATTTTTCTGCCCCTGCTCTACATCGCTGCACACTATTGCGCTGATCCAAAGCTGATACCCACTGCAGGCGTAATGACTTTGCTTCTGGTCATAGGACTCACCGCCACGGTGTTCATAACTAGAAAGGATTTCTCTTTCCTGAAAGGCATCCTCTCCATTGGGTTTTTCGTAGCTTTGGGCTTTATCGCATGCAGCATTTTGTTCGGATTCTCGCTTGGCCTGATCTTCTCTTCGATCATGATTTTGTTTGCAGCCGGTTCCGTGTTGTACACCACTTCTAATATTCTGCATCATTACCACCCCAAGCAACATGTAGCAGCTTCTCTAGCTCTTTTTTCGGCGGTAGCACTCTTGTTCTGGTACGTGCTTCAAACCCTTATGTACCTCACGGGCAGAGAATAGATTTTTCGAACCAGTAGCTGCTTTATTTGGGACACTCCCCAAATCCAAGTTTCAATCATTCGACTTCTTTCTGAAATATGTTCAAGCTTGTCCTCTTGCGCCATGGCGAAAGCGAATGGAACCGGGAAAACCGATTCACAGGTTGGCATGATGTCAATTTGACGGACAAAGGCGAAGATGAGGCTCGTGCGGCAGGTCGCTTGCTACGCGAAGAGGGTTTTGCTTTCGATTTTGCCTTTACCTCGCTTCTCAAGCGAGCGATCCGCACGCTTTGGCTAACCTTGGATTCAATGGACCAAGTCTGGATTCCCGTTAGGCGGGAATGGCGACTTAACGAGCGTCATTACGGCGCACTGCAAGGTTTGAACAAGGCGGAAACCGCAGCCAAGCATGGTGATGATCAAGTGCTTGTCTGGCGCAGGAGTTACGACATTCCGCCCCCGGCTCTGGAGTCTAACGACGAACGTAACCCCCGGAACGACCGGCGCTATGCTAACCTCGTCGATCAAGAGATTCCTCTCAGCGAGTGTCTCAAGGATACCGTCGAACGATTTCTGCCTCTTTGGCATGAAAGCATTGCTCCCATGGTGAAGACCGGCAAAAGCGTCTTAATTGCAGCTCATGGAAATTCCCTTAGGGCCTTGGTGAAATACCTGGACGAGGTTTCCGAAGAAGACATCGTAGGCTTGAATATCCCCACGGGCATGCCCCTAATCTATGAGCTTGATTCCGAACTCAAGCCAATCGATCGACGTTACCTCGGAGATCCCGATGCCGTCGCCAAGGCGATGGAGGCAGTTGCCAACCAAGGCAAAGCCAATTGAAGTTTGTCTTTTTTCGTCAAGTTTTCAAAATGTTCTAAATGGATTCCCGCACTCGAAAGTCTGAAGAGGTTTGCCGCGAGTATGACGATAAGTTCGTCGTCACTCCGGAATATCATGCTTCTCTCCCCGATGTTCAGAATTCTGGAGCATTGGCGCCTGAGGGAGCGAACGTTCCTATCCTTCAAGTTGGAATTTCGGGTTTTCGATTGCCGCTGAAGTTTGTCGGGCCGGATGGCGAAGATCTTTCCCTTGAGACCAGAATAACCGGCACGGTTAGCTTGGACACGGACAAGAAGGGGATAAACATGTCTCGTATCATGCGGACTTTCTATGAGTACAGGGACGAGAGATTTTCTCCCGAGCTTCTTGGCGAGATTCTTCGTGAATACAAGGATCGACTCGATTCTCGCGAGGCTCGCATCAAGGCGGTTTTCTGCTACCCCATGGAACAAGACAGCCTTCGCAGCGACCTGAGGGGCGTTCAGTATTATGACTGTTCTTTCGAGGGAGTCATGGATCGCGCGGATCGTTTCCGTAAGATCATTCACTTTGATTTCGTCTATTCCTCGGCCTGTCCCTGCGCGTCCGAACTCGCTGAGCATGCGAGAAACCAACGAGACGCCTTTGCCATTCCCCATTCCCAGCGCAGCAGGGCCCGAATCAGTTTGGAGATTCATCCTGACAAGGAACTCTCCTTGCTTGAGTTGAGGGACCTGTGCATTGCCGCTCTGCGCACCGAGACACAAGTTATGGTTCGTCGCGAGGACGAACAGGCCTTTGCAGAGTTGAACGGCGTTTACGTGAAGTTCGTCGAGGATGCCGCCCGCTTGCTTTACGAGCAATTGGACGAGGACAATCGAATCATAGATTTCCGTGTGGTTTGTTCTCATTTCGAGTCTTTGCATTCTCATGATGCCGTTGCAGTACTTTGCCGAGGTGTCGACGGCGGTTTCCGGGCGGAGTTCGAGGACTTCGACAGTTTCTCCGTTTAGCCTCGTTCGACGATTCGCGCCACTTGCCTACCTCGCCCTACGATGTCCGTAGGCGTCGAGAGCAAGGATTTTACTTTTTCTCTCGTCAAGGACGTCGAGGAGTGGAACGCCCTCGAACCTGAGGTGGAAAAGCTCTATTCTTCTCTGGCGAACCCCAACCCTTATTTTTCGCCCGAGTGGCTAAGCTGTTGGAGGAAGTGGTTTGCTCCTGAATCCAAGCCTAGGATCGCAATCGTTCGCGGACGACGGGGGGAATTGGAATCCTGTTGGCCATTTGTGGAAAGAGGTGGCATTCTTGGAGCACGAATTCTCTGGCCCTTCGTATACGACGAAGCAAATTACTTCGATCCTCTGGGTGATTTCAGCAAGCCTGATCTAGGAGAGTTCCTGTGCCGGAACCTGCAGGCTCTGTTGGGAGAGTTCCATTTCATCTGGCTGCCCTTGCTCCGGAAATCATTTTGGGATGATCATCTTGAGCCTGTCGTCGAGAGTACGCGAGACCCCGTCATTTCAAGGATTCCCCGCGAGACTTGTTTTGCCGAGCTGTCCAAGTTCTCGTCTTTCGACGATTATGTTTCAAGCAACTTGGGCTCCAAGTCTAGGAAAACGCTTCGTTACAATCGCAGGAGACTCGAAGGCTTGGGGTCCTTGAAGTTCGAGAGCTTTGCCGATTCTGGTGCCATGTCTTCTTTTCTTCCAACTTCTTGCATTGTTGAGGTCAACTCTTGGAAGAGCAAGCAGGTTGCCGGACTGTATTCGATTCGAGGCAAGCGCGCCTTTTTCTTCGAATTGCTTCCATTGCTCGCGGAGAAGGGCAGGGCGACGGCTTCCTGCATGCGAGTCGACGACGTTCCCGTGGCATGGGAACTCGGCTTGCTTTGGGGCGACAATTACGGTCTGCACAACGTTGCCTACGATGATGAATGGAAGGAACATTCTCCCGGAAGACAGCTTCTTGTGCACAACCTCTCTTCGTGCCATGCTTCCGGATTGACGGTCGACTTCTTGCCCGGAAACTTGGGCTACAAGCGAAAGTTTTCAACCTGCGAGTCTCCCGTTCACGAGCTTTACTGGTTTAGTCGCTCCTTTCGCGGCTTCCTTGCCCGTCGGCTTATCCTCATGAATATGAAAGCCCGACGTCGAATTCGGGCAAGCGCATCCGCGGATAATCGAGCAAATAGGGGAATCAGGGAGGCATTTGGTGAGAATTGAAACGACGTTCATCTTGGTCGTCAATTTGTTGGCTTTCCCATTGCAACTCAAGCTCGACTGTATTACTTCGGATTCCTCATGACAAAAGACGCCTTGGGTGAATTGGCTGCCATGCGGGAAAACTATCTCGATGGGGCTCTTCGTCGGGAGAATCTCGACGCATGCCCGCTTGTACAGTTTTCCGTATGGCTGAAAGCTTATGAGGAAATGGGGTCATCGGAAGTCAACGCTTGTACCTTGGCCACGGCGAAGGTTTCCGGAGAACCTTCGGTCAGGGCTGTCCTTCTTAAGGGGGTGGAGGACGGTGGATTCGTTTTTTTCACCAACTACGAAAGCCGAAAGTCGAAAGAATTGGATGAGAATCCCAACGCAGCCATGCACTTTCCTTGGTGGTCTATGGAAAGGCAAGTTTCCGTGGAGGGAATCGTCGAGAGACTAGACGAGGAATTGGCGGCGTCTTATTTCAGTTCCCGTCCCTTGGAAAGCCGCTTGGGCGCCTGGGCTTCTCGCCAAAGCCGGGTCTTGGATTCCCGAAAAATTCTGGAGAAGGCTTTTGATGAAATGGCGGAACGGTTTGGGGATAACCCGCCCAAGCCCGACTTTTGGGGAGGATACAAATTGATTCCCCAATCCATTGAGTTTTGGCAAGGTCGAGCCGGACGCTTGCACGATCGCTTTGTCTACCGCCGAGAAGGGGAAGGTCGATGGCGGATTGAAAGGCTTTATCCATGAACAAAGAATTGAACGACGGGAAGGTCGGTGAAAACGATCTCGATGAATTGCTTTCCATGCGCGGCAAACCTTTTGCCGACTGGAAGGAGGAGCGCGAATACCTGAGGCGGAAATGGGGAGAACAGGGAAAGAGGATTTGTCCCGATTCAACACCAGCCCATTCGCAGGGCGCTGACGAATCTTGTTCGGATTCTTCGGAGGATTGCTCATGAACTGGAAGACTGCAGGAAGCTTTGGCGACATCCTCTACGAGAAGGTCGATGGCATTGCAAAGGTCACGATCAATCGCCCTGAAAAGCGAAATGCCTTTCGTCCGCAAACCGTTTCCGAGATGTACGAGGCTTTTCTGGATGCTCGTGAAGATTCTTCTGTGGGAGTGGTTCTTCTTACCGGTGCGGGTCCGCATACTGACGGGAAATATGCTTTTTGCTCGGGAGGAGATCAAAGTGTGCGAGGAAAGGCGGGTTACTTGGATGGAGAAGGCGTACCTCGTCTAAATGTTCTGGACCTTCAGCGCCTGATTCGTTCCATGCCCAAGGTCGTGATCGCTTTGGTTGCAGGTTACGCTATCGGGGGCGGTCATGTGCTTCATGTCGTTTGCGACCTTACGATTGCTGCGGACAATGCCGTCTTTGGTCAGACGGGGCCCAAGGTGGGAAGTTTTGACGGTGGTCTAGGTTCTTCATACCTCGCTCGAATAGTTGGTCAGAAGAAAGCACGTGAAATCTGGTATCTGTGCCGTCAGTATAATGCTGCGGATGCTTTGGAAATGGGACTTGTCAACAAGGTCGTACCAGTCGACGAACTGGAAGCGGAAGGATTATCTTGGGCTCGTGATATTCTTGGGAAGAGCCCCTTGGCCATTCGATGCCTGAAAGCGGCTTTCAACGCAGATTGCGATGGGCAGGCAGGTCTTCAGGAATTAGCGGGTAACGCAACTTTGCTCTACTACATGACCGAGGAAGGTGCGGAAGGCAAGAACGCCTTCCTTGAAAAGCGACAGCCGAATTTTCGCCAATATCCCTGGCTGCCTTGATTTTCATTTCCCTCTGTGTTTGGCGATCACTTTTGCTTAGGTTTCAGAAAAGTAGGTTCATGACTTTCTCGTTGGCCAGACGAGAATGAATCAGTGCTCTGGCTGTGGTGGAGTCGAGAATTTTGTTTTTGGCGTACCGAGTTACTTCTTCCGCCATGTCTATACCGGTTATGGTCTCGAAGGCCTTTTTCTGGTTGTAGGTTTTGCCGCTCAACACGTCTAGGCGAGCTTCAAACTGGGCGATCTCTCCCGCAATGACACCCATCTGGTAACGAACGTTCCCTAGCTCTTCTGAGAGGGTGTCGAGTGCGTTTGCTGCCAGCCTTGCGTCCTTGACCGTCAAGTGAGATAAAGAGGAGAACCCTACTGCATTCATCAGCAAAGTGCCGCCTTCCGAGTCAACCAATACGGCTTGATCGGTAAGGTTGCTTTTCTCAATCTCGGCATAATACTCCCAGACTGTCGAACTTCCCGCCTGACGCGTATAAGGAAATCCCCCTGCATCTTCGTTTACGACAAATCTAATTTCTGTGTCTCCATAGGGTGTACCTTCGGCCTTGGGATAATCCTCAGCCGTCTTGAACTTCTTGTAGTTGTAACCAAAAGTGGAATACCAATCGAGCTCTTCTTGGGTTGTTTTTGCAGGAAAGCTAGTATCAACGTCCTTGTCGTGAAGAGATACTCCTTGGTTCCCTGCATTAGTCGTAATGTTTTCCGTTGCGCTTCCGAACTCAATCGTGAAGTTGTCGTAGGAACCGCTGATGCTACCGCTGCTATTGTAAAAGTCCTGGATGTGAGAAGAGCGATACTCCCCGGAATCGAAAAGCAGGTCGGATCCGTGGTAGATCGTCAGCCTGTCCGTCTGCCAAGTGGGATTCCACCACAAGTGTACTTTCCCTCGCTTTGCCCCGATGTCTACCATTTGCTCTTGCTTTTCCCATCCTCCGTCTGAAACGCCCAGAACCGGGAAACGATCTTCATAATGAGCCGCAAGGGGATCGAAGACCCGAGTTCCGAACTGTTCTTCCGCCGCTAGTCCTGCCAAGCTTTTCTTCAGTCCTGAGAACTCCAGATCAAGTTTTTCTCGATCGTAGTCATTGAGCACCGGATCCGTCGCCTCGTACGCCAGTTCCTCCATGCGACGGACGATCTCTTCAACGGTCCTTAGTCCAATGGTCTGTGTCTGTACATAGGAAAGAGCATGCTGTACCGAGATCTGGGCTGCTTCTTCCGTTTTGAGCCTAGCTTGGAGCCCTGAGGAGAAACGATGCCCGCCGCGATCCTCGACCTGACCGAGGTCGCCCGAGTACTTGTTGCCCGATGACAACAGCTTGCTCGTGTGCAATAGCTCTCGCTTGCGAATACGCGAGTGCGTCAAGTGCGTCGACATATCGGCTGTAGGACCGATGAGCATGAGTGGCGTTCTCCGTTCTCGTTGTTTTCATCGCACTCCCCATCCTTAGAGAACCGAAGAAGTTATTACTCAACGCATCCTTGCGATGTTAATAACTTACTTGGGCGAGGCTGGCGGCGTCAAGTAAAGTTTGTTGCTTTATTTCAAGCGAACCAAACGAAGCAACTCCCTGAGTTCCTCTTGAAGTTTCTTATTGTACTTGCTTGCTTCCGTTGCATCTTCGCGAAGAAAGGGGATTCGGGATACTGCGGAGATTCCGTTCACTCCCGAGTTCAACCCCGCAGCTATGCGAATTAGTTTCGTTGCGGCATTCTTTGCTTCCGGATGTCTCGGATTTGATCTAACGATGTTTTTCCACTGCTCGATCCCGGTGATGTCCTTTTTGACCTTTTCCAAGATTTCATGAGCCTTCTTGAAATAGGTGAGCGAAAAAGCCCTCCACTCTACGCCGTCAAGGCGTACGGCAACTCTCCTTACGTTGGCGAATCTGGTACCTTTGGCCCACCATGCTCCTTGGGAACGAGCAACATAGGTGGCGACTCCCAAGACTTGACCACTTGGGTTCAGGATGGGTCCGCCGCTATTGCCTGGAATGAAGGGGCAGGTGACTTCTATTTCCTTTGGACCTGCCCCGACCATGCGACCCGGCAGCGGAGTTAGGACATTGAGTCCTCCGCTATTTCCGAGGGCGAAGCAAGGCTGTCCAATAAGGAGTTTCTGGCTTCTGGCCAATCCTCCCATAGTCGGAGGTAAATGAAACCTGACCAAGTCCCTTCCATCCAACGCCATTTCCATCCGATCGCCGACGGCAATAGATCGACCGTCCACTCCCACAACCCCTATGCGTGCGGACCCACGGACCACATGGGCATTGGTCACAAGATAGGCCCTGCCCAAGTGTTGTAAAAGGAAACCCGTTCCCTTGCCGCCGTCCTCGCCGTTAATCAGAACCACGGCATTCAGGGGAGAAAGCTTCGGAAGGCTTGGCTCGAGCATTTTGCTCACATATCGTCGATCTGTCTGGCTGAGTCTTGCCAAGGGCAGTCGAAAAGTATTTCCATCCTTCCGGCGAATCATTACTTCGCTTCCCATTGTGTCCACCAATTCCGCTTGGATCCGTTGACCCTCGGTGCTCGTCCAGATTCGCTCTTGAGAAATCCCCTTGGAAAGAATGGCGAGCGTCAAAAACGCGAGCGTGCAACCAATCGGCTTTGGCATGTGAAGCAAACCAAAGCCTAGCCTAGACTTAGGCAAACGAAATTCTTTCAAAGATCAAATGCTGTCGAATGGATTTTTGCTTTGCGCCTTTCCCCTGTTCCGGATTGTTTTTCTTTTAAGAATTATTTTCCAAGTTCTTGTTCATGCAAATATTCCTTCACCTGAATGGGGAAAACGTCGGTCCCTTTACGCTTCCCAGAGTAAGTGCAAAGCTGGTTTCGGGTGAAGTTCCTCCTGAGACTTTGGCTTGGCGAGATGGCTTGGACAACTGGTATCCGTTGCATCATGAGATTTGGGAGGAAGTGGGAATAAAGACCCAAGTCGCTCCCGAACGACCTGCACCTCTTGAAGAGGAACCCGTATCCGAAAAGGTAAGCGATCTTGCACCCTCTGATTCGGAAGAAAGTCTCCAGGGAGAAGATGGAGCTGAAAGCGATTCAGAGAGCGACGGTGAGCAAGACGATTTGGAGACAGCACCCCCATCTGATCCCGAGCAGGTTTCTGCACAGGATGTCGAAGCCGAAGTCACGTCCGAGGAACCAGGCTCTGCTTTTGCCAATTATTCCGAGGAGGACTTCAAGCCTCCCACGATAGAAGAGATGGATAGGGAGATGTCGGACCTTCGCGTTCGTCGTGATCCCTTGGTTGAGCAAATTGGCGAAAAAGCCTTTGATGCCGACTTTCAGGACGAGGAGATTGAGGATGCTAAGGTTGCGGTCGCCAATGCTCAAAAAAACGGTGACCAAGATGCGTTGCGGAAGGCAAATGAAAAACTTGGTCAAGCCGTGCTCGAGGCTGGCTTACATGACGATTCAATTGAAGAATTACGGACCCAGCATCGTGAATTTTCGGATAGGATGCTCAATCTGCAGATGCAGGCTCGACGGATGGGAGGTGTTTCGAAAGCCAAGCCGAAAGGATGGATGAAATGGATTTTCATTCTCTTTGTACTGTGTTTGATCGGCGGCGTCGTTACATTGGCATTCTTGTTTCGACAGTGACTCCTGAAAAGCATGCGTTTTCCCCAGAGTCTCGTTCTTCCATAGGTTTGTTGGTATCCTCATGAATCGAAAACATACCTTGGTCACGGGTGCCACAAGGGGTGTGGGCGAAGCTTTGACCCTTCGTCTTGTATCTAAGGGGCACGTCGTTTTCGCACTTGCAAGGACTCGCGATCAACTTGATTCCCTGGTTGAGCGTGGGGGAGTCGGCAAGGTCATCCCCTTCGAGGTTGACATTTCCAATCGACGGCAAGTGGAGGAGACCATTGGCCTAATCGATAATGAGCACGATGGAGTCGATGTTCTGGTGAACAATGCCGGAGTTGTAGAGAACGTCTTTTTCGAGGAACAAGACTTGGACATGGTGGACAGGATCATCGACGTAAACTTGAAAGGTGCGCTTTACGTGACTCGCTGCGTGGTTCCCTTGATGGTTCGATCTGGAGGAGGGCGAATAATTAATGTGTCATCGGTTGCCGGTACGCGAGGCATTCCTGGACAAGTCGCTTACTGTGCGTCTAAGCACGGGATGAACGGCTTTGCGGATGCCTTGGCTCAGGAACTTCTGGAGAAAAACGTTTTGGTTTCCACGATTTGCCCAGGCGGGATTGATACGCCATTGTGGGATCCTGTCGAAAATCCCTATCCGGGAGACAAGAAGCGAATCATGCAACCGGATGAGATCGTTGACTTGATCGAATACATGCTCGATCAACCCGATCGCACGCTTTTCAAGAAGGTCGTGGCCTTTCCGACCAACGAATGGCATTAGTTGGCAAGCCCGTTTATTCGTCGCGATCCAAGCGAGCCTTCATGATTAGGTAGAGTTCTCTACTGATCCAGGCGTCGGTGGCGGCATAGCTGATTTGAGATGGATTCAGTGGGTTCTTCTCCCAGTTGGAGAGCTGAGCGGACTTCGATATACGGAATCCGAAAAAGATGGCCGCTAGGTTTCTCAATCCTGTTTGCTGGATCTTCAGGTTTCCGGCTAGGGTCGCAAGATCCTCGAAACCTGCGGGCTTGAAATCTTCGATTTGCCTGAGTTTCTTGACGTCGTCTCCAATGGCGACACCTGTCTTGATGATGTTGGGATCGGCAAAGATTTCCTTTAAAGGGCCAAGTTTCTTTAAGGAACGAAGACGAAACAGGAATGCTTGGTCCGCAGTGGCGAGTTGAAGCAGGGCGGGTGGATTGTTCGTTCCCTTTTTGAAGCTTGGCTTCGATTCGACGTCGAAGCCCAATACCCTTTGCTTCCTTAACCTTGCGGCTAGCCGGGCCAAGCTCTTGGAATCTTCGGAAATGCGTACCGCGCCTTGGAAACGTATTAGAGGAAGCTCGTTTATTTGTTCCTTCGAGAGTCTCTTCGGAATGTGTTCGTTGAGCTTTTTGGCAGGCATGTCCTCGACTTTGTCTACAGCTCTATTTCCAGTCCGTCGTATGCATTCAGGACTTCTTGAGGATGCTTTCTTGCTTGCGGTGCGTTGGGAATGCCCGCTCGGGTCTGTTGAATGACCTCCTGTGACCGAGCAAGGAATTTCTTGGTATGACGAAGGAATTCCTCCATTTCGGAGTCGGTTGCGGCTGGGTCGTGGTGAAAGATGGCCAGCTTTTTTACGTTCCCCCTAGCCGCCAGCTCTACTCCCATTATGTTGCTGGAATGTCCCCAGTCTTCTCTTGCTCCTATTGACTGAAACAAGGTGTAAGGCGCATCAAAGATAAGCAGGTCGGCGTCCTTGATGAATTCCACGAACGGGTAAGTCGTGCCATGGGCGGGCAAGCGATGCTCGGCGTCGGTGGAGTAGATTGCACTAGCTGTACCGTGCTCGATTCTATATCCGTAGGAAACTCCCGGGTGGTCTTGCTCGATCATGGTAATGCGGCAGTCCGCAGCATTTACGACGTCGCCCGGAGAATGATTCTCAAAGGAAAGCTCAGCCTGCATAGTTTCAATGGGCACGGGAAAGCAGGGAGGAGTCATCTGTTGTCGCAGCGTTTCCTCAAGGTTTTCGTGGCCACCATGGAAGACGATCTTATTTCCGGGGAAGTATGCCGGCGCGAAGAAGGGTATGCCTTGGATGTGATCAAAGTGATAATGCGAAAGGAATATGTGTATTGTCTTTCCTTGGATTCCTTCCTCCAGCATTTGTTGTCCCAAGGCACGAAGTCCCGAACCGCCATCGAAAACCAGAACCTCTTCCGAGCCCACGTCGATTTCCACGCAGGGTGTGTTCCCGCCCATGGTTCCCGATACGTCGAAGCTCAATTCCTCCTCGACGAAGGTTCGAATCTGACCTTCCGATCTAAGTTCCTTGCCGCGAGCTTCCATTAGGGCGCTTATGATCTTGGCCTTGACGTCTGAGGCGGTAAGGGCGATCGGGATCGATCCTCTGGTTCCTCGAAAGCGTACTTTCATTTCGCTAGGAAGGGTGTGGTTTGATTTGTGCGTGTAGGGTAGTTCGGGCGAACTTGAGAGTAAAATGACAAACCTTTTGTCTCTAGGCAAGAGGAAGTTGTGGGAAAAGGCTTGCGCGAAAGTTCCGAGCGAAGATGCTCTTTCCTCGCGACATCAACTGCCAAGCAATTTCAAATGACTCAAGAGTACGACCTGAATCAACCCATTTATCAAGCGGGCGAATCCGCCATGAGCATGGCTAACCTGCTCGCCTATTTCGTGGATCCGAATTACCAGCGGGGTAATCTTTCGCGAATTTCCGATATGCACGTCAAGGTTGGTCGTCCCGTAAGCTTTCGGATTGATGACGATCTGACCCCCGTTCCCGAGGGAGCGCCTGTATCCGACGAGGTCATTCGCTACATGTTGGGAATTATTCTCTCCGAGAAGCATCGTGAAATTGCCTTTGGGGACAGCCCCGAGGACGTGGACACGGGCTACGAGTGGGCCGATGGAGGAGTGAACTTCCGTTTGAACATTTTTCGAGACCGGGATGGCCTCGCATTCGTCATGCGGGTCCTTTCATCCATAATTCCCGACATCGAGAGTCTCGGCTTGCCTTCCGAGAATATTTGGCGAGACATCACCGAGTTGAAACGAGGATTGATTTTGGTCACCGGGGTTACCGGGAGCGGAAAGTCGACCACTATCGCCGCCATGATCAATCACATCAATAAATACCGGAAGACCCGTATCATCACCTTGGAGGATCCGGTGGAATTCATCTTCAAGAGCGAGTCCTCCATGGTTTCCCAGCGCCAAGTAGGTCAAAACGTGGGATCATTCTCCGGAGGATTGAGGAGCGCCTTGCGCGAAAACCCGGACGTCATCTTTGTCGGGGAAGTGCGTGACCAAGAAACCGCCACTCTTGCCTTGAGCGCAGCGGAAACAGGTCACCTCGTCTTTTCCACGCTCCATACTCGCGATGCCAAGGGCGCTCTCAGTCGAATTGTGGATATGTTTCCCGCCGAGCAGACAAAAAGCCTTTGCCTGCAGCTTTCCTTCAGTCTCTCCTACGTGCTTAGCCAGAAATTGGTTCCCCGAGCGGACGGAAGTGGACGCCTCCTCGTTATGGAAGTCCTCAAGAACGTACCCGCCATCGGCAATCTCATTCGCACGGGAAACTGGCAACAGGTCTATTCCACCATGGAAACGCAGGCCAAGGAAGGCATGATGACGATGGAACAACATCTTCTGCACCTCTATCGTCATGGAGCAATAACGAAGCAGGATGCCATCATCTATACGAACGAAGCAAGTTTGCTGGATCGTCTGGAGCAGATCGAGGCCGAAGCACAGGGACGCTGATACTGGTTTTGCTCAGGATCTTAGCAAACAGGTCTTTTCTTGGACGTTCTTTTTTTCCCCTTGAATTGATTTTCTTTTTACATCCCGAGGTTTTTCGGACAAGTTGTTGAAAGTCATGAGTAAGGCTCCTTTCATTCACGTCCCGGAATCTTGGAAAATTTCCGACAGCAAGGTTACGGACCAAAAGCAATACGCAAGACGTCGAGAAATCATCAAGGGGCTTGGGCTGGCAACGGCTTCATCAATGCTGGGGCTTGCCCCCACCGGAGCTCATGCAGCTACGGCGGGCTTTCCCACTAAGCTCAATAAGAAGTATATGCCCCCGAAGGGTGCCAAGCCAACCGACTACAAGTACATCACCGGCTACAACAACTTTTACGAGTTCACGACGGACAAGTATGAGGTTCGCTTCAGGGCGAACCTTGGTTGGAAAACGGAACCCTGGACTCTCGAGGTCGGCGGTGAGGTCGAGAAGCCTCTCAAGCTAGACGTCAACAAGTTGGTCAAGGAAATCGGAATCGAGCAACGAGTCTACCGTTTCCGTTGCGTTGAAGCTTGGTCTATGATTATTCCTTGGGACGGCTTTCAGCTGAATAAGCTGATCGCCAAGGCCAAGCCGACTTCCAAGGCAAAGTTTGTAAAGTTCACTACTTTTGCGGAGGAAAAGACCGCCATGGGCTTCAAGGCATACCCGAATTACGACTGGCCCTATACCGAAGGGTTGCGGATGGACGAAGCCATGCACGACCTGACCTTCCTCGCCACGGGCATCTACGGCAAGCCCATCCCGAACCAGAATGGTGCCCCCATTCGCTTGGTGGTTCCCTGGAAGTACGGTTTCAAGTGCATCAAGTCCATCGTGCGCATAGACTTCACGGAAACACAGCCCAAGACTCTCTGGAATACTGCCGGTCCTGAGGAATACGGGTTTTATTCAAACGTGAATCCTGAAGTGGATCATCCCCGTTGGTCTCAGGCGCGAGAAAGAGCCATCGGTACAGGTGGTTTCGTCGAGCGCATCCCAACCCTCAAGTTCAATGGCTATGAGAAAGAGGTCGCCCACCTCTACAAGGGGATGGACTTGCGGAAATTTTTCTAAAAGGAAAGCGTTCGGAATCTTTTCGCTTCTTTTTCTTCCGGTATGAAGCGAATTGCTCGAGTTGTTGCCTCCAAGTGGTTTGCGGCACCCTTGTGCGTGCTGCCCTTTTTTATTCTGGCAAACGATTATTTCGCAGCAATTCGTCTTCTGGAAAGCGAACCCGCGCCTTCGATTCGAAAAGTATCTCTTGATGAGAACGACACAGTGGGAAATTCCTCCACTTCGGATGTAGAGTTTGCCGATTTCGCATTCTCCGTTCCTGATGAAGATTTTCTGGAAGCCACTGGACGAACTCCTGATTCTCCTACTTCCGGAGACTCTAACAAGACCGAGGAAGACGATGACTTTTCCTTTGGCGTCTCCGAAGATGAATTCCAGTCCGCCACGCAGACTTTGGAGAATGCGAAAGGAGAGGATACTGAAGAACTTATCGCCCGAAAGATGTCGGAAGAAGCTACCGACATCAGGTCCGGGGCCAACCTGAACGAGCGTTTTCTTCACGAGACTGGAGACGTAGCAATCGCCTATTTCATAATTGTCCTTTGCCTGACCCCCCTCAGGAGGCTTTTCTCCAAGGCTGCAATCGTCAGTGCTCTTAATCGGCATCGTCGGCTAGTTGGCTTGACTGCATTCTTTTATGCGTCGCTGCATCTCGTTTTGTACTTTGACGACGGTTTGAACCGTCTTGTCGAGGAGTGGAACCTCTTTTACATCCAATGTGGCTTAGCCTCTTTTCTCACGATGTTGGCGTTGGCCGCCACCAGCAACGCTTGGGCTGTCCGTAAGCTTGGGGGCAGGCGATGGAAGAATCTTCATAGGCTTCTCTACTTGGCGATTCCCGCATTACTTTATCACAAGGGTTGGTCCGGGAAAGCTACTCCTGATCAGGTTCGTGAAGTTTTATTTTGGTTTTTGCCGATGCTCCTGCTTCAATTCGCGCGAGTCATGAAACATTATTCAGCCAAGAAGAGGAAGAGTTCCGCATGAGAGTGTTCTCTCGGAGTAATTCTTCACCCCTCTTGGTTGCGTCTGCATCGCTCCTCTTGCTGATTGTCGTTTCACCTGCCATTTCTAGGCAGTCCTTGCCCAGCGCACGCAATGTTGTCGTTCCCGGGTTCGGACCTGATGGAATCCGATCATGGGAGTTGCGGGCGTCACAAGCTACTTCTGTGCGGAATGGCTTTATCTTGGCCCGCGAAGTCTTGCTCTCGACCTTCCAAGGCTCAAGCCTTCAGACCTTAGCCAAAAGCCCCGTTGCCAGGTTTCATCCCGATCATGGAGTGGCCGAAAGCAATGCTTCTATTTTCGTGGAGGGCTTGCGTTACGAAATACAGGGGGAGGGTTGGCAATGGGATTCAAACCGCAGTCGGATGCACATCCTAACAAATGCCCGAACCGCGTTTGATGATCGTTTGACGTCTTTTCTTTCCTTGGATGACTCCGACCATTGCGCATCGAAGGAACCTCTGCCTGCAAGAGTTGAAGACGAAGCGAATGCAACTCAGCCAACAATCATAACCAGTCGAAGCCTCGATCTTGTCACCACCCCCGAGGGACACCGATTCCTTTTCACGGGCGAAGTGGTTGTGCTGGGAACCAATCTTACCGTCCATTGTCATCAGCTCGAAATCCTTTCCAATCGAGACGCCAATTCCTCTGTTTCTGGTGAAGAGGTCGGTGGAATTTCCTTCATCGAGGCCAAGGGGAGCGTGAAGATTCGGCAGGAAGGACGTTTTGGTTCAGCGGAAAAGGCGGCCATCGACGTTCCTGCGGGAATTGTGACCTTGATTGGTTCCGCTCGACTTGAAGACGATCGTGGGAAGTTGAGCGGAGAGACGATCACCTGGGAAAGAGGAAAGAGAGCTGTTGTCCGCAGTGGTGTAGATGGGCGAGCCAGAGTGGAATTGCCCCCTCTGCCCGATTTTGGCTTGGGCAAGAAACTCGAAGACCCATCGGACAAGAGCCAAAAGAAACCCCAATGAATACCCCGACAACGTCCGTCTTGAGCACAAAGGGAGTTCGCAAGCAATACGCTCGCCGAGAGGTTGTCCGAGGTATCGACTTAAGCGTCAGCGGTGGGGAGGTCGTCGGGTTGCTAGGCCCGAATGGAGCAGGAAAGACGACAACATTCTCCATGGTAGCCGGACTCGTGAAGCCCAGCGAAGGAAAGATTCTTCTCGATGACAATGAAATCACGAGTCTACCCACCTACAAGCGTGCTAGAATGGGCATTGGCTACCTTCCTCAGGAAGCCTCAACCTTCAGGAAGCTCACGGTCGAGCAGAATGTCAGGGCCATTGCCGAAACCCTGCCGCTCAGCTCCAAGGACAGGGATGCGTTGGTTGAGGAGCGTCTTCGGGAGCTTAATTTGCAGAAGTTTTCTCAGCAAAAGGCCTATACCTTGAGCGGAGGTGAAAGGAGGCGTCTCGAGATTACCCGTGCTTTGGTTCTATCTCCCAAGTTCCTTTTGCTCGACGAGCCCTTTAGTGGGGTGGATCCGATAAGCGTCAGTGAGGTCAGGAAAATCATTCGTTCCTTGCGAGACCGTGGTATCGGAATCTTTCTCACAGATCATAATGTTCGGGAAACCCTACTTGCCGTGGATCGAGCTTATCTCTTGCATGACGGTCAGGTTATTGCCGAGGGAGACGCGGAATTCCTACTCAACGACGCAAGAAGTAGAGAACTTTATCTCGGACATGATTTCAAGGTTTGACGAAATCCCATTTCGTCTTTCCTCTTAGTTTGTTACCTGCAATCCCTATGCCTGTTTCTTCGAAAGGATACGTCCCCACGGCCAAGATCGTCGAGAGCATTGCTGTTCGAGACTTCTTCGATTCGTTTGGAGAGCAACTGCAGTTGCGTCTTGTGACTAGTGACGGTACCTTGGATCGCAGCACCGTGCGGGAGAGAAGCGTGAACAGGCCCGCATTGGCTGTCACCGGCTACTTCAAGTATTTTGCTCACAAGAGAATACAGCTCTTCGGTGCAGGGGAAATGGGATATTTCAGGGAACAATCTGAGGAAACTCGAGCCGAAGTTCTTCAGGGAATGGTTGACAGGAAGATTCCTTGCATCGTCATTTCGAGGAACTTGGCTCCGACGCCCGAAATGTTGCGAATCCTTGAACCTGCGGGAGTTCCCTTGTTCAGGACAGCCCTTACCTCAAAGGCTTTTACTACTGAAGTCACCGTTTTGTTGGAGGAAAGGTTCGCTCCCAAGGCCTCTTTTCACGGTACTTTGCTGGATGTGCGCGGCATAGGAACCTTGGTGCGTGGAGACAGTGGTTCGGGGAAAAGTGAAGCTGCTCTTGCACTGATTGAGAGAGGTCACAGCCTCGTTGCCGACGACATGGTCCGAGTTAAGTTGTTGAGCGACCATACTCCCGTAGGCTTTTGCGACGACATCAGTCGCGGTTATATGGAGTGCCGGGGCATAGGGATCATAAACGTCGCGGAACTCTTCGGCATTCGTTTTGTCCGAGTGGAGTCAAGGATCGACCTTGTAGTGAGCTTTGTTGAAGTAGACGCAGACGAAGAAGTGGATCGCACGGGTCTCGAGCAGAGAACTTTTGATATTCTTGGATTTCCTGTCCCACACATGGAAATCCCTCTTCGACCAGGAAGAGACATGGCTCGCTTGGTGGAAGTTGCGGCGATGGTTCAAGCCGGTCGTTATCTTGGTCATGATTCTGCGAAAGATTTTAATTCAAAGCTGCTCGAGAAAATGAATCCCAATCGCCTTTGAGCTCTCTTTCCAGTATGATGAAACTTTGCATGGAACCCGTATCATCAAGGACTTGTGGAACTATGTTTGGTTCTTTCAAAACTCCCTTTTCGAGTGGAAAAAACTTATCGTCACAGCCATGTTAACAACTTGTGAGAAAGTTTGGGTTGTCTAGTGTCATTTTTTTCTTGGTTAGTGATGCATATTCGTTCAAGACAAAGTATCGATTTCGTAAAATCCTTTTCACCCTCCCAACCGTTTAAATCCAGCCTTTTTCCCTTAAGTAGCTAAATTGCAATGAATTACGATAAATCAGATAGCTTTGTCACTTCTGTTACATTTTTTCGTAAGTCATTTTCTTTATTTATCTCGAAATTGTCGGAATTGTCGTTTCTTCAGTCACTTGCGTGACCTGTGAATAATTCCTGAAATCTCAGTTTGTTTCCTTTCCAATGCCAAAGCCAGTAAGAGAATCAGAAGACCTGTGGGAAACCCTCAGAGCTAACTTAAGTGAAACTATTCCTGCCGATACTTTTAGGGTTTGGTTTGAGAAAGTACGCTTGGGAAGATTCGATGAGGATTCGCTCGAACTTGTCGCGCCTAACGAGTTTTCAGCTATTTGGCTTCGAGACAATTATATCGACATAATTCGCAGGGAAGCCGAAACCCTGACGGGCGGAAAGGTTTCGGTAAACCTATTCGGCGAACCCGAATTGAATTCGGTTGACGAAAAATCAAAGGAAAGTTCGAGCAGGGTTCGCTCGACCTCTGGTCGGCCGAAAAATCGCCTTAATCGGAAAGACGAAATCTTTCAGGATTTGCGGATCAATCCGAAAAATACCTTCAAGAATTTTGTAGTCGGTGCTGGAAGCGAGTTAGCTCATGCCGCCTGCATAGCCGTGGCAAATGCTCCCGCCCACGCATACAACCCGCTTTTCCTCTATGGGGAAACAGGTTTGGGCAAGACGCACCTCATGCATGCTGTGGCACACCAAGCGTTGGAGCGAGATCCCGACGTTCGCATAGTCTACGTATCCTGCGAAAAGTTCACCAACGAGTTTATTCGAGCGATTCAGGAGAACACTCTTACCAAGTTTCGGGCACGTTACAGGAATGTGGATTTTCTCCTTATCGACGACGTCCAATTCTTGGCTGGTAAAGAACGTATCCAAGAGGAGTTCTTTCACACCTTCAACGAGATCTTCGAGTCTCAACATCAGGTCTTTCTTACGAGCGATCGTCCTGCGGGAGAAATTGACAAGCTCGAGAGTCGTTTGCTTTCGCGCTTCCAATGGGGATTGGTAACCGACATCCAACCGCCGGACTTGGAGACTCGCGTAGCCATTCTATCCCGTAAGGCCCAAGCCATGGGAATCTCACTCGAGCCTGAGATCCTTAACTTTCTCGCCAAGAGCATTGCCCGCAACGTACGACGCATGGAGGGTGCCCTTACGCGAGTGGCTGGTTATGTCGGCTTGACTCGCAAGCAGGCGGATCTCGAGACTGTGAATCGTCTTCTACGAGACATTTTACGGGAGGAGACCTTGAGCCGAATCACCATCGAGAACATTCAAAAGAAGGTGGTGGACTATTACCATTTGAGAATGGCCGACATGCAGTCCCGACGTCGGCCCGCCAACATTGCTTTTCCCAGGCAGGTTGCTATGTATCTGAGCAGGTTGCTTACCGATCATTCTCTTCAAGAAATCGGGGACGCTTTCGGCGGTCGCGACCATGGTACTGTGATCCATGCCTGCAAGACGGTTGAAAACATTATGGATCAAGACGAGTCCGTGAAGAGATCCGTCGAGCATCTCACCGAGCATCTGTCGCATTCGATGGAGTAGAGTTTTCGGGCCTTTATCTTTTTGCCTTTCATACTCCGGTTTCATTTCCTCAGGCTTGCCAACGCTTGCCTAAATTGTTTTTTTACCAGTTATGACTGAGCAAGATGAAGACTTGAGTCCAATTTCGGACGAGGAAACTTCAGATGAAGCTACCCTTGAGGAATCCAATCCCTTGTCTGGGGATACTCCTCCCGTGCCTGAAGATGAAGTGCCTGCTTCGAACGAACCGACTGCCGAGCAAAAGCGAGAGATTGCGAATTGGATTAATCAAGGTCTAGGTCTTTCCGACGTCCAGAAGCGTTTGAACGACGATTTCGGCATCAGTATGACCTATATGGATGTCCGTTTTCTCGTCGACGACCTTGATCTGACCGTGCAGGACGAAGACGAACCCGAACCTTCCAAGGAACCTGATCAATCGGCAACCTCGCCAGAAGATTCAGATATTGAAGATGAGTCCGATGCTACCGATGAATCCGACTTGTCAGGGGAGTCAAGTTCCGTAAGCGTCTCAGTGGACAAGGTTACGCGTCCCGGCGTAATGGCAAGTGGTGTTGCGACTTTTTCCGATGGTGTCGATTGTCCTTGGTATTTGGATCAGTTCGGCAGATTGGGTTTGATGCCCAAGCAGGAAGGTTACAAGCCTCCCGATGGTGACTTGGAGGACTTCCAGAAACAGCTTGATGCCGAATTGAGGAAATCGGGAATTTAGCTTCCCCGCTTTCCAGATGCTGCTACTTTGCTGCGGCTAGGGTTCCGCTTTCCAGTTCCACGAGTTTCTCGTAAGCTTGCTTAACTTCTTTTTTCGCTAGGAAGGTTAGGTTTGCTTCCAACACAACATTCTCAAGAACTCTTAGGAAGCGCATGCATTTCACCTTTTTTCTGTCTAGCTCGAAACGCTTTCTGTCCAGTGCAGCGATCTCGTTCTTGGCTTTCTTGTATTTTGCCCATTCTCCGTCCCTGTTTACGATGGCCATCACTTCTTTGGTGCCTTTTTCGACAAGGAGACCTCTTGCCGTCGGGTGATAGGGATTGCCCACCTCGGGCCACCTCTTACGTATTTGACCTGCAAGTTTAGTCTTTATTCGCTTAGTCTCTTCTCCGGGTTTCTTCTTTTTTTCCGCCAACTTCTTGCGTTCGTCCTCAATTTTTTTTGTGAGATCCTTAGCGGACTTTGCCCGATTCGGACCTTTCAGGTTGAGTCTTTGAGATAACCCCTCGAGTACGGCTTGATCCGTGGCAGAGGCGTTTTCCAGAATTTCTTTGTAATCCGTCTCCAATGTGATCCATTCTTCCTCCGTTGCTTCACATTTGCTGTCAGCGGTGGAGTTTGCGTCTTTTCCTTCTTTCGAGGGTGTTTTCTTTTCTTTTGATAGCTTCGAATACTTCCGAAGAAAAGCTCCTGATGTCTTTATGGGTATGTCTATTGTATCCGAATTGAGGATTACGTGTGCATGAGCTTCGGCATAGCTGGTCTTCCCATCGCCGTCGAAGTCGGGTTTCTTCACTGGTTTGCCCACACGACTTTTCCCGCAAAGTGCTTCCCAGAAACTGGTGCTGTATTCTTTGTAGTTTTCTTCGCGAATGTCCGGTGTGCAACCTGCTGCCACACGATCTTGTACGGTAGCGAAGAATCCTGCTCGGGCATGTTCGGAAAGTCCTTTTTTGGGGTCCCCATCCTTGAAGATGACGTTGGCGAATCCACCACTGTAACATTGTACCATGACCAAGGTCATGGGTTCGTCCTTGGGTAATTTGTCCAGACGTTTCACCAAGTCTCGCACTTTCATCTTCTGGTTATTCCAGAGGTGAATGGTCGTGTTGTCGGGAGTTTTCTTATCTCCTTTTCCGCCATGACCCGTAAAGTAAATGAGAGAGCCTTCGCCAGTTTGCTTTGCCATCTTGTCGAACCATTTGTCGAGTTCCGCAACCAGTGCCGGACCGTCTGGTTCAAGTTCATTCGTACGATATTGGTTCTGCAAGCCTCTGGTCGAACCAATCAATTCCGCCATAATCCGATTGATCTCGGGAATCCTGAAGCTTGGATCAGCATACTGAAGGTCGCGTCCCTTGTCGTTCCCATCTGCAAAAAGAGTGTGGGTCTGCAAGCCGGAAAGCCCCATTTTCACAAGCACTCTCCTGAAGTATTTTACATTACTCTCGAGTGAGATTTGGTTTCCGCCCGGCGAGTATCCTCCACCTGCGATCAGAATCCGGAGTCCTTCCGTCTTTTGATTTTTCTTCTCTTCCTCGGTCTTTTCCTTTTTGTTGTCTTCACTCTTTGGTTCTTTTTGTGGAGAGGCAATCTCTTCGACAACCTGATCCTCGGGCGGACAAGCTACACTGGGATTAAGGAAAGCGACTGCTGCAGCGACCAAGGTGAGTGCGAGAGTTTTCATCCTCGCATCTCAACCTCAACCTAGGTTTTACGCAAAGAGAAAAAGTTCGTGGTCTACTTCAACTCTCGGACCCTTGCTTGCTTTTCGGATGCATGCCGCCTCTTGTTGCTCCCGCCCGTACGCTTCCATAGTTTGCCTTGAACGATTTGACCAATGGTCGACTGTTGGGCACTGACAGCCATGCTCTCAAAAGATGCCTCCGTCTTTCAGGTTCCGGCCAATCCTCAAAAGCCGTCCTTCGATGAAAGGTCACCCAGTTGTTAAGGAAAAGTATGTCGCCGGGTTCCTGCCTGAAACGAACACGCAAATCTTCTCGCTCTGCCGTTTCTTCCAAGAAGTCCAAGGCTTCGCGTTGGTCATCCGTCAGGCTGGGGCAGTCAGGATCGGCGTCAGCGCGATCTATCAATACGCGCAAGAAGCTTCCCGCGAAATGCCCGTCGCAAAAGGAGAAGATGGGTTGCTCGCAGTAGGGTAGGGAGTTTCCTGTATCCACCACATGTCGCTTGTAAGGAAAGGGTGTCATCAGGATTTTCAACAGGTCGGGTCGTTCGTTTCGGATCACTTCGTAAAGCGCAGGGCTGCTTACAAGTTCATTCTCCCCGCCTTTCTTGGCCTGTCTCAGGCAAAGAAAAGCGATTACGTCGCAGCGGTCGGTATGGAAACTCAACTTGCGATTCGTATTGGGGCCTCGCGTCCGTGAATCATCCTTTCCGAAAGCCTCGTTGCGAACGCTCAGGATAAAGTCGCCTGCCGCGCTCTGGGATACGGGAGTTCCCACTTGCGAGACCAGCCAAAGGAAAAGTTCTGAGATTTTATCGGCATCGAATTCCGACTCAAAGCTATGCAAAGGAAAGCCACGCAATATGATGGCGCCAGGACCATTTTCCAGTGAATCCCGAATGAATGTGAATCTCCTTCGAAGCGATTCTTGATCCGAAAGCTTATGATCCTTTTCCAGGGATTTCTCAAGGTTCGAGATCTCTTTTTCGTTGAACCGGCATTGCCAGTTATGTCTTTCCAATAAGTCTTTTCCTCGCCAATAGCCCGGATAATCAATCTCGATTTGTTGTGGGTCTTTCAATTTATGTTTCGTTAAAATTGTTTCTTTGAGAGGCATATTCTTTTTCCACTCTCCCATTTCCTGATGAATTCATTTGGTCGAACTATGGGCACTGCAGATTCCTCATCAAGATCGAGCAAATGATGGTCGTTGCCAATGAGGGCGTCCGCCTTGCCCGCTACCGCGGTGGCGAGCACCTTGGCGTCGTCGGGATCGGAAGGTACTTCGATGCCCATTTCCTTGGCATTGCATTCTACTACTTCAGCCTTCTCAAGGAAGCGAAGAAGTGATTTTCGGAATTTTGATTTCTTGGCAGCGCGATTGATGATGAATTCGTATTCTCTACTCAGTGCAGGGCTCGTTACTGCCCGTAGTTGCTTTCCCTTTAGGCATGCTTCCACGATTCTTCTACTTGCAGAGTTCTTGTTCCATGCAGCCGCGATCAAGACATTCGTGTCGAGCACGACTCGAGCAGGTTTCCCGAGCCCTGCAAACTTGGCTAGAATGCCAATGGAAAACCTGAACGGATTAAGCATGGAAGAACACTCTGTCTGTCTTCCGTGGCTTTCTGCTTGAAAACATCTAAAGTTTCCCAAGGCCTTCCGTGAGTACTTGAATGGTCCTGTCGATTTCGTCTTCGCCATGAGCTCCGCTCAAAAAGCAGGTCTCGAAAGGAGAAGGCGGTAGGTAGATTCCTTTTTCCAAGGCATGATGGAAGAGTTTCTTGAAAAGATTCGAATTTGATGAGAGCACCTCCTCAAAGTTCCTAATCGGCTCTTCCGAAAAGAATAGACAGAACATCGAGCCAACCTGAGGAACCTGAAGAGGAAGCCCGAGTCCGAATGCAGTGTCACGTAATGAACCCGCAAGCTTACGGCCCATTTCCTCCAGACGGAGGTAGGGTGCTTCCTCCTCAAGCAGCCTTAGCGAGGCAAGCCCGGCCGACATTGCCAGTGGATTGCCGCTCAGGGTTCCCGCTTGGTAGACTGGGCCTTCGGGAGCAAGGTAGTCCATTACTTCGGCCCTGCCTCCAAAGGCTCCGACGGGAAGTCCTCCACCAATGATTTTTCCCATGGCGGTAAGGTCCGGGGTAACAGCTTCCCGTTCTTGGACTCCTCCCGGAGCCACCCGGAAGCCCGTCATTACCTCGTCGAAGATGAGCAGAGATTGGTGCTCGTTACAGGTTGCCCGAAGGAAGTTCAGGTAGGTGTCGCTCGGAAAAATCAATCCACAGTTGGCGGGATAAGGCTCGAGTATGATGGCCGCAATTTGTTCTCCGGCTTGATCGAATGCCTCGCGGACTGCCCTTTCGTCGTTGTACGGCAGCACGATTGTCTCTTTGGCGAAGTTCTCCGGGATGCCTGCGCTATCCGGGTTGCCGAAGGTGAGGGCTCCGGATCCAGCCTTGACCAAAAGGCTGTCCACGTGTCCGTGGTAGCATCCCGCGAACTTGATGATCTTCGTTTTGCCGGTGAAGCCGCGTGCGAGACGTATTGCGGACATCGTTGCTTCCGTGCCGCTGTTGCAAACCCGAACCTTTTCTACGGACGGGACTAATTTCACGATCTTTTCTGCCATTTCCACTTCGGAAGGTCCCGGGGTGCCGAAACTAGTGCCCTTTTCCAGAGCTTCCTTCAAGGCTTCCCTTATCGCCGGGTGGTTGTGCCCATGAATGGCTGGCCCCCAAGTGCAAACGTAGTCGATGAGTTCACGACCATCGGCAGTTGTCAGCCTACAGCCTTTGGCTTCCTTTGTGAAAAAAGGAGAGCCTCCGACCGACCGAAAGGCCCTTACGGGGGAGTTAACCCCACCGGGGATTATTTTCTTTGCTCGCTCGAAAAGTTCGTTTGATTCATTCATTGCATGACTTTCAAGGTTTCTCAGCCCTTGTACTGTTGTACGATTGGAATCCTGCGGCCTACTCCAAAGGCGAGGGGAGTGGTCTTCAACCCAGGGGCAGCTTGTTGCCTTTTGTACTCGTTCCTGTCCACCTTTCGGATGACGTCGAGGACGATTTCTTTTCCAAATCCCGCTTCCACGATTTCATTCGTGGACTCCCCTCGTTCGACGTATCGCTCGAGTATTGCGTCCAGCGTTTCATAGTCGGGGAGAGAGTCGCTGTCCTTTTGGTCGGGGCGAAGCTCTGCCGAGGGCGGCTTGGTCAAGGTGGATTGAGGTATCAGTTCCTTCTCAATGTTGAGATGGTGAGCCAAGGCGAAAACCTCTGTCTTGGGAACGTCGGAGATCACTGCAAGTCCGCCGCACATGTCTCCGTACAGGGTGCAGTATCCAACGGCTAATTCACTCTTGTTGCCCGTAGTCAGCAGTAGCGAGCCGAACTTGTTCGACACCGCCATGAGCAACAAGCCCCTTGCCCGGGCTTGCAGGTTTTCTTCGGTGACGTCGGGGGGGCGGTTGCCAAAGAGTGATTTCAATTCTTCTGAGGCAGCATCCACGATCGATTGAATCTCGAGGGTCTTGAATTCGATACCGAGGTTAGATGCGAGTTCTGCTGCATCGTCTCTGCTGTGTTGGCTGGAAATGTCTGACGGGAGGCTGATGCCGAAAACATTATCTTTGCCAAGAGCCTGGGTCGCCAAGACTGCGGTAACGGCTGAGTCGATTCCTCCGCTCAATCCTACCAATGCCTTGGAAAAACCACTTTTTTGAGCGTAGTCACGGACACCCAGAACCAAAGCCTTGCGAAGGTTTTCCAAGGAATCCTCGGACTGTTGGTCGATTGCTTCCTCGGAAAGATCGATTACCTGAATTGCCTCCTCGAACCTCGGTAGGCATGCCCTCACTTTTCCGTTCGGGTCCATGAGGAGTGATCCTCCGTCGAAGATCAGTTCATCGTTTCCGCCCGTTGCGTTAAGATAAACTAGGGAACAATTACATTTGGTCGCAACTTTCGCCAGAAGCTCTTGTCTTTGGATTTGCTTGCCTCGGTGCCAAGGGCTTGCGGAGAGGTTCAGCAATAGATCCGGGGCTTCCTTGCATACCTCCTCGAGCGGGTTGAGTTCGTATAGGTCTCCATCGACGTTCCAGACGTCCTCGCATATCGTTATGGCCAACTTCTTTCCCTTGTGAAGAAAGGTTGGACTTTCTTGTCCGGGTTCGAAGTAGCGCGCCTCGTCGAAGACGTCGTAGGTGGGGAGCAGTCTCTTACGGACAATTCCTTGAACTTCTCCTTCCAGACACCAGGCTGCGGAGTTGTGGAAGGGGCGCCCGGCCTTTCTTTGAGATTCTTCCACGCAACCGATTATCGCTGGAGTAGGTCCTGTTGCATGGGCGAAGTCTTCTAGGCTCCGTTGAGAGTCCCTCACGAAATTCGTCTTGAGCAAGAGGTCTCTTGGTGGATAGCCGCATAGAAAAAGTTCAGGATAAATCACAAGGTCTACGCCTTGACCGATGAGTTGCTCGTAGGCGTCTATAGCCAAGGCTAGGTTCCCTTCCAAATCGCCGACGGTGGGATTTAACTGGGCGCAGCCTATTCGCATTTCTTTGAAATCCTTGGATTTTCCTTCATTTTCGTCTTTCATACAAATTGTGAGCACCAAAAAGGCGAACCCAAAGGCAAGTGTGTCCTTTGTCTTGGCATCCGGATCTCCTCGTAGGAGAGAACTCCTCAAGGAACTTCTCGATGGCTTCGAGGTAGTGACTACGGATGCGGAAGAGCTTTCCGACCATCCCCTTGGTCCCGAGGCCCTTGTTCGGGAGAATGCTCGTCGCAAGGCCATTCCCGTAGCCGGCTTGAGGTCTGAATCTTGGGTTCTTGGCGCGGATACTGTTGTTTCAATAGGAGATCGGATTCTAGGCAAACCCGCCGATCTTGCCGAGGCCACCTCCATGCTTCGTCTGCTTTCGGGTAGGACGCATCGGGTCTGTACCGGTTTGTGTCTTAAGCGAGTGGATTCGGACTATGAGGACTTGAAGGTCGATTCCAGCGAGGTGAGCTTTCAGTCGCTTTGCGACGAGAGAATCGAGTCCTATTTCTCCGAAGTGAATCCTCTCGATAAGGCGGGCGGCTATGCCATCCAGACTCGTCCCGACTTAATTATATCCGGATTTTCCGGCTCTCGTTCCAATGTTATCGGTCTTCCTCTCGAAATGCTTGAGGATTGGTTGAGAGAAGTCGGGGTGCTTTGATTTGTTCGGAGGTTTTTCTCTCGACTAGTCGTTACGGAGTATTCGCTGCTGGGAAGCCTTGCTCAGGCCGCTTTGCGGAAGCCATTGCTTGATTCCCCGAGGATCCTTCTTGTAAAGCTTCTTCGCTATGTGAACGGTAATTTTTTCTCTTCCCAAGGTGTCTTTCATCAGGAGCGCTTGCTCGATGGCCTCATACGGATCCTCGTCTGCCATTCTCATTGCATAGGCTGCCCGAACGCCGTCATTGCGGTTTTCCGCTGGGCTCTCCTTGATCCAAGCAGCATTGTTCGCAAGTTCTTCCTTTGGCAAGTTGCCCACTATACTTGCAGATGCCGGAACCCAAAGATTTGAGTCTAGTTTGCGAGCCCACTCGAAGGCTGCTGCCGAATCTTTTCTTGCCCAAGTGCCAGCAAGCTTTTTGGCCAATTCCTTGTCGTATACCTTTGTGCCCTTTAGACTGTCGACCCAGTTTGCTGCGGCGCTTGGGTCTCGCTCCACCCATTTCGAGACCACTTGGCCAATCACTCGACCATTTACGTTGTTGTTTTCCAGATGAGTTTCAAGCCAGCTAGCCGCCAAGCCGGGATCACGTCCTGCGAGCTTTCCTGCAGTGTACTCGAACATCCAGGGCTTGAGGAACTTGTTTTCGGGGTTTCGGCTTATCCACTCGGCCATGAAACCTGAGCTTTGGGGAATAGCTCGTTTGGCCACGGAATCAAAGGCGACTTGGGAAAACCCTGATTTCCCATCAAGTTGTGAAGCCCATTCCAACGCTCCCTGGATGCCGTGCTGCTCCACGAAGGATTCGCCGACAACGTCAGTCAGCCTACCCCTAAGTCTCTTGTCCTCAATATTGGAGACGAACTCTTGGGCTCCTTCCAAGTCTATCCTTCCCCAACCTCTAACCAGTCCGTGATAGAGGCCATGATCTATCTTGTCCCGCGATGTGACGAAATTATAGGCAGCCTGAGGATCTGCAGCCGTCCATCCGGACATCGCCCAGACTTCACCTCCCTCTACTCGATGGGCATTCTTGTTGTCCATGATGTAGGCTAGCGCACTTGCACCATCAACTTTTGCCCAAGCATGCAGGAACAACCTGTAGTTGTTGTCCGTGTGGTAGGACGAGGGCGTGTTCTCGAAAACGTCTAGGGCATGCTTCGCGTTTTCCGGAGTAAGCCGCGACAGCATCTGGGCAATCACCGCATTCCTTCCAACCAAGTCGGAACTAACCAGAGCGGGGCCAAGTATCTCGCGGATTCGTTGTCCTGAGAGCGGTTTCTGGTCTTTCGTTTCTTGCTCTAGGTTCTGAAAATCAAGCTGAAAGGATTCGAATCTCCCGTATTCACTGGATGCTGTTAGGCTCAGGTCGTCGATTGAAGCGTTCTTCTCCCTTTCCTTTTCCCTTTCTTGTGCGTCCTTTATAATCTGCTCGAAAAGCGAACCTTCGTATTCCGGTGTAATTGATTCCCTTGAGAGGAAGCCGAAATAGAAGGCAACTCCCACTGTTGTTGCCCATAGGGAGCCGATTATCAACTTGTTGTTCACTGGTGAAATTTAAATATAATACTCTTGGGCGGACAAGGTTTTTCAGTGTCGTCCAACCCCCGATTACTTTTGACATCTTTGTAGTCAAGCACGGGTGTTCTTGACCGATTGCTAGGCAACGTTAATTTCGGAACGATGTAAGATTTTGGTTTCTTTCATGAGGTAATTGAAACAATTCGAGTTTCCTAATCATATATCCGATGAGTTGCTTTGGCTTCACTTTCGAGAACACTTACGTCGAGCTTCCCAAGGAGTTCTACTCCAAGCTTTCTCCCCAACCTGTGTCCTCGCCAAAGGTCGTGCTCCTCAATGAGGCTTTGGCCGAGGAGTTGAGCTTGGATTTCTCCGAAAGCAGTCCCGAATCCTTGGCTGATCTGTTTAGTGGAAACATGTTGCCCGAGGGGTCGGAACCAATCGCCCAAGCGTATGCCGGTCATCAGTTCGGACACTTTACTGTCTTGGGAGATGGGCGTGCAATCGTGGTGGGCGAACACGTCCTTCCATCAGGGCGGCGCTATGACCTGCAGTTCAAGGGTTCCGGTGCCACGCCTTACTCGCGGGGTGGTGACGGTAGGGCCGCGTTGGGGCCGATGCTGCGCGAATACATCATTAGTGAAGCCATGAATGCCTTGGGAATCGCCACCACGCGAAGTCTCGCCGTGGCCACGACGGGAGAGCGAGTTTTCCGTGAGGACGAATTGAAAGGAGCTATCCTTACACGAGTCGCGGGTTCCCATATACGCGTAGGAACCTTTCAGTTTGCTGCCCTCCAAGGAGAGACGCAACCTTTGCAAGCCCTATTCGACTATTCTGTGCAGCGGCACTTTCCCTCAGTCCTTGAAAAGGAAAGCAAGCCGCTGGCCTTTCTTGACGCCGTCATGGACAAACAGGCCGACCTTATTGTCGATTGGATGCGTGTGGGTTTCATCCATGGGGTAATGAACACTGACAACATGGCTTTGTCCGGAGAGACGATCGATTACGGGCCATGTGCCTTCATGGATGCCTACGATCCTGCAACCGTCTTTAGCTCCATAGACCGTATGGGGCGGTACTCCTATGGCAACCAGCCCAACATTGCCCAGTGGAACTTGGCGCGGCTTGCCGAGACTCTTCTGCCTTTGATTGATGAAGATTCAGGCAAGGCAACTCGTTTGGCGGAGGAAGCGATTGCCGGCTTCGGTGAAACCTACAAGGAGAAGTGGTTCTCGATGATGCGGTCGAAGCTTGGGCTCTTCGAGGAAAAAACTGAGGACGAGTCTTTAGTTGCCGACTTGCTTGGTTGGATGGAACAAGCTCAAGCCGATTATACAAATACCTTTCTCGACTTGAGTGAGGAGAAATTGCCCGAAAAGGAAATCTACCTGCAGCACACCTTCAAGCAATGGTTTCTGAGATGGCGCTCGCGGCTGGAACAAGAAGAGCAACCCATTGAGTCGTCCTTGTCACTGATGCGAACTCACAACCCCGCAGTCATTCCGCGCAACCACAAGGTGGAGCAAGCTCTCGAGGCTGCCGAGAACGACGACCTGAAACCATTGGAAGAGCTCCTCAGTGCTCTAAGGGAACCCTATCGCAATCGCTCGAGCCTCAAGCCTTATCAGGCTCCGCCAAAGCCGGATGAACGAGTTCATCAAACCTTTTGCGGCACTTAGCCATTCAACGAATGACTTTCGTTACAGTTTGATTCTCAGAATCGCTGTCCAGTATTTTGCTTAATGGGGCAATTCGAATTGCCTTTTGACTGTCGCCATTGCCTCGAGGGGTTTGTACCGAAGGGTCATCTTGCGACCCTCCAAAGCAACTAGGACGTATCCTGGCCGAAACTCCTCGAGGTTATATCCCGGGGCCTTTTGCTCTTCCAGTTTGCGGTTGAGGTTGTACAAGACGGAAGGAAAAACAATCTCGTGGATTCCCTTGTGATCATTCCATCCACGGATGCCGTTGTGGAAATGACCGTGGAAAGTTGCTATGACCCGCTCTTTATATCGTGAGCAAATTTTATAAAAAGCGTCCTGACCATTTTCAGGCTTCACGTACCAACCGCGGTCAGGGTGTCGGTTGGCGTGTATTGGAACATGCAGGCAGAAAACTACGTATTGGTCTAGGTTCTTTGCTTGCTTGCACTGGTCTTCGAGCCAGTCGAGTCGTTTCTCCGATATAAAGCCGTCATGCGAATCGGGACGGCTGTTGTTGAGCAACAAGAACCGTATGCGGTCGAGCTCCAGGGTGCGGTCGGAAGGTTGTCCGAGATGTTTTTCGAAGAGCTTTTCAGGATCATGGTTTCCGGGGATCTCGTAAACCGGTTTGCCGATGTCATCGCGGATACTTCGGTAGATGGGGTATTGCTCGACGCGACCATTGTCCACTACGTCGCCGAGATGAAGAATGAAATCTCCCGGAGCATCTTTTAACTCTTGGGCTGTCTTTCGCCATTGGCGTTCGGCTTGATCGTTGTCGCGACGTCCGAGATGGGTGTCGGATATTACAATGAAGCGCATCCGCTTGAGCGGATTGCGCGTGGCCCTAAGGGCTTGGGGCCATAGAGTCGTTGCTCCCAGTCCGGTCAAAAAGTTTCGGCGGCCTAGTGCCATTTTCTTCTTTCGAGGTCGATGTCTTTGGCTTTGAAGCTTTTCTAATCGGAGGAAAAGGCCGAGGGGGGGGGGGGCGAGGGAAGGCCTTGGTCCGACTCGACGGTGATATCGTGAACGTTTTCGTTGATCGGGCGAAGACCGACTTTCATTAGCTCGGGTTCGATGGCCTTGATTATTTCATCCACAAGGGAGTTGCGGTCGGCTCGAATGGAATTGGCTTCCTTTGAGGCCAAAACCCATCGAATTCTCCCAATAATGATGTCGGATGCCAATTTACGAATTTGTTCCATGTTTTGGCCGAGGAGACGTTCGGCGGCATTTTCCATGACGCCTGACTGGGGCGAGATTCCGACGGTGAAGGTGGAAGTTATGTTTACGCAGGCACTGTCTCTGGAGAGACCATCCGAAAGTTTTACCTCGATGGGAATGGGGGTAAGGTCAAGCCATTCGGAAGCTTGGATCAGCGGCACGATGAAAGCGGCGCCACCATGTATACACTTAGACGACCTTCCGCCTCCGGTCTTACCGTAAATAACAAGGATCTTGTCCGATGGGCAACGCTTGTAACGGGCAAAGAAGAAAACAAGCGTTCCCAGGATAACTAGAATAAATGAAACAATGACGGCTAATTCCATGAGGTTGTTTTCGTATTAGAGTTAGTTAAGAGAAAGTATGGTTATGGTTCAGTCGCCTACATTTGGGAGGTGCTTCCAGGCGGTTCCCCGGGCTCGCAGGCCGTCGTGCTCGAAGGTAAGTCCGAGATCGAGACGCTTGAAACCTTTCAGCAATGAGGCAGGGTCCTTCGGGGTCTTGGGTTTGCCCGGATGACCGAATACGGTGGACTCGTAGGTTTGGAACTTCTCGTTCCACTTGTACTCTCCGCCACCTGGGCAGGTTAGGAGGACGTGCCATGTTTTCGTGTGGTAGGCGAGGGCGTCGTCCTTTCCGAGCTTGAGTTTCCACTCGTTGAGGATTGGCAGGTTATTCCAAGAACGGCGACGAAACTGCTTCATCATTTCGTCGCGGGAAAAAACGTCCATGAACGATATTAACTTGCTGTCCAAGGTTATGGAGGTGCTTTCGCCAAGCCAAGGTTTGGGGTTTTCGGGCAGCGGTTGCTTTTCCTTCTTCATTTTGCGATCGATGAGACGGCGGTCTATGGAACGCTTTAGAAGTTTCTCGTCCAAGCTTACGGTCAGTAATTTCGAGGAAGGGGCATAGTAGAGGGCGATTTCCTCGACGCCTTCTTCTTCAAGATCTTCTCGAATGTCACCGGCGGGAGCGATTTTAACGTAACCTTGCTTCTTATATTCGTGGTTCGTCCAGGTAGTCATGCCCGGTGCGGTTTGCTCGATCCAGGCCCTAAGAGCTGCGAGAAAAGCAGTCAGCTTGAATGGGTTGGTGACCTCGACGTTTAGAGCGAGAGGGAGGCGACCGACGTTGTCCATCATGAATTCTTCGGCCCCGTCCTCACCGTCCTTGGCGACGGCCTTGACGAATTCATCCCAGAAAGGTGACTCGTCTGCGTACACCGACATCCATTGACCGACCCATCCAAAAGCGTTCAATCCGAGAGAGGGTGCAAAAAGAGCTGCCATGTTCCCCGCTTGCTGCATGGTGCGGGACTTCATGTCGAGGGCGGTGATCCAGTGGACGAGAGATTCGTCGTGAGGGTCGCCGGCGTTGGGGTCCAGCTTGACCGTTCCCGTAGTCGAGATGATTTGGCGATAGTCACTGTTCGCGATCAGGGGCATGATGGAAACGTCTGCCTCGAGGCGTCCCTCATTGACTACGAGGCGAGCCGCAATGGGATCGAAAAAAGCGGACCAATTGGATTGGTAACGGTCGCGGAAAACCTCATAGGCTCGTTTTTCTGTTGCGGAAACTTTCTTTATTCCCAGTTCCGTGATTGGTGTAAGAAATCCAAGGTTGCCGTACTTGGAGGATTGTACCTTGCCGGCAACCAGCGAAACCTTTCCGAGTTCGGGGAATTCTTTCGGTTGTAGCTTTTTGCCGGCTTCGATGCTGGCTTGAAGCTCGGATAGCGCGGCTGCCGCTCGAGTGCGACGAGAAGCTCCGATTCGCCAAGCGGGACCACACCAACGGCGAATGGCGGCATCGGTGACCATGAGAAAAGCTTGCTCCTCGACATCGGCTGATCGCAGGTATCTGGATCGAAAGAAGGAGTATTCGTCGAGACTGGCTAGATTGGGCTTCTTGCCGGATTCTGCAGCGGCTAGCCTACGAAGCTGAGCAAGCGAGTTGGTGACAACTACGACATTCTTGCCCAAGACGGCGGAATAGGACTTTACGGAATGGTCGGGCGAGACAAGCCCCAGGTAATCGATGCCCGAAACGGTTCCGGACACGGTCTTGGCATCCTTCCGCTTTTGCGATGTCTGTAGACGTCTCAAGGCAAGGGCGGCGACCAAGGCATCTGTCTGCTTGGCCTCGTAGAGAATGGTGAGGTCCGTTCCCGTGCGAAGAAAGGGGTCTCCTCCCGTCATGGCCACCGAGGCAATGAGCTTCGGGCCGAGAAGGCGACTTAGATCGGTGACGGGGAGGCATAGCTGGTCGCGGTACTTCTCCTTGCTTTGGGCACTTTCCGAGCGAGTTTCAGCCAAGCGAAGCAGCGGGGTGCCTTGAATGGCGGCCTCGTCGAAAATCTTCAGCAGGTCGGCAAAGCTACGGAAGAAAATGGCATGCTGGTCTGCAGGTATGACCTTGGCGAGTGGATCCAGTAAAGGTTTCTTGTCGCCCAACAGTTCCTTCCACTCCATTTCAGCGATGGTGATGCCCCTTATGTTCTTTACGGGAATGGTAGCGTTTCCTTCGGTCGACAGGCGAAGTTCTCGATCAAACTGCAGGTTTTCACTTAGGGCGCGTCCTCCCGAGAAGAGGTCTAGCGTATCCTCCAAGCTGCCCCGAGAGGGGCGATTCGGGCGTATGTTGGCAGTTGTCGCACTGGAAACGTTTGCGTCCAGTTTCCGCATGACCTTGGCGCTATAGTTCGCTTGGTGCCTGAACCATGCGGCTCCGGGAATCCCTCGGGCGAGCAACTGTTCGTAATGTTCTTTTCGTCCTTTGTGAAATTCCAATGCACCGACCGAGTTTCCTTTTTTCGCACGAAATACTACGGGTCGCAGTCCTTCTACATTTGCATTGGGCAAGAATAGGGTGCCTTCAACAGGTAGCTTTTCGGCGCGAATGATGAGACGCGCTTGGTTGGAACGGAATTGGGTTCGCCATCCGCGCCTATTTTCATCCCGATCCAGCAAGAGATAAATTTCCTTTGCCTGAGAAGCCACGGCATAAGGCATGGCAACCGCAACGCGGCGACCTTGTTGCCATGAGTGTAACAAGGGTACGTCGCCCACGGGCAATTTCCCCGAGATGATTTCCAGATCATTCAATGGAATGGAGAGCAAGCGTTCCTTGGCGTTTGCGGAAATCGCAAGGACTGTAAAGAGAGGAAGTAGGAATCTTCGTGAATGAATTTTCATGATGATTTGTTATATGCAAGTCTCGCGCCTGTTATGAAGGAGCTTGGTTTTTTTGTCTTAAATTAATCTTTTTCAGTGGTTTAGGTTCGATCCGAAAGGTTTTGTGGAATGCTTGAAGCGGCATTTATTTCAGATGAACATACGTTAAACGTCACTCGACGTGCGCTTTAAGATTAAATCGAGTTGAGCAAGACCACCCTCAAGATCACTGAATGCACCATCGAGTTGGGCTTCGAAGCATTCCTCGAGGATGGGGCTGAAACTGGGGCCGGGTTGCATCCCTCGCTGGATTAGATGTCGTCCGAGAACGATGCGTTGGGGGGCGGCGTCCTTCACTCGAAGTTCCTCGGCTCGCTCTAACAACCATTCGCCTGCGGGAAATTCCTTCGATTTAGGAGGGCGACCCGCCATATCGGCTTCCGCGACCCTGACCAGACGATCGATTCGCCCCACTTTTCCAGCCAACCTGCGAATTGCGGAGTCGCTTGCTCCATCCCTGTAGTAGGAGAATGGAGCCAAGTGTCGGCGTACCAGTGGAACGACTTGCTCGATAAAATCCTTTTGATCCGTCAACTGTTCGAGGAAGGACAGGGTTGGCTTTTCTCCGATTGATTCGTGCTTTGGGGATCGGATGCGGCCGTTGTCGTCGGTAATGGTTGTAAGTGGTTTCCCTAAGTCATGGCAGAGAACCGCAAAACCGACGATCAGGTCTTCCCAGCTATCGCCGATCCTCCTTTCGGCAAAGGCATCCATACAGTGCAGGGTGTGAGTCCAGACGTCTCCCTCAGGATGCCATTCCGGGTCTTGCGGGCAATCGACCAGCCTTTCCAAGTCGGGAAAGAACCTCAGCCAATTCGTCTCCTTCAGGAATTCTAGTCCGAGTGAAATCTTTTTTCCCTTGAGGATTAGTTTTTTCCATTCCTCGAGAATTCTTTCCTTGGGAATACCTTCCAGACCGATTGTCTTGCAAAGCTCTACGGTCTCCGGATCCGGGGCAAGTTTCAGTCTAGCGACGAAGTGCATGCCTCGCAGGACACGGAGCGGATCTTCCACGAAAGCCGGTCCCACGTGCCGAAGGATACCTTTTTCCAAATCTTGTAGACCTTTCCACGGGTCATGGATTTTTCCCGACAATGGATCGAGCCCAATCGCATTGATTGTGAAGTCGCGTCTTGCTGCGGCAGCGGGAAAGGGTAGGTGTGGGTCTACGTTTACGTCGAATCCCCGATGACCGGTTCCCACCTTGTTTTCCGTGCGGGGCATGGCAACCTCTATAGGCAAGCCCTTCAGCTTTATCACCCCGAAAGATTTCCCGTACTCGTCCAAGCCATAATGCTTGGAAAGCAAATTCCTCACTGTATCCGGCTTCAGCCCGCTTATTTCCAGATCGACGTCCTTGGCCTCCTCTTTCAAGAGGGCATCCCTCACGGAACCACCTACGATTATTGCTCGGCCTCCCGCACCATCCGCTTCCCCCGCAATCCTCTTGATGGGATCAAGAAGTTTTGCCGGGAAACGATTCAGGAGATCCGGCATGAGTTCCTTCAAGTGTCTCGGCCGAAGATGGCTTCCTCGACCATTTGGCAAAGGGCGTGGTAAATCTGCAGGTGAAACTCCTGAATTCTTGCCACGTCGGTTGCAGGGGGTCTAATTGCGACATCGCAAATTGAAGCGAGTTTTCCACCCTCTTGCCCGGTAAGGCCGATGACCTTAAGGCCGATTGCCCGGGCGGTTCGTGAGGCATGCAGTACGTTTCTCGAATTGCCCGAGGTACTTATCGCAAGAAGCACGTCGTCGGGTTTGCCTAAACCCAGCACTTGCTGGGCAAATGCAAATTGCGGTTCGTCGTCGTTGGCGAAGGCGGTGTGAAAGGAGGAAAAAGAGGGGAGGGGGATTGCAGGTAGGCTGCCATGAAGCTTTCCGGCAAGTTCGGGACCTAGCTTTTCCGCCAATTCCGGATTCAGCGGACGTTCTCCGTAAAAGCTCTTCACGAGTTCTCCTGCAATGTGCTCACAGTCGGCTGCGCTTCCACCGTTCCCGCATAGCAACAGTTTGTTTCCTGTGCGAAAACAGCCGATCAGGACTTCAAGAGCGGACCGAACCTCCGTGATGCATTCCTTGAGGACGGGCTGTCGATCCACCAAATTATCTATTTCATCCATGAGCCAGAAACTACTCTTTTGATTCGCGGTAGCAAACCGATTCATCTTTCGGCATCATCGTGCAAGCCTGCTCTTTACTAAAGGTCTTTTGCCTGACATGATCCTTTCCTTGCCCCAATCAGATTATGAAGGCGGACAATGATGACTTTTCGGTTGAGAACGCCGAGCTTGAAAAACTGGATGCAGTTGGTCGGGTGCGTTGGGCGTGGAATCGATTCGGGGAGAATCTGGTTATGTCTACAAGCTTTGGGCTGCAGAGCGCGGTTATGCTGCATTTGGCTTCGCGCGTCAGTCGAGACATCCCGATAATCTTTGTGGATACGGGCTACCTCTTCAAGGAAACTTACGAATATATGGAAGTCTTGTGCAAGCGTCTGGAAATCTCACCCGTAACCTATTCCGCAGGGCTGACTCCCGCAGGTCAGGAAGCTAGGTTCGGAAAACTCTGGGAGCAAGGCGAGGAGGAGATGCGGCGGTACAACTATTTCAACAAGGTTGAGCCGATGCAGCGCGCACTGAAGGATCTCGGGGCGACTGCTTGGTTGGCGGGGTTGCGTAGACAGCAGTCGGACAGTCGCGCCAGTCGTTCCTTCATCGAGCACCAGAAAGGGGTGGCCAAGGTCTACCCGATTCTCGATTGGAATGATCGCGAAACCTATCGCTACCTTCCCGATAACGACCTTCCCTATCATCCCTTGGAAGGAAAGGGCTACGACTCCTTGGGTGACTGGCACAGCACAAAGAAGCTCTCCGAAGTCGAGTCTCGAGAGGAAACTCGCCATGCCGGGCACAAGCGCGAATGCGGGTTGCACGAGGAGTTGCCCGAAGGCTACGGTTTCGACATCTAGCCAATATCGGATTTTTCATGATTGTTCCTGAAGACAAGTCCCGCATGCAGGATCTTTCCAAGAGGACGGGCCACCTCTGGAAATTTCTCGATTGCGATGGGAAAAAAGAAGAGGTCGCCACTTTAGAGGAGCGAATGGCTCAGCCTACTTTCTGGGACGATCAGAATGAGGCTCGCAAGGTATCCTCGGAGGCCAATCGTCTTAAGCAGTCGGTCGAGAGGATCGAGACCTTTCGATCCAAGGTCGAGGACCTTGAGGTTCTTGCGGAATTGGCGGAGGAGGATTCCGATGAGGAACTCGTTCGTGAGTTCGCCGATTCCTTGGAGAGCCTTTCCCGAGAGATCGACGACCTTGAGATCGCGAGCTTTTTGAACGAACCCTTCGATAGTCGGCCCGCCCTGCTCAGCATTCATGCCGGCGCCGGTGGCACGGAATCCTGCGATTGGGCCGACATGCTCATGAGGATGTACGTTCGTTGGGCCGAGCGTCGCGGATTCGACGTTCAGGTCCAGGATGCCCAACCCGGGGAAGAGGCGGGCATCAGTCGATGCAGCATTCGAATCGATGGCCTTAATGCTTACGGTTATGCCAAGGCGGAGAGAGGAGTGCACAGGCTTGTGCGCATTAGCCCTTTCGATTCAAATAAGAGGAGGCACACCTCCTTCTGCTCAGTGGACGTTATCGCCGAATTGGATGATGACGACGCCGAGGTCGAGGTCGAGGAGGACGATCTTCGCATCGATACCTACAGGTCGAGCGGCAAGGGAGGGCAGCACGTAAACAAGACTGATTCCGCCGTACGCATCACACACCTTCCGACTAACATCGTGGTTCAGTGCCAGAACGAGCGCTCCCAGCTAAAGAACAGGCAGACCGCGATGCGCGTGCTGAAGTCTCGCCTTTACGAAAAGCAGCAGGACGAGAAACGCGCCGAGTTGGAGAAGTTCTACGGGGAAAAGGGCGAGATCGGATGGGGGAACCAAATCCGCAGCTATGTCTTTCAGCCCTACCAGATGGTGAAGGATTTGCGTACGGGGGTGGAGACGTCGAACGTTCAGGGAGTCATGGACGGCGATCTCGATTCCTTCGTCAACGGTTGGTTGCGGGCGGGTTGTCCTCGACAAAGAAACAAGGACTTTCAGGTCGAGGACTAAAGCCTGCGGCGATAACCTTTTTCCTAGCCCCGCTTCAGTGGTTGCAGAACATCCTACGTTGCCCGTCCTTCAGGCGGCTCTGGAGAGACCACTCTTCGAGGATAAGTCGTGGCGTCTCTCGCCGAACCCTTGGCCATTGCCCGCCGAGGTTGTATCGGAACTCCATGCGATTGGAGATGCCTGCCTAGGTTTTCACAAGGCTCTCGAGAGGCTTTATCTCAAGTCCCGCTCGAACGATCGGCTGGTTCGAAACGATGACCTCCGGGCTCCTTGGGTTGCCGAATACCTGGATGCGGGAAAGCCGACATGGCTTGTCGAGCATGGCGCTGCCAAAGCCGTTAAAGGATCTTGCCCTTCCGTCCTTCGCCCGGATCTTATTGCGACGGCCGATGGCTTTGCCCTTACGGAAATGGATGCCGTTCCGGGTGGCATTGGCCTTACTTCCTTTCTTGAAGAAGTATACCTGCGTGAGCAGGCTCATGACGTGCCTAACGCGTTTTTTCAGACGGTCTCATCCATGGCTGGGGATTGTGAAGATATGGCGATCGTCCTTGCCGTGAGTGAGGAGTCCGAGACCTACAGGCCCGAGATGGAGTGGATCGCGGAGACCCTGCGGGCGAGAGGTCTTGAAGTTCGCGTGAGTCGTCCCGAGGACCTGCAGGTTTCTTCCGACGGGGTATACCTTGAGGGCAAGAGGCAGCACGTCGTATATCGGTTCTGGGAACTATTCGACGATCAGGTTCCGATTATGCGGGAACTTGCCGAAGCCGTGGAATCGGGAGTCGTTTCCGTTACTCCGCCCATGCGGACTTTTCAGGAGGAAAAACTGTCCTTGGCCCTGTTTTGGCATCATCGCCTTGGCCAATTCTGGGAAGAGAACCTTACCCCCGCCGACCTGAATCTGCTTCGCAAGATCATTCCTCCGACTTGGATTCTCGATCCTGCGGAGCTTCCTCCGGGGGCCATGTTGGCGGGACCTACGGTTGGTGGTTCCCCGATCAGTTCCTGGCATGACTTGGCAAAGGCATCCAAGAAAGAGCGAGAGCTAGTCGTGAAGGCGAGTGGCTTTCACGAGACTGCTTGGGGTTCCCGCAGCGTGGTGATCGGGAGCGACGCCTCAGGTGAAGAGTGGACTGGTGCGATCGAAAACGCCCTCGCTAGCTTTCCCGAACCGACTCACGTTCTGCAGGAATTCCGCAAGCCGGCGCTTCTTACGCACGACGTTTTTGAAGACTCGGGTGAAATCACGCCCATGAAAGGTCGCTTGCGCCTGAGTCCCTATTACTTCGTTCGAGACGGCAAGGCTGGTCTTTCGGCGGCGCTCGCCACCTTTTGTCCCGCCGACAAGAAGATCATTCACGGCATGCGGGATGGCGTCCTGCTGCCTTGCGTGTTCTAGGTTCGGTTACTTCTTCCGATCCTTTTTCTTCTTGGGCTTGGGTTGGGCTTTTGACGAAGCGCCGAGTTCCTTGAGAGTGGTATCGACGAGGCGCCCTACGTAGCCCCTGAATCGTCCGTCGACCTCGTTCGGCGTCCGCGGCATGGACTGGATCAAGGGGACTAGCGACTTCGCCTTTTCGTCCAAATGATCGATTGCATTCATGGCAAGCATGGATGGGAAGCAGCCGTTCTTGATTGGGTCCGCCGTTTTGCCGAGCGTCTCCACTGCCTTGGCGACGTCATCTTTCGAACCGTATTTGCCTAGAGCTTCTGCGGCGATTACACGAACATAGAGCGAAGCGTCGCCAAGCGCGGAGAGCAGGGCTTCCCTCCCATGCTTGACTCCCGTCTTTTCCTGCATGAGCAGACCGAGTGCTCCCCAGTAGCGAACGGCGGAATCCTTTTCGTCCAGAAGGGACGTGATCTTGGGTAGGTCGGACTTCCGCATCGAGGAGGCAAGGTCGGCGGCTGCGTGAATCTTCTTGAAGGGATACTTCTTGTCGTCGTGTCCCATCTCGTAGGGAGTCGAGCCCTTGGAGCGAGAGTGGATTTCGCCTTCGGGGAGAAACCCGACGTCGCGGATCTTGGTGACGTGATCACGGTGGGCCTTGCGCATTTGGTCCAGAATATTTTGGTGCTTCTTGGAACCGACAAGGTTGTTCACTTCGTCAGGGTCTTCTTCGAGGTCATACAATTCCTCTGCAGGCTTGGTCTTCCAGAAATGACTTTGGGCTTCGTTCAGTTTTCCCTCGTCGTAGAGACGCTTCCAAACCTGCGTGGTGGTAGTGATGAACATGTAGTTCACATGCTGGCCGTATAGCTTGTGCGGCATGTAGTTGCGTATGTAGATGTATCGCTTTCCGACCACGCTGCGCACCATGTCGTAGCGTTCGTCCATACGGCCACGGAAGCCGTAGCCGTACTCTTGGGCGGGCGCCTCGTGCTTGCCCATGAAGGCGTGCCCCTGCATATGCGCCGGTGGCTTCTTGCCCGCAATGCTCAGAAGGGTGGGGGCGAGGTCGATGAACCCGACCCTGCGGTCGTTGCTGCCGCCTACCTTGTAGTCGGAGGCCGCGAGATGCTTCCACTTTTCGGGAACGTGAACGATGAGCGGGACGTTCAAGCCGGAGAAAAACGGCCAACGCTTGCTGCGGGGCATCCCCGAACCATGATCGCCGTAGTAGAAAATGATGGTGTCGTCGGCGAGACCGGCAGCCTCCAGTTCCTTCAACTTGGCGCCGACCATCTTGTCCATCTCGGTTAGCTTGTCGTAGTACTGGGCCCAGTCCTTGCGCACCTCGGGGTGGTCGGGATGGTAGGCAGGCACGCGCACCTTGGCGGGATCGTGAACCTGCGTGTGAGGACGCCTGCGGATTTGACTCTCGTGCGATACCGTGAAGTTGAAGATGGCGAAGAACGGTTGCTTCTTGTCGGGCCGGTTCTTCCAGTGAGCCTGGCGTCCTCCGGCACTCCAGACTTGCCCGTCCTTTCGCAGGTTGTAGTCCTCCTTGGAACTGTTGGTGCAATAATAACCCAGCTCTCGCAGGTATGTCGGGTACATCTTGTATGCTGCCGGCAGGCTGGTCATGCTGCGCATGTGCTCCGATCCCGTGGAGGGCGGATACATGCCGGAAATGATCGTGGTGCGGGCGGGAGCGCAGACGGGTGCGTTCGAGATTGCCCTGGTGTAGAGCATGCCCTTGGCGGCGAGAGCGTCCAGGTTCGGGGTGGTGGAATACTTGTCTCCGTAGCAACCTAGGTGTGGACCGTTGTCCTCACTGGTGAGCCAGAGGATGTTGGGAAGATCGGCTGCCCGGGCGGAAGCCGCCGAGGTCAGCAGGAGGGCGAGGATTTGAGTTTTTATCTTCATGGTAAATAGTTTCGCAAGACCAGGACTCGATCGTTCCAGCTGTCGCAAACCCACAGGGCTCCGTCCGGCGCGATGGCTACACCATGGGGCCGATTCAGTTTGGTTTTCGGCTTTGCTTCTCCCCCAAGGATGGTGGAGACGGTCTTTGCTTTTGGATCGTACAGGCGGATCAGGTGGTTGTTGTCGTCCGCAATGATGACGTTGCCCTGCTTGTCCATGCAGAGGTGCTTGGGGCCTGCGAAGGTCGCCTGTTTCGCGGGGCCGTCCTGTTTCCCTTTCTTGCCTGTGCCCGCCAAGGTGAACACCTTGCCGTTGGGTCGCACGATTCGCAAGGCGTTGCCACCACGTTCAAGGACGTAGAGGTTTCCTTTGGCGTCCATCATCGAGGCGCGTGGGTCGGCAAGCGGTTGTTCCGTGGCGGGCTGACCCGACTTTGGCCTTCCCTTTTTTCCGTTCCCCGCAAGGGTCTTGATGATACCCGTTCCAAGGTCTATGCCCCGTATGCGCTTGTTGTGGATGTCCGCGATCAAAAGGATCTTTTCATCGGGCGAGAGGCTTATGGAAATGGGGTCCGCGAGCTGCGCCTTGTTTGCCGGACCGTTGTCGCCTGAAAACCCTTTTCGTCCCGGAACTCCCGCAATGGTTGATACCAAGTTGGTCTTCCCGTCGATCTTTCGGATCAGGTTGTTTCTCGTGTCCGATAGGTAGAGGTCTCCGCGGGACGTCCGGACGACATTGTGTATCCCGTTGTAAACCGCTTCCTTGGCGTCCTTGCCGTCACCTGCAAAGCCTTTCTTGCCATTGCCCGAAATGGTGATGAGCTTTCCATCCGCCTGCAGCTTGTGTACGCGGCCGCCCATGTACTCGGCGACGAATGCGTTTCCTTTGTCGTCGAAAGCTACGCCGAATGGATTCTTGACTTGGGTCGAGTCCAGGACGACCTCCAGCTTGGGTTCTGCCTGAATGAGGCAGGCGATGAAAGTCGAGAAGGCGACTGCAGGGAACCACTTCATTTGCAAATCCACGCTTTCGCTTACTTCCCTTTGGTGACCATGGGGAAGTCGTCCGTGCGGAAGGGAGTGGCGGGCAGGGTGACCGAGCCCGTCTTGCCGTAAAGGTTGCAGGCCGGGTTGTTCGACCAAGCGTAGCGAACGGCAACCGGTTCCTTGATTCCATCCGCCCATACCGCCACCTTGTCCTTGCCCGCAAGCCTTGCCTTGGCCCAGACGAACTTTCGATCCTTGCCGCAGATGGCAAACCCGATCGGTTCGCGGACGTCGAAGGTGTAAAGTCCCGTCCCTACGTGATCGAAGGTCAGTATGGCATTGTTCGCCTTGGTCTCCATCGACTTGTATCGCGGACTCTCGTGAGCGATCTTCACCTCGTAGTCCTTTGCCAAGGCGTGACGGGCCAGTCGGTTGGCGACGATCTGCTTGTTCCGGGGATGGATATCCCTTCCTTCTCCAACGTCGATGATGACGGCTTGCCCGACGTTTTTCAGCCTGTCGAGGGTCATGGTTTGGGCCTCGCGCAGTTCGGGCCAGTTGTTGTCCGTGGGTTCTTGGTCTTCGCCCATGAAGTCCGCCAGCTGTACCCAGTAGAAAGAAAAGTCTCCCTGCTTCCAGTCCCTCCTCCAGGTCTCGATCATGAGCGGGAAGACCTCACGATAAGCGTGGCCTCGGGCTGAATTGCTTTCCCCCTGATACCAGATGGCTCCCTTGATCCCGTAGCCGATGATTGGCTTGAGGACGCCGTTGTAGAGGTTTGCCGGGCGGTGCTGGCCTGTCAGCGGGTTGCGTGGTTTTCTGGGTGCTCTCGGCACACCTTTCTTTTCAGCCTTCAACTTTTTGGCCTTTTCCTTCCATTTGGCCAATCGCGCTTCATATTCCTCCGTGGCCTTGGTGGCGTCATACTCGGCCTCGGTCTTCTTCCACTGTTCCATGTAGGGCTTGGCCACGGCGGTGGCGTTCAGCCGATCTCGTGGAATCCAGGCCTCGCAGGCGGAACCTCCCCAAGCGTTGTCGATCAACCCCACGGGAACTTGCAGGGCTTGGTGGAGGCGTCGGCCGAATAGGTAGCCGACCGCGGAAAAGTTCCTCGCCGTCTCGGGAGTGGTGGCTTCCCACTTGCCGTTGAAGTCGCTTTGCGGTTCCTGCGTCCCGACTTGTGGCACGCTGATCAGCCTCAGGTTCGGGTGATGGGCGGTCAGCGTTTCCAAGTCCGAGTCGTCCGAGCTGTTTACCGACCACCCCATGTTCGACTGACCCGAGCAGACCCAGACTTCCCCGACCAGCACGTTTCCATATTCGAGCGAGGAGGACTTTCCCTTGATCGTGAGCACCTTGGGCTTGCTCGAAGCATCCATGGGATTCAGCGTCACGCGCCAAGCGCCGTCCTTGTCGGCTTGGGTCTCATGCTTTTGCCCTGCAATGGAGACGGTTACCTTCTCCCCCTTGCCGGCCCAGCCCCAGACGGGATTCTTGTGCTTTTGCTGGAGCACCATGTTCTCCCCGAATATGGCGGGGGTCTTGACCTGCGATTGTACGAAGGCAAAGGGCGTGAGCAAGGCGAACAACCAAAGGAAGCTCTTACGCGAACGAATGGGGGAGGGGGCGAGGAATTTTTTCATCGGCTTCGTCACTAGTCGAATACCCCCGACTTGGTCAACCCTGAGAGAATCTTTTCTTGAGGCTCCCGGCGTCGCGCCGAGGTCAATCCACTTGCTTGCCGTTCAGGTCGAGTCTTCCCCGAATGCCCACTCTCCAGGGCTTGGTTCCCATGGGCATGGCGCCTAGGTCGGGCTTTCCGGGGTCGCTCGCACGCAACGGGTCCGGCCATTTCTCCGGGATTTTCACGCCCATGTTTTCCGCGGGGCTTCCCCTCTTGAGGCTCAAGTCGAAATCGTCTTCCCATCCGGAGGTCAGCTTCCTGAACTTGGGATCGGCGAACACGTCGTTCCTCATCCAGCGCTCGGGGTAGGGCATTTTGCGAAAAGCCATCCTGCGTCCCATTTGCTTGAAGAAGTCGCCCTTGTAGCTCGGGCCGTCCAGCAGTCCCCAGTGCAGGTTGCCGTCGATTTCGTAGCCTTCCGGCGCGGAGGAAAAATTCAGGCCCGGCAATCCCTCCAGCTGCACGAAACAGTTGTTCAGCAGGCTTCTGCGGTTGCCGCGCGTCCCGCGTCCCCCGATCCCGTGCCCGTAGTATCCGCGCCAGGCGCCGTTCGGACGAATCACGGTGTTGTGGTAGAAGTGGTAGTCGGGCCAGATCGGGCTTCCATGGTCCCCCGCCAAGGCCCCCGGGCTTTTCATGTATGCGCCCGAGGGGTCCTCCTCCTTGGGCAGGTACTTCAGGATGCCTCCCCGAAGGTCGATCACGTTGCGCATCACGAACACCCCCCTGCCTTCGTCCACCTCGTGCGCCCCTTCGTCGACTTCCATCTCGTGCAGGGTCAGGGTCAGGGCGCATCGCGAGATCAGGTTTTGATGAATGTGGAGGAGATGGTCCCTCTTCCGCGCGCCCACCTCGATGCCGTCGTCGTTGAAGTGGTCGAAGTAATTGTGGTGGAAATTCAACCCGTCGACGTAGCGAATCCAGATCCCGTCGTGGTCGTCGGTGAACTCGCAATGGCTGATTTCCCAATCCTTGTTCAGGGGCTTGTTCCGCTGGGTGATCAGGCGATAGGATGGCGTCCCCCTGTACTTCATGCTTGCCCGCGAGGACCATGGCGCCGCCAGTCCCCGAAAGGCGCAGTTCACGATCCGCACCTTGCTCGAAGCCTTGGCCAGCAAGCCCGGTGAACCGCCGTGCAGGGTCAACCCGTCCAGGGTGACGTTCTCTGAGCCGTAGAGGTTTACCAGTGGGCTGCCCGACGCCCCTCGCACCTCGATGTCACGGAGGACGACGTTGCTCACGCCGTTTATCCGCAGGGCGTCCGCGCCGTAGGGTCCCGACACGCAAAGGGCGAGCTTGCGGGGATCGGTTTCACCTCGGTAATGGCGGTCGCCCAAACCCGCCAGGGTGGTGTGGGCGAGGCGAACGTGGATCCGTTCGGTCTTGCGGTTGAACCACAGGCCCGGCCCGCAGTAGACGCCGGAGGCCTTGTCGAACTTGCTCGATACGTCCCAGAGCATGCTGTCGTCCCGCAGGTCCTCGACTTGGCGATAGCCGTGCAAGGGAACCATGGAGTCGGCGAAGTGCCCCAGCGCCACGGCCCGCACGTCCTCCTTGCCGAAGAAGGGTTCCCATCCCGCTGCGGGAAAGGCGTGGACGATTGGGCGCCCGTTGAATTGCGGGTAGGTTCGGGTCGAGACGAACTCTCCCTTCGCTCCTCCCTCGAAGGGTTTCCAGGAATCTTCCGGGGAATCGTGAAACTCCCTCAGCCCCGCGTCGATGGTGGCGAGCTCTCCGGGATGCGATCGAATCACGATCTCGGCTTCCTCCGTCCCCGACACGGGGATCACGACGTTCTCGTAATAGGTTCCGCCTCGAAGGTGCAGGGCGTCTCCCGGCTTCAGCCTGCGCAGCCCGTGGTTGATGCTCTTCCAGGGCTTTGCCTTCGTGCCCGGGTTGGCGTCGTTTCCCCTCGAGGAGTCCACGTAGAAGGTCGGGTTCTTTCCGGCAGGAATGTCGCTTGGCTCGGGCAGGGGACGCATCGGCGGATGGGATGCATACCTCGTCTTTGCGAAGCTCAAGCCGGCGAGGCACGCGACCAACGGGATCAGGCAGGCGAAGGTTCTCATTCTCCGCATGCTGTCCTCGCCATGCTTTTTGCACAAGCCCGCAATCGGGCTTTCAGGGATTCTTCTTTGCTTGCGTCAGGCGCGAGAGCAGGGAGGCTCGGCCCCTTGCGTCCTGTCCGATTTCCCAAATCATTACTCCTCCCAGACCGCGCTCCTTGGCCAGGCTCACTTTTCTCTGCAGGGTTCTCGGCCCGTTGAAGTAGAACCCGCCCGCCTCGTCCAGGTCCTCCCCCGGTCGAAACCTTTGGTGAATCTCCGCATAGGTCATGGCGCGGTCTCGGTTGGCGATCCCGCGACCATAGAAGGGCAGCCCGAGCAACAGCTTTTTGGCCGGGGCTCCCATGCGCGCCATGGCGTCCAGATCGGCCACGGCCTGCTCGTAGGTGGAGTGCCTGGGGCCGTTGTCGTAGGACATCACCTGTACGGCGTCCACCTTCGCCGTCCATTCCCTAGGCAAGGTCTTTGCCGGGTTGACCGCGATCTCCACCCTTCGCCCGCTCGGCTCGAACAGGCGCCGGGTATCGCCCAGCAGTTTCCCCATGCCCGTTTCCTCCTTGGCGTTGCTTGGGAATTCCCAGTCGTAGACCACGCCCGCCATCTCGTTGGCCTTGCAAAAGTCCAGCAGCTCTTTCGCAAACTTTCCCCGGGTCTCTTCCCTGCTCGTCATCTCGGCAAAGCCCGTCGACCTTCCCCAACCGCCCACCGCAACCAGCAGTCGGGCCTTCGCTCCACGGGCAAGCCGTCTCGCCTTCTTCAGCTTCGCCCCCGGCCAAGCGCTCGCGTCCAGCGCTCCGCTTGCCTTCGGCCAAACCGAGAATACGATCAGGTCCGTCAACCCCTTCACCTGTTCCGTCTCCACGCCAGCCACCCTGTACTCGGGCAGGTAGCCGGCGATCCGAAAGACCTGCTCGGCCTGCATGCACGGCGCTGCCGCTGCCGGCAACAGCAGGATGGCGGCGCGACCGAGGAATCGCATCCGAGGTCAGAAGTCGATTACGAAGACGTCGTCGAGGATCGGCTTCAGGATCTCCACGAACGCCTTGTGATCGGGGTGGGGCAGGTAGATTTCCCGTCCCTTCTCGTCGGCAAAGGTCACGATGAAGCAGTGGGTGAAACCCTTGTTCAGTCCCTCCGGGCTGTTGTTCACACCCCATTCCAGACCCTTGATTTCGGGAATCTTCTTCTTCAGTCCCGCGAACGCCTTCTCCACCTTGCGGATCTGGGCGTCGGTGGCGTCCTCCTTGAACTTGAAGCACACGACGTGTCGAATCTTCTTCACTTTTCCCTTGGTTCGGGTTGCGGAATCAGCTCCCGGGCGCGGCTTCTTGTCGGCGGCCTCCAGCCCGATCGCGGGAAGGCAAGCCCAAGCTGCAAGCGCCGCCAGGGGCAGGAACAAAATCTTCTTCATGGCAAAATTCTCCCGTTGGGTTTCTTGTCTTTATGATCGCCGCATCCTAGCCCTTGCCCGCAGCTTCGCAACGCGGAAAAGCCTCCCGGTCTTGACTTCGCCCCCTGCAGCCTGCATTGTGGACTCAGCATTATTTAAAAGGATATCAAGCAAGCTGAAAAATGAGTACTGAGTTTGACTGGTTCATGATCACCATGCCCATCTTCGCCCTCGTGGTGTATTTCATCCTCTTCGTGGGATCGATGGAGAAGGAGCCCGAGGTGCTGCGGTCCGAAGGCACCCAGAAAATCCTCAACTATTCCTTCTTCGGCGTCTTCGGGGCGGGCATCGTGATTTCCTTCATCTACATGATCGCCTGGTTCTTCGAGCTCCTCGCGAACTATTGATCTTCCGCCCGCCTCCGCGGGCAAGCTTCCCTTTCACATGCCTATCTACGAGTTCACCTGCAGCACCTGCGAGAAGGATTCCGAGATCCTCGTCCGCTCCTCCGACTGGGAAGGCGAGGCCAAGTGCCCCCACTGCGAGTCGACCAAGCTGGAGAAGCGCCTGTCCGTATTCGCCGCCACCTCTTCCGACGGCGATTCCTTCGCCGGCGCCGACCTCCCGCCCTGCTCGGGCATGCCCAGCAACTGCGGTCGCTGCGACCTCGACAACTAGCCCGCCCCCAACAACGCGAGAGGCGGGACCCGCCTTCGCAAGCCCCGCCCCCAACAGCCTAGTCGGCGGATGCCTCAGCCCTCCTCCGGCGCCTCTTCTCCCGGCGGATCCTTCGGCTTTCGCCCCAAGCCGCTGCTTCGTTCGGAATCCCGCACGTAGCCCCAGCGGCCGTACAAGGCGGAATCACCCCCGAAACGCGGATGGCTCAGCACCGCGTGCCGTGCCCGCTTCAGGGCCTCCCAAAAGGAGATCACGGCGGCGTCTCTTTCCACCATGGCGGCCTTCTCCTCGTTGCGGAGCTTGGCCAGGCGGTCGATTGCGGCTTGGGCCTCGTCGGCGAGTTCCTTCATTTGATCCATTGTTTTTCCGCCCAGGCTCAGCTCGGCGGCTTCGGCTTCCCAGCCGAGCAGGACTTCCTGCCCGACCTTCATCGTTCGTTTGATGTTGATATTTTTCATTTTGAGTAACGTTTGAATTAATGCCTCGTGGACGGGACTTCGGCTTTCTTGCCTGCGCCGGTCGCCCTTCCCTTGAAGGACCGTGGCGCATTCCACGTTATTATAATTACCTTT
>CAZNWO010000003.1:62775-67070 GCA_964576585.1 uncultured Puniceicoccaceae bacterium | reverse complement strand
AGTGTTTGTTCACGCTCTTGAAGCAATTGAGGATGCAAATCTAATCGAAGAGGGTTTCAACCAAAACCTAGGAAACTTGAAACTCCGGACTCTACACACCCACGGGCACTCCCAAGGGGGTATGACTTACGTGATCGAAGGACTCGAAAAGCCTATTGCTGTCGTAGGTGACGCCATGTTTGCAGGTTCAATGGGTGGCGGCATGGTCTCCTATGCGGATGCCCTCCAGACGAACAGAGATAAAATCATGACCTTGCCGGACGAGACGATCCTGTGCCCCGGTCACGGTCCCATGACCACGGTCGGCGAGGAAAAAAGACACAACCCTTTCTTTCCTGAGTTCTGAATGCCGATCAAATCAAGTTTCTTTCAATAAAGTGAGCCAACGCGCCTTGAAAGAAACCGTTTGAATAAGGGGTGGCGGTCTGCGGACCAGCAACACCTGATTCCCGAAGGAAAACCTTAAGCTTTTCAGGAAAATCACCGGCATACCAAAGATGCCAATGGTGAAACAGGTCGTCCCCCGATTTGGCGGAAAGAAGGGGCAGAAAACCATCCACCACAAGGGTTTCCAAACGAGTCCCTCCGATGGCTCCACCCAGAACGAAACTGGAGAAACTCTGCCTCAAGGCACTAATCTCCAACAATTTGCGGGAAGATATTCCCTCGGATAAGGCATACGGGACTTTTGCAAGAAGTATTGGCCAGTTGGGACGAAGCTTGAGGACTTTAAGGTATTGTCGCAAACGAGCCAAGGGATGATTTGCAGGTCTAAGACCCGCCAACTTCCATTCCCCCACCCCCTCATCAAACAATTGATTCGCGCTCTTTCCGAGACGGGACATCTCGGCAAAGGGATAAGCGAGCGAGAGGGTAGACATGGGAACCCTGTTGCGTCGATAACCAAGGATTTCCAAGGCAAACTGATGGCATGCCTCGGTCCAACCCTCCGAAGATATGCGTTCTCGAGCATGATTCAGCTTTGCAACCCACCTCTGCCTTGCAAGTTCGAGCAAGCGAGACTTGCGTTCATCCAAAGGCAATGACAGCCAATCTGAAATGGCTTCATCGACACCAACCCTATTGAGCGTCTCCAATGCATCTTGCTCCGCATATTCCTCAAGGCTTTGGAAGAGAAGAGGAAGCAAGACTAAGGTCGGCGGAAAAACATGCCTATCGGACCGACAAGATTCAACGGGTGGATCTTCGGCAAAAAGCACGACATGCAGGATCGTAGACCGAAAGTTCGAATCCTTGTCGTGACCGTGTCTTAACCAATCAATGCGGTTGAAATGAATCTCGACATCCCCAATCAGCAATCGACCATTAATTTCGATTTCAGCACCGAGAAAGTCGGGGCCTTCATGAGACACATTCCATTTGCCCGAGGAAATTACCTTGATTGAATGCCCTTCGAGAGCAACAAGGTTATCTGAATCAAAATCGCTTCGAGACCAAATCTGTTGGAGCAATCGCTCGGGAATCCTGACGGGCCCATACAAACCAGGCACTTCCTCGACTGCATGTTGTTTCACAAGAGGTAAAATCAACTACTTCCCTTTGAAATCATCAGGGATTTCGATCGAGTTTCGAAATGGAAGAGTTACCTTTGCGGGCGAAGTATTTCCTTCACGCGCAACTCGACGTGAGACGGCCCGATCTACCCACTTCGGCAAATCCTCGGCCCGAAGAGCACTCGCACCCACTTCGTAGGCGCAGTTGCGAATCAAGTTGTCGTTGGTGGCCACCGTAATTACCTCGGGATTGCGGGCAGCGAGAAGCATTCGCTCGATTGCACCATCTGCAGATTGCTCGGAACTCGAGTAAACGATGCTAAAAGTGTCATCGGGTCCAAACTTCTGAATTGAACCGATTCCTTCGCGTCCGTCGAAAACCACGGTCACTCTGTAACCATCTTCATCATGAATAGGTTGCAGAAGCCGTACCAACGCATTTCGGGCTTCGCGTCGATCGTGACGCAAGATCGAATTCAAGTCTTCAACCGAATGCAGGGCGTTATTTCCGTCGACTATGAGATGAGCTTGCATTTTTCGCGACAGGGGGAATATTCGCAGGATCATCAATCGACTTCACGGTAGGTGCAATCAATTTCAATGAAAACAAAATAGTAAGCATGAGCACAGCTCTCCTTTTTCCCGGACAAGGCTCCCAACATTCCGGAATGGGCGAACAAAGGTTCGATCAGTTTCCGGAATTAGTTTCAGAAGCCGATGAAATCCTGGGACAGTCCTTTAGGGAAATCTGCCTTGATGAGTCTCATGCCGAGAAACTGGGACAAACGCAGTTTACCCAGCCCGCCCTGTACTTGGTAAGTTGCCTAGAGACAAAATCCAAACTGGCGGAAGGCTGTAATCCATCTTTTGCAGCTGGGCATTCAGTCGGCGAGTATGCCGCCCTGCATGCTGCAGGAAGCCTCTCCTTTGCAGACGGTCTTCGGATTGTTGCGAAGCGAGGGGAGATCATGTCAAAAGTATCAGGAGGCGGAATGGCCGCAGTGATCGGAATGGATCCATCAAAAATCCTAGAGGTCATTGATGAAAAAGGCTTTGCACAGGTTGATATGGCCAATTTCAATTCTCCCCAACAAACGGTAATTTCTGGACCGGAATCGGATATCGAGAGTCTAGAAGAACCCATCAAGCAAGCGGGTGCCAAGCTTTATGTAAAACTCAAGGTCAGCGGAGCCTTTCATTCTCGAATGATGAAAACTCCGGCAGAGGAGTTCTCCAAGTTCTTGGAAGGTATAAAGTTCGAGAAACCGAACATTAAAGTGATCTCGAACGTAGAGGCAAAACCCTATGAGGGTGCCGACGGAATTCCCGAATTGCTCGTGAGCCAAATTCACTCACCCGTAAAATGGTCCGAAACAATAAAATATTTGCGGGAAAGCGGAGTCAGTGAATTTCTTGAATGTGGTCCGGGCAAAGTCCTGACCAAACTGCTTAGGCAAATCCCTTAGCCAAAGAAATAAAACTTGCAAACCACTGATTGCCAGACCTCTAGGTAATTCATGGAAAGTTTTTCTCTTTTTTTTGCAAGAAACTTCATATTTCGGCTAATAATATAGTGCGGTTGCCCAAAAAGCCGTGCCCGAACACACCTACTGCATTATTGGCCACAGATAATGCAGTAACACACTTACGGTTATTAATATGAATCCTGAAAAACCTTTTAATATTAAAGAGATCGAATGATTTCCAACCACTTCCCTCACCAAATATCCGAAAAGAACTCATTCCCGCGTGAACGCAACTAACGATTAAGCTTGAGAACACTCCCTGAAATTCTTTGAATCCGACACTTAACTATGTTAAGTTTATCTCGCGCATGAGAATTGGGTTCCCAAAAGAGCTTCTTTTCCTGTTTGGAGTTATCTTTGCTTCGGACATTTCGGGCATTGTTCGCAACGACGATCTCTTGGGCAGATGGTCTTTCGACGAGGGCAACGGCAGCATAGCCACCAACAGTTCCGGAATAGACTTGAATGCTACCCTCCTAGGGGGAGCCACTTGGGGTACCGGCATCTCTCAAGGTTCCTTAGATTTGAGCGGCAATTCCGGATGGGTTGAGATTGGGCCTCACAACAACCTCTCCTTGTCAAAGAATCACAGTCTCTCCATTTGGTTCAAGAGCACGAGCGCCCAGCAGGATTGGACTCAGTTGTTTGCAAAGAGGGAGAACACGTTCTCGTCTTACTTCGTGCAATTCGATCCTGATGGACTTGGAGCAAAACTATACTACAGGTTTGAGGCTAATTACGTTTTGGGAGGAGAATTCCCGGTCAAGGTTGGGGAATGGACGCACTTGGTCTCTACCTATGACGGGAAGAAGTTCAAGGCCTACCTGAACGGACGCACCATCAATGCCTTCGACGAATTCCGAGATCCCAACCAAGACAATGGAAAACTAGGTCTTGGAGGCACACCCGACGGAGGAGACGTTTTCGAGGGGCTGATCGACGACTTTCGCCTGTACAATGTGGCACTTAGCCATGACGAGGTAGAAATCGCCTATGGCGACGGCAAGGGGGACTTCGGACCTTTCGTGGAAATCAACGCCACCCGGGCAACCCATGATGCAACAATACCTGTCTCCGTCACCTTCCGGGATGCGGAAGGAAACGAGACAAACGTCACGGGATTCGATCTAAACGACCTCGAGCTCATCGCTGCCAACGCTCAGAACCTGAATCCGATTTCAGGCTCACGTTACACCTTCGACATTGTGCCAACGAAAGATCCCGCCTTCGTCTTCGTAACCTTCCCCGCAGGCGT
>CAZNWO010000003.1:60376-62675 GCA_964576585.1 uncultured Puniceicoccaceae bacterium | reverse complement strand
TGGACGACTTCCGCGTCTATGGCGTTGCGCTCTCTTCCTTCGACGTGGAATCCATCTTTCGTGAGGCCGCCGGCTCTCCCCTAGACGTTGGCGAAGGAGACTACACGATATCCTCTTGGTTCAAGCCCGCATCCATTCCGGATGAGATCGAGTATGATTTTGCAATCGGCTGGTACGAAGGTACCGGTGGAGAATGGATACAGGCCCGAATGATCCAAGGCAGATATCCCGAATCCTATTACAACTTCTTCTACATCATCGATCCCTCGGACGTAAACCAAGCTTACCTTTTTCCCGGTGGTATCAAGGAACGCTTGTTCGACGGGGGCAGCCAGAACTTCAACGACAGTTACATCGATCCAATCGATTCGGGAAATGGCTTCATTACCCGAACGGACTTCGTTGCGGAACATTACCTGGACAAGATGCTGAACTTCAACGGCGCCGCCATCGATGCTCGCTCGGGCGGTCAGACCGGCACAGACAGGATCGGCGGACTTTGGACTGGGAAGCTTAAAATAGGGGCTACCGGAACAATTTCCGCAGGTGAAGTCACCTTCGGCACCCGCAGCGACGACGGCAGCGTCTTCTGGTTGGACCTGAATCAGGATGGAACCTTCGGAGCAAACGAAATGATCGTAAACAATAAGGGAGGGCACGGTCAGCGTAACCGAGTGGGAACCCGAACCCTGGGTTCCTTCCTTCCCATCGCCATGCGAACCGGAGTACTGGGAGACAAGGGATTGACGCTCGGGATCGACGGTACGATCGACTCTTGGCACGCAACCAGAACTGCCTCGGTCTCCGTTCGTTCCACCGGGGGAACCACTTCCGAACAGTGGTACCACCTTGCAGGCGTAGTGGATCGAAAGGCGGGAACGATCAAGCAATACCTGAACGGCGAACTCTATGCAAACAAGACGTTCACCCCCGACGAGGCCGGAGAACCAACCCTTTCGGACTGGTTTTTCGGAGCAAAGGAAGACGGCGACCAATTCTTCCACGGCACGATCGACGATACACGTATCTACGACGCCGCATTGACTGCGGAGGACATCCTAACAATCTACAACAGTGGGGAGGGTGACATGGACCTCGTATCAAGGTTCGAGGCTCCCCTGGTCACGAACGCCGACCCGATTCCCGTCAAGGTGCACTTCACCCGTTTCAGCGAACCTCAGGACGTCTTGGGTTTCGTCGAGGCAAACGTCTCGGTAGTTGGAGCAACCATCAGCAACTTCCAAGCTACTCAGGGAACTTCCACCTACTCTTTCGAGCTCACTCCCGACGCCAACGTTACGAAAATCTTCTTGTCTCTGCCCAAAGGCGCCGCAACCGCCGATTCCGACCTCAGCCTTCCCACCGAGACAAGCATTTCCGTAACGCCTCCCGTCAGGAAGCTCGGGGACTTGATCGCTTGGTGGTGGTTCGACGACGCCAAAGGCACCTCAGTTACAAATTCCATTGGCTCCAACCATGGAGAACTTATTGGCGGTACGGACTGGACTTCCTATGGGCAACATCGAGCAGCGGTGGAATTCGACGCGGTGGGTGAATCCGTCGACCTCGGAGGCGACCCGGGGTTATCGGGAGCCGAAAACTTTTCAATCTCGTTGTGGTTTAAGCGTTATCAAGACATCATATCATGGAGCGAGAACAACGTGAACAACGTCATGCTTTCGCTGAAAGGCTCCACGGGTTCCTCAATTGAAATCGGAACCGAGGGCTTCAAGTCCGAAATATACCTCACAACCGAGGAAAAGACCGACCGCGTGATGCCTGACTCAAGCATAAGCGACGGACAATGGCACCATCTTGTGCTCACATACAACGCCACCGAGAAAAACGAGCTTCAGGTATTCGTCGACGGCATATCCCGAGGGAAATGGAGCCAATTCGGGGGAAAGCTCTTGGTCGAGCCCAGTTCCAAGCTTCAACTTGCCTTGGCGAACTTAGCCGATCCCGGGAACGGCAGGTTCGAGGGCGTGATTGACGACGTCAGGATCCACAAAGCCACCCTCCTCGAAGATGACGTGATTGCAATGTACGAACGAGGACACGGAGACCTAAAGCTTTCTATTCTTACCACATTTAGCAAAGTTACCCACGCAGCATCCATCCCCATCTCCTTGGAGTTTAGAAAGTACGGGAAAGCTTGGCCCATCTCGGAATTCAATTCCAGTAGAATCACAGCTATGCAAGCCGTGGATGCAAATCATACGGGATCAGGCTCCCAATGGCAATTCAACCTTTCCCCAACCATTCCCCACGGGCGTCCCAAAGCTTACTTGTTAAGTGG
>CAZNWO010000003.1:4570-60276 GCA_964576585.1 uncultured Puniceicoccaceae bacterium | reverse complement strand
GACTTGAATGTGGACGGCAACAAACCACGCACCATCTCTTTCTGGATGTTCGTGATCGACGGCCAGGAGAGTGAAGCCGGCCTTTATGGATACGGTCACCGAAATTGCAGTGGTGGACTGAACAGGACCTTTGCCCTACGAGATTTGCATCACAGTGGCTACAAGGTGATGAGGAGCCAACACTGGTGCTGGGATCCGACTTTCTCCAGTAGCTTCGATCTGCGTAACCGCTGGATTCACGTCGCTCACACTTACACTGGCACAAACGTCCAAGTTTACCTCGACGGTGTTCGCCGGGCCAATTGGACACGGACCCAAATCTATACGGGAAACGTTTATCCATTTCAAATGGGAAGATGGACCGAAGAGACCCTCACAAGACGAACCTTCTACGGCATGCTGGACGACTTTCGAGTCTACGACGTCGCCCTCAGCCAACAGGAAATCGGACTGCTTCACGGCAATGGAGAAGGTGACCTGAAAATCAATACTTTTCTGGAAGTCGACCGCGTGGTGCGAGACAATCCATTCAAACTGACGATCAGGTTCGAGCAAGCCGGCAAACCAGTGGAAGTCCTTGGCTTCGATACCAGCGACTTGAGCTTTTCAAACGGCAGTTCCTTCACTGGACCAGCAACCACAGTTGGCCCAGGACACTACGAGGTAATGGTACAATTCAATACACTTGGTGAAGACGAGACCATTACCCTCGCCAACGAGGCTATCTCCGACCGATACGGTGAAAAGAGCAAGGAGGTAATAGCCACGACAAGGCACATGCTGAAGGCAATGACGCGTGGTGAATCTCTCGTAGCATGGTGGCCTTTCGACGACGATGCAAATGCAACTATAAGAGACCGCACCACCAACAACAACGATGCAGTCGCACTTGATGGCGCTAGGCTGACCGAGGAGGGACGTTTCGGCAAAGGTCTGCTGTTCCCACTCCATCTGCCTAGAAGCCGTTTGCAGGTAAACAATGGCACCGGCAACGGAATCGACATTGCCCTCAACTCTTACACCCTGAGCGCATGGTTCAAGGGACTTCGAGTACCGGCAAATCCGACTTCACTTTGGAACAAGAGCACCCTCTTCAGATCGAAGGACAAACAAAACGGACAGGATTGGGACCGCATGATCATTTACTACGGTTCTTATTCCACCAACAGCTACACTCGCAGACTTGGAAGCTTGGACGGCAACGATGCGACCGAATGGTCTCGCTATAGGACTGGGGGTGCAACAGCACTGCTTGAACCGACAAAGTACCTCGACTGGCATCATGTTGCAGCTGTCGGAAAAAGTGGTCGCACCTACTTTTATATCGACGGGATAATGGTTGGCTCTTCGGACAGGCAGGAGATTTCGGACGTCTACTTGATTGGCAACCACGACTCGGACGAAGCATTTGCCGAAATCCTAGACGACGTCAGGATATATTCGACCGCTCTAACCGATCAGGAAGTCGAGTCCATCTACGGAAAAGGTTTTGGAGATTTGGGCACCGCTCCCCTTATCACTGGTCCGGCAACGGTAAACCTTTCACAGGTAAATTACGACGTCAGCTTCTCTGATGCGGGTCTGGATCGAAACGTATCGGGCTTCACTCAATCGGACGTAAAGCCAATCGGCGGGACGGTCACGGACTTCAATGGCTCAGGCAACTCCTATTCCTTCCAAGTTACCGCAAATCAGGACGCTGACGAAATTCTGGTCTCCATCCCTCCTAGTTCCGCTTGGAACTTAAACGAGGATCGGAACTACACAACGGAAGGAGCCTCTTTTAGGACGCTGTTCCAACCTGTGGTGCACCGTCAAGAAGACTTGATCTCACGATGGACTTTCGACGAAGCCAACCAAAGTTTCGTGCCCGATGTGGGCCCTGCGAAAAATTTTGCTCTACTCAAGGGAGACGCCCACATAACCGTAGGGAAGTTCGGGCAGGCGATGGCCTTGGACGGAATCCGAGACTATGCGGAAATTCCTGCTTTTAGGGGACTCTACGGCGATGGCGATTTCTCCATAGCCGCGTGGATAAAATTGGCTGCGTTGGGAAGCACTTTGGATGTTTTTGACGGGGGAATCTTTTGCCGCTCCACCAATGACAATAATTCCGTCCTTTTATGGTACGACGTAAATTCAGCTGGAACCGCCAACAGATCCTTCAGCTTTAACGTCGGTCCGAGCGGAATACCCAACAACAGGATTAACGCCAATGACAACTTGGGTAGGATCGGCTCATGGCAACACATAGTCGGGGTCATGAAAGGCAACGAGAGATTTATCTACGTCGACGGGAAGCAAGTCGGTCATATGCCCGTTAGCGCAGCGAGTTCCGTCATCATCGAGACGGCTCCCGTAAGAATTGGCTCCTGGAATGCGACTACCAACTACGACTTCAGTGGACTAATCGACGAAACCCGAGTCTACGACGCATCTCTTTCCGAAGAAGACGTCGCCACGCTTTACGGTGGAGGATTTGGTGACATCGGTACTCATCCGGTAATTGTCGTCGATTCCCCCGCCACAAAATCACCCTTCTCCGTACGCGTTGACTTCGAGCGATTCGGAAACCCGATCGAGGTGACCGGCTTCGACCAAGGAGACCTCGTCGTAAAGGGTGGAGCAATTTCAGACTTCAACGGGACCGGATCGTCATACACCTTCAAGGTCACCCCGAGTTTCATGCCCAAACCCTTGACGATTAGCATCAATCAAGAAGCCGGTACCACGACCTTCGGCGAAAAGTCCATCTCCGCCGCCATCAAGGTCGAACACAGGCCAAAACTAACTGCCGAAGAAAGCCTCATTATCTGGTACCCCTTCGAGGACTTGAACCATACCTTCTTTACCCCGAGGCACAGCTATGGAGATACGATACTGAAGGTCGACTTCAGCCAGCATGCTCCACATCCGCTGCAAGAAGGATTCGAACCATTCAACCCATGGGGGAACACCAGCGCCGACAACGGAGACCCTCAGACGCAGTCCTACTCAAACCCGAACGCAACAGATGGAACGATCGAGGTAACCATGCAAGGACAAACCCATTGGCGAGACTACGGTGCCATTACCAGCGGGCCATACAAACAACAAAGTTACCTGCTAAGAGACTCGGTTCTCAGAAACTCCAATGGCGTCATGACCTTGACCCTTGGAGACCTAATCCCCGGAGACTACGTGATCAAAACCTATCATCATTCCCAAGCTAATTCCGGAGGAACTTTCAGCGCGACCATTTCTGATGCCAACAGGACGGACGAGTCTATAGGCAGCCATGCCCAGAAGGTGGCTTCCACTGCGCCACCCATCATACTCAGCTTAACCAACTACTTTTCCATCAGTGCCGCAAACAGCGGCAACTTCGATCTGAAGGTGACCAAGACAGGTGGCGGTCACGTGGACCTAAACGGCTTCGAACTCAGTCGGGACTTGCCTACGCCGATGATCAGCTTTCCCGTTACTTCCAACTCCTCCCCAATTCCCGTGGAAGTCAATTTCACGAAAAGGGAAAACCCAATAGCCGTTACGAGTTTCGAGGCATCCGACATCTCCATTTCAGGTCCCGCTACCCTCAGTGATTTTTCGGGTTCCGGCTCCAAGTACACCTTCAACCTTAATCCTACCTCGATAACCGGCGACATCGACTTGACGATCCCCGCCAATGCCGCATCGAGCGCAACCGAAACGTCGAGAGGTTCCACCGCCAGGGTTGAACGAATGATTTTAGCCAAGGATCGTTCGGGTCACGATTTCCATGCGGAGTTCAGCCAAGAGTCCAAGCTACTTTTGTACGAAGGTGCCGAAGGCTATGCCCATAACACTTCCCTACTGGGACAAACCCATACAGCACCCTCCCACGTTGGCTTCAGTTCGGCAAACACATGGGGCGGAGGAACCAACACGATCAAGGGGTGGAACACGGGCCTTGGCTATCCCTCGAATTCACCTCTTGCTCCTCAACCCGGATCAATCATCACCTCCTATAGGCAAAAACGCGGTCTGGCAAGGGACTCCGCTCTTACAATCGGCAAGTCGAAAGCAGAGTCAGGAATCTATCAAACGGGAATCATTCGCTGGGTTCACGCGGAAATGCTCAATACTTTCTTCGGGTTCGTTTCCGCAGAATACAATGGCAACAGCACCCCCTCTTGGAACAACCTCAGGGGAACACTGGCAGGCTTCAAGCAAAACGGAAGCAACCGCGACCTAGTCGTCCGCTACAGAAATGCATCAGGGGTTTCCGAGGACTCCGTCTTGATACAAAACGTCAGTGCCGGGGTAGACTACTTCATCGTGGTCAAGATGAAGCAAGGCAACGGACTGGACAAGCTATGGGCCCAAGCCTACTCGTCGGCAGACAGCTTTCCCACCACCGAACCAACCTCATGGACCGTTGGGGGCACGAATGGAATCGACGTAGACAACCTCGACGAGGACGTTTACCCGGTCAAGTTTCTTCAAATCTGGGGAGGCGACGGAGCTGCATCCAGTGTAACCGGTGGCATTGGATCGCACGTCGACGAGATGCGACTGGGCACGTCTTGGAGCGGCACGCTTACCGATAACCAAACCAGGAATCTTTCGAATAATGTCAATTTGGTGCCCGGCAAGTTCGGGCAGGCCATTTCGTTCCCTGCCGACGGCTATGCGTGGACGGATTCGGACATTATATCCCTCGCCAAGGACATGACCGTCTCGGTCTGGGCTAAAATCCACGATGATGACAATGGTATGATCGCTCGAAACGGTCAGTTCAGCCTTCAATACGAAGACCAAAACACAATCATCGCCTACGTCAGGAGGGGCGGAACCTGGACTAGCGCCCGATCGCGATCGATTCTCGGTCGATGGGCACACCATGCGATGACCTACGACGGAACCGAGGTAACGCTCTATATGGACGGAACCAAGGCCGCATCGACTCCCGCTACGGGGTTTCTGGAATGGGGTGACGGCGGAGACCACAGATTGTTCCTCGGAAGCTATACCCAGGGCGGGAGTTGGCAAGCCAAGCTCGAGCTCGACGACTTCCGCATCTACGGAAGAGCCCTGACAGCTACCGAAATCGCGCAAATCTACAACGGAAGCACGGGAGATGGAGGAATTCTTCCTAGAATCCAAGGACCGAACCCCGTCGCATCCAATCCCCTCGCCCTTACGACATCTTTCGTGGAAGGAGCGGATTCTGTGGCGGTATCGGACTTTAATGCCTCCGATCTAAACGTCACCCATGGAAACGTACTCAGTCTTGCAGCAACGGGAACGGGCAACGCCTACAACGTCGAGATAAATGCCACCAGCGATCCAGCTATTGTACGAGTTGGCGTACCCGCAGGAGCCGTCGACTACAATGGATCCGCCAACCAACCCGGTTCCGCTGAGTTCCACTACAGGATCGTCACCGCAGTCGAAAACGACCTGCTTGCATGGTACACCTTCGACGAAACCAACGGATCATTCGTAAAAGACGTCTCTGGTCGAGAAAGACACGCTCTCACATCGAGTCCGGTTCCTCGCGTTCCGGGCAAGTTCGGAAACGCCATAGACATAAACGGGCAGTACGTCTTGGTTCCCTTCCGGATTGACCAAAACACGGCGACAACCACCGGGGCAACCTTTTCCGCATGGATTCATCCCGATAGCGTGGACGGCGGCACCAGTGGAGAAAAAGCCATCTTCTGCACGGACAACGGAGGGTGGGACTGGAGCTTCTTCATCCGCTATCGACGCATGAGCGCCTGGACGGGTCAGGACAGGCAGGAGGCAGGCCATCGGGTCTTCTTGCGCGAATGGGCCCACGTCGCAGGAGTGTTCGACCCCGTCGCGCAACTGGTAACCCTCTACCACAATGGCGAGCCTTCCGTCATAAACACTTTCAACTTCGATACCTCGACCAATCGGATTCGAATCGGCAGAGACTATTCCTCCCGAATCTTCGACGGTCGAATCGACGACGTTAGGATTTTCGGCCGCCCACTTCATATGACCGAGGTTCGAGCCATCTGGGGACAGGGTGGCGGCGACCTGAATCCAACTCCTCGCTTTATCGTGGAATCGCCAACCGACGACGACATCATCTCGGTAAAAGTCGAATTCAACCAGCTTGTGACGGACTTCGACTCCTCCGACTTGGGCGTCACCGGGGCCAACCTATCCAACTTCCAGCAGGTTATCGGCTCGGGAGGGAAAAGTTTTACCTTCGACCTGAATGCAAGCGTCTTCCCCTCCACCATAACCGTGACTACTCCAGCAGAATCGTTTGCGAACGCCTATGGCCGCAAGAACGAAACTGCGAGCCACACCATCGACTATCGCCCCCATCGCGTACGCGAATCCGACATCGTCGCCTGGTGGAAATTCGACGAGGGATTGGGCAACGTCGCTGAAGACTCGGCAGGCGGAGACGACAACGGCACCATGCTCGGCGCCACTTGGGAAGAAGACGGGAAATTCGGCAAGGCCTTAAAGATGGGTTCCGCCGCCCAAGCCATGAGTGTCGCGGGTCTGCCAAATGAACTGAAGGCGGCGACAATTTCCTTCTGGGCCCGACCCGAGTCCCTTTTTACCGCCGACGAAGAACAAACATTGATCAACAACGACTTTTGGGCAGGCGACGTGAACCTGCGGACGATCAGGAGGCGCCTAGTGCTCTATTCATCCAATCTCGACCAAAGAGGTCTTTCCGGCATCCCCGGAGACGAGTTCTGGAGCGGAACGGTCCTCAAGCCGAGAACATGGAATCACGTGGCGCTCGTTTATGATCTGGAGAACAAAAAAGCCATCTTTTACCTAAACGGTTCTCGAGATGCCGAAACTCCATTCGCGGGAACGCATGCCCTTGCCCTCAACAGGCAATTCTGGGTGGGATCAAACGAGACTAATGGCCTGCCCTTCTTCAAGGGTGATCTAGATGACATGCGAATCTACGATGCGACCCTCGACGACTCGGAAGTCCTGCAACTTTACGGAAATGGCGGAGGTGACTTCGACACCCGCGTCACTGCAATCGAGTCCACGCCTTCCCTCTCACTCCCGATTCCAGTAACCGTTAAATTCCTCGAGAATGGTTTTCCCGTGGATGTCAATCAATTCGACCAATCCGACCTATTGGTTCCCGGAGGCTCGATTTCCGGCTTCAAGGAGGAATCCAAGGGAGTCTACACCTTCGGGATTACTCCAAACGACGCTTCAACTCCAAGCGACCTAAACCTTTCCTTCCCCGCCGGGGCGGCCGTCAATGGCAAGGGCATTGCCTTTGGAGAAGGGAATCACACTGTAGAGTATCGCTTGTTGCTGGTAAGGGAAGAATCCCTGATCTCCCACTTCCCCTTTGATGATCAGGATGGACCTACTGCGAGCAACAAAGTTTCACAAGCTCCTGCGGGTAATTTGGCCAACGGACTGGTTTTCGATGACTCGGGCAAGTTCGGCAGGGCCCTTTCGTTCCCCGACAACCAGTTTTCAGCACGCTTGGAGATTGCAGACGGAGGCCTTGGCTTGGGAACGGACTGGACGCTTGCCGTTTGGTTCAAGGGACTCGACGACAACACCAACACCCGGCGCCTCTTTAAAGGGGCACAAGATTCTCATGTACTCCTGAAAAGCGGCAGCAATGACCTTGGGGCATTTTTAATACCCAAAGGAGGATTCGTAGACTCCGGGGCAGACCTGAGCGCTCCCGACTTCACGGACTGGAATCATCTGGTTGCCGTCGGAAGCGGAAGTGAAACGATCTTTTACCTCAACGGCTCAAAGATTGGTGTCACGGCAGGACAAAGCGCGGACTTCCTTGGCTACGTGGGTAACTTCGACAATGCTCGTTTTGCCGATTTACTGGATGACCTGAGAGTATACTCGATAGCCCTAACGGCAGACGAGGCATCTAGGGTTTATGGTTCGGGCAACGGAGACGCCTCCCGCCCGGCAACGGTAATTGCCGGACAATCGGTCTCCGTCGAAAAAGGAAAGCCCATCAACTATCAGGTACTTACCGAGGATGCATCTTCCTTCACCGCAAGCCAATTGCCTGCCGGCCTGAGCATCGATCCCGCCACAGGAATAATTTCCGGAACTGCCCAAGTTGCGGGGAAATTTACCGCGGAGGTGAATGCAAGCAACCTCAACGGAAGCACCAAAGCCAACTTGGAGATCAACGTAATCGACCTTGGAGCATTTGCCGCAAAACTCGAGATTGGTTTTCCCGGAGCCGTACAAGGCGGTCTTCCGTCAGAGCTTCCCGGATTGGCCTTATGGCTTGCCGCAGACGAAATCTCGGGTTCGACGAGCGAAAGAGTTACCATCTGGAAAGACAAATCGGGCAATGGTAATGACCTGAACAAGGTTCGAGGAGAGCCCATGCTCGTCGCCCACCTCAAGGAACGCGGGCTGCGAGTCGTTCGTTTCGACGGTTATTCGCAACTGCATTCAAGCACTGATTTCGCCCCAATGCTTTCCGAGTACACCATCCTGTCAGTCGCTCGCTACTTGGGGGGGAGAAACGAGCGAGTGATCAGTTCGATCGGCTCCAACTGGGCCTTTGGTTTTGGCTCGGAAAAAACCGGTCACTGGACGGCGGGAAGCGAGATAACGGACTCGGCCCAGGGTGACGCCAAGTGGCACCTTCATGCGGGAACCATGACCAGTGGGGCTCTTGCCACGTTGCGGCGAGACCGCATCGCCCTCGTCACGAACAAGACAGGTGCAAATCCCGCCGCCTACAAGCCCACCCTTCTTGCCTTGGGAGGCAGCAACGCAAACGATCAGTTCTCGCAATGTGAAGTCGCGGAAGTCCTGATCTTCGATCGAGTGCTCACTCCCACGGAGATAACCTCAATGGAGACCTATCTTCACGACAAATGGTTCGGAGGATCCACCAGCAACTTCCCACTTTTGGTAAGAATGGGGACGGACAAGATTGCCGGGTTCGACTATGCGAGCTTCGCCGACCAAGCCAATGCAGGAGATTTGCGTTTCATCGATCCTAACCTTCAGGAACTACCTTACGAAATCGAGCGTTGGGATACCTCTGGCGAATCGATCGTGTGGGTAAAGTTGAGCGAACTGACGTCGAGCGAAACCGTCACCGCCTACTGGGGCAACGAATCCGACAAGGTTGCCCCGGCCTACCGTAACGATGGCTCGACTTGGACCGACTTCGACGGCGTATGGCACCTATCCCAAGGAACTCCCGACCCGACCGCAAAATCGTCGACGGGTTCCCGAAACGGAACTCGCAACGGAGGAGTCACGAGTGGCTCATCTTCCATAATCGGGTTGGGTTATGTCTTCGACGGATTGAACGACAACGTCGCCGTCAACGGCTATTCCGGAATTCTTGGTCCCGGAGCAAGGACAATTTCCGCTTGGATCAAGACCAATGAGCTTCAAGGCGGAATCGCGTCTTGGGGTGGCAACGCAAACCAATGGGACTTCTTCCTTAACCTTGGTGGCCTTACCGCTCAAGCAGGTTCGGGCGGCGTCCAATCAAGCGCAAACGTCAACGACAACCAATGGCATCACGTCGCGACCGTAGTTCCCGAAGGTTCCGACAACGCCGACCAAATCCTTTTATATCTGGATGGTGTGCTGCTTGCGAACGACACCAAAACCTCCGCTCCTCTCGACACTCAAACAGGATCAACCGTTACCCTTGGTTCAGGCATCGGGGGTAGCCCAACGCTCAATGGTTCTGCCGACGAGATTCGCATCTCTCCCGTTGAAAGAGGCGGACGATGGATAAGATACTCCGTCCTGAACCAGAAACCCGACTCGACCTTCCTGTCCACTACGCTGGAATACCTCATCGTCCCGCAAATGCCTGCCGAAATGAACGCCAGCGTCGCGAAGGACGTGCCTTTCACCTACCTGATTCGCTCCACCCCCCCGGCAAGCGAGTACAATGCGACGAACCTGCCTGCGTGGGCATCGCTGAACATAGCCACGGGCGAAGTCACGGGCACACCTGACGCAACCGGTCAATTTGCCGTGACCATCGTAGCGAAAAACGCAAAAGGCACCGCATCCTCGACCCTTAACCTGAATTCCTCAGCATCTCCCGCAATCGCAACCGTATTCGCCTTGGGAACGAAAGACCTGACGGGCAGGACCGCCACCATCCTGGGAGACCTAAACTCCACTGGTGGAGAAACGCCAACCGTTTACGTCCATTACGGCAAAACTGATGGTGACTTAAACGCGTCGCAATGGGAAAGCTCGCTCGACTTGGGCAAGATCAACCAAGGTTCATTCGAAGCGCAACTGGCCTCCTTGGACAGTGGAGAAACCTACTTCATGCGTTTCAGGGCAGAAAACTCTGCAGGCGAGGCTTGGTCCGGACCTCTATCATTTAATACCAAGAGATTCGATCAAGGGGTTCTCAGGATTCACACCGGCATCGACGAGGTCGGCTCGGGATCGGGCATCTTCTGGAACAAGGGAGCAGGAGAGGCGAAAGTTCTCGACGCGAACTTTAGCTCATCGACCTACTTCGCCCAAGACGGAAGCTCTTGGCCCATTACAGTAGCCCACTTTAATTTCAGCGACGACCTGTTCATTGGTTCCAACTTGGAAAACGTAATCCTCGAGGGGAGAAATTCCCTTTCCCTGAAAAGCGAAGGAAACGTAACCATAGAAAAAAGCTTTTCCGGAGCACAGGTTCTCAATAATCCATTGGTACCCGGAGCAACTTATGTCGACGGCCACGATGCCTATTTCGGCAACAACCCGGAAACCAGCAACAGAATAGGATGGGGAGTACTTGGTGGCTACCCCGGCAACCAAGGCCCCGGCAGAGGTTACAAGACTTGGCTCACCGGTGGCGGGGCATCTCATGCGGGCGAAGGCGGTCAAGGCGACCGTGGTCCCAGCGGCTTAACCTATGGCTCGGGAGCGCTCGACTTCCTGATTGGAGGATCAGGCGGGGGAGGTGGAAATGGTGGAGAAGCCGGTGGCGGTGGCGGAGCTATCGAAATCATCGCCAAGGGAGACGTATCCATCGCACCTGAAATCACGATTTCCATGAACGGGGGCACCATCTTCGTGAATCCCAACCAAGGAGCCTACCGCACCGGTGGAGCGGGCTCGGGTGGCTCCATCAGGATCGAAGGCGCAAACGTATCCAACCTCGGCGTCCTGGAAGCACGGGGAGGCGATGCCGCAGGTCAGGATCCGAGGGAAACCGGACAACGCTATCGAGCAAGCGTAGGTGGCGGAGGAGGAGGAGGTCGAGTAGCGATCATTTCAGACGGGAATATAGTTCGAGGCCTAATCAACGTTAACGGTGGAAAGGGAATTGCCGAAGGATTTCCCGGTTTGCCGGGGAACGTTTACGTTGGCCCGAAGTCACCTTCAGGGGGAGACCTGAGCTTCAATTCAGGCACCCTTACCTTCGACACGGGCGGATCATGGTCGCACAGTTCCGGTGCTAAAGGCGCGGGGATCGTCAAGAATATGACTTTCGCCGCAAAGGATAGTACTCGTTACGGATACGGAGTCTGCACGTTCCAGTTCGATTCCATCAACCTAGGCTCCGGCGTTGCGGTGGTGATACTGGGTCGCAACTCGCTTCAGCTCAATGCAACCGGAAACATCGTCATTGACTCCGCTTTATCCCTGAACGGGTCATCCGGTTCACAGGGCGTCTACTCGGGTAGAGCCGGACCGGGCGGTTGGGATTCCGGTCGAGCAGCCGACAACGTCACCTCCAACGAGCACCCCGCTCTTGATGGACTAGGGCCCGGAGGCGGTCGCGGGTTCGAGACCATGCGTTCGAACGGTGGCGGCAGCTACGGTGGGAAAGGAACCGGAGGCCTATTGAGTGGAACTCCGGGATCTACCTACGGCGACGAGATTATATCGAGCCTGATTGGAGGCTCGGGAGCAGGTCATGCCGAGGGAGGGACGGGCAATTCAGGAGGCGGAGGTGGAGCAATAGGCTTGAAAGCCGACGGAAACGTCACGATCGGAGCCAACGGAATTCTTTCGGTAAACGGAGGACATGGTCTCTTCACCGGGGACAGATCGGGAGCAGGAGGCTCAGGAGGTTCCATACGCATCGAGGCCAAGAACATCACCAACAACGGCAAGCTGTACGCCAAGGGAGGCGATGCCTTGGGAGGAGTATCGACGGGCGGTGCCGGAGGCGGTGGACGCATTGCTCTGCTGGCTCCCGGAAACGTTGCGCAGGGTATAATGAACACATCCGGAGGGCAGACAATTCGTTCCCCTGACGGAGTTTCCAGCACAGGTTTGGTTCTTCACTACAAATTCGATGAAGTTAACGGCACCACGGTTGCCAAGGACTCGGGCCCCCTTGGCTTGAACGGAGCAATTACCGGCAATCCTCAAAGCGTTCCCGGAGTCATTGGTACGGCCTATCGCTTCGACGGCGACAACGATCGGGTGGTCAAGTCAAACGACTCCGCCCTGCACCTTAGTCAATACTCGGTCTCCTTCTGGATATATCCTGAGAAAAACAACGAGTACTGGACGGGAATCTTTGGTCGCCAAGGAAGAAACTATTGCTTCTGGCTCGGCGACTCGAACCATGGAACACGGGGTCGCATTCACCATCGCTTCCATGAAGGCGGTAACACCAACGATGGTGTAGGCGACGCCTTCTTGTCGGCTTGGGACAAGTGGGTTCACGTCGTAGGAACAAATGACGGAAACGGCGGCTTTGCGACGACCTACCTGGACGGCACTTTGAGCCAGCAGGTCACGGTGAATGGTGCCTTGGGCATCAACACGACGGCTCCCCTGAATATCGGAGTCAATCCCGAGAACGTAAGCTCGAACAGTCAATACTACAAGGGACGAATCGACGACGTGCGCTTGTACGGCAGGAGCTTGGGTTGGGACGAAGTACATGCCTTGTACCTAAACGGAGGGCTGCACGTCCCGGCGCCAACGGTCTGGACGGCCAGGCAGGGGACCCAAGCCGTAGTACAGTCGCCTTCAATAAACGTCCCGACCAATACCACAGCAACCTATGGCCAGCCCTTCTCAACGTCGGCAAATGCCGGCTTTGGGATAACCTATGACTTTTCCGGCTTGCCTCCGGGGTTGGACAACCGTGAATCCTACGCGCCATCCTCAATTTCAGGGATTCTGTCTTGGTACATGGCCGACGACAACAGTTCCATTGAGAAAATTCCCGCCTCCGGAGCCCAAGTCGCTTACCTGTTGCCGATCTGGGAGGACAAGAGCGGCAACGCCAGGCATGCAACCCTTAGGTCCGGAACCCCAATCTTCAGATCAAACGGCTTGAACGGCCTCCCCGTGGTTGAATTCAGAAGATTAAACGGAGACGACGAATTCGACGTCGGCGGTTCCGCCTTCTTTGCAAAGGAAATGTATCACGTGGTAAAAAGCCCAACTGTTACATGGAACAATTACGGGGGAATCCTCGGACATTCGGGAAGAAACTCAAACTACCTTGTCGAGAACGTCCAAACTTGGTTTCACGGCAACCAATACCCAAGCGCAGTCTACAAGAACGGCGTTTCCCTCTCCTCCCCCTTCAATTTGGGTACGATCACGGACTACATGATCCTGCAAGTCGTGGTCAACGACAACGACATGGGCCCCTGGTCCAACTATCGTTTAGGCGATGCCGACGGCTACAGCATGGATAACGACTTGGCCGAAATCGTTGCCTTCTCCAGCGAACGATCGGCAACGGACAGGCAGAAGATGGAGGGCTATCTTGCTCACAAGTGGGGCTTGCAAGCTTCGCTGGACGCAGCCCACCCCTGGAAAAATTCCCCGCCACCATCATGGGGTCCATCCGACATCTCGCCAGAACTCTGGCTGGATGCGAACGACACCAAGTACGTCTCGCAAAAGGATCATTACGTCAAGACATGGAAAGACCTCTCGGGCAATGGTCGCCACGCAACTACAGACGACTTTTCAACCGGCCCCACCTTGGTGGACAAACAGTTGAATGGAAAACCTCTTATTCGACTCACTGCGGGAGAAACCTTGTCCATTACCGACGCCAGAACCATGCCTACAACCGTCTACATCCTTGGACGACAGTACATGGATACCGGGACCAATCGCGAGTTCTTCACGAAAGACGGTTGGAGGATGGCGGACGGAGGAACCTGGAGGCTCCGCCGCTGGAACAACAACAATCCCAACATCTCCTCAGGCAAGACCTCCGCCGTACACTCAATCGTAGGCTGGCAGGTCAAGCGTTACGACTACGGACTGTGGGTCAATGGCGAGCTTGCCGGGACAAGCACCTCCGGACAATGGCACCAGAACGTCCCCTTCGACAGGCTAAACTACAATTCCTCTCTGGAGCTAGGAGAAGTTCTCGTCTTTCAGGACAAGTTAAGCGAACTAGACAGGCTTGGAATCGAGGGTTACCTCGCTCACAAGTGGGGGTTGGCAGAAAGCCTGCCCAACTCCCACCCCTACAAACTGGAACCGCCCTTTGGTCCACAGGGACCGAACCTGACCGGTACACCCACAAAATCGGGTACATTCCAAGTCACCGCCAAAGCCAACAACATCTGGGGCCAAGACGAAAAGTCCTTCAATATCACCGTCAATCCTGTAAAGCCCAGTTCGCTCACAATTGCGGCAACGGAAGTAACCTCTTCGGGAGCACGCCTGAACGGAATCCTTCATGACGCCGGCGGAGAACCTGCGAATGCATCCTTCGACTGGGGACTTACTTCAGGCTCCATGACCAACAACTTGGCCCTCCCCGAAACTATCGACGTCGGCTCGTTCTCCGGATTCCTTCCGGGACTTCAACCTGCCACAACCTATTATTATCGAGCAAAGGCAGCGAATGGTGCCGGGACGTCCCTTGGGCAAGAAGTTTCAGTCGAACCACTCTTCCACTGGCAACTTGACGACCAGGACTCGACCTCCCTAGACAGCACGGGTAAGAGACATGGTCAAATTGTTGGTGCAACTTCGTTCGTAGACGGAACTCGAGGAAGAGTACTGCGGTTCGACGGTGACGACGACTACGTAAACCTTGGCGACGCCGACCAAATGGACACTGCCGACCAATTCTCCATTTCTCTTTGGTTCAGGCGCGATGCGGACCAATCGGGAGGCGAACCGATCTCCAGCAACCACCTAGTCAACAACGTGCTGATCGCCCAAAGCAGCAACGCCGACAACGACAATCTGGAAATCGGCACCGAGGGATCTCTTGTGGAAGTCTACATCGACTCTGGTGGCGGCACGACGGATTCGACCGTTACAATCGATGCAGGAATCCAGACCGGGCAATGGCATCATCTCGCCCTCACCTACGGCTCGGAAATGACCTTGTACGTAGACGGAACCAAGATCACCACATGGACCCAGTACAACGGACGGCTAGAAACGAGCGACACCTCTCCTCTTTCACTGGGAATCGCTAGGCCGGGAGTTGACCGTTGGGGGGATTTCAACGGCCTGATGTCCGAGGTGAAAATCTTCGAAAAAGAACTTTCCTCGTTGGAAATTGCCCTTCTGGCGGGGAATCCTGGAATTCAATCCTTCACCACAGGCACTCTACCCGCCCCACCCGTCATTGAGGTTCTTCCGCCAAGCAACGTCACCGACACCAATGCTACTCTAAATTTCGAGCTCATCTCCTATGACGGCCCAACCCCAGAGATTTCCTTATTCTGGGGACCTGTCGAGAGAGGAGAAAACGAGGGACTCTGGCAGAATACCGTAGACCTCGGACAACTGGGAGCTGGCAAATATTCTCACAAGGTGGGTGGATTCTCCTCGGGCGATCACATCTACTATCGGGCAAAGGCAAAAAGCAACGCAGTGGACTGGTCGGACAAAGCCGAAAGCTTTCGAACCATCAGTAAGCCCGTGCTTACAGCACTTCCCGCTACTGATCGAACCAAGGTTTCGGCAACTCTAAACGGAAAAATCTTAAGTAATGGCGGAGAACAAGTAACACTGTCGCTCGATCCTCCCGAGGTTTCCGAGTCCCTCATCGCCCACTGGCGTTTTGACGAGGGAACCGGAGCCGATGCGAAAGACTCCACGGGCCTCACCCCCACGGCTCAAGTGTTTGGAGGAGCAACATGGACAGCAGGCATGGGCGGTGCTTTCGGCACGGCGCTGGATTTCGACGGCACCAACCAAGCCTACGTCGAAGCAGGGGACTTTAGAATAGTAGGAGCCACCACCATGACCGCGTGGGTTTACAAACGAAACCTGGGGAACTGGCAAAGGGTCTTCGACTTTGGCATTGGAGCCAACAACAGCAACATCATTCTCGCCAACGAGGGAACTACGAGCCGTGGAATCTGGAATATTCGCCGAGGGACCAGCCAGAGGTACCTCAGAGTGGAAGACTTTTGGACCCTAAACGAATGGCAGCACGTGGCAGCCACGGTAAATTCGCAAGGGGTGATGAAGCTCTATCGAAACGGGGAACTTCGAGGAACGGTCAACGGTCACGCCCCGAACAACACAACTAGAACCAGCCAATACATTGGCAGGAGCAACTGGAACAACGACCATTACTTCAACGGAATGATGGACGACATGCGAGTTTACGAAAGAGAGCTAACCGAACAGGAAGTCGGTCACATCTATTCCGGCGACTTGGAGAAAACGGTTACCTTAGGTGGAGACGATCCAACCGTCTTGGTCTATTGGGGGGATGAGGATGCCGGGTCGACCTCCGACGTAAACGCCTCGGACGACTCGAAGTGGGACGCCGTTGTCAACTTGGGAATTCTGGGAGAAGGCTCATTCAACATACCCGTCGATCAGCTGACCCCGGGCAAGTCCTACCATTACCGCATCCTCGCCTCTAATGCCGCCGGAGGAGTATGGTCGTCCAAGTCGATCTCCTTCGACGCAGGCAATTTCGGTCTCACGGCGACTTCCTTCCCCGACCAAGAAATGCTACTATGGCTGGACTCCTCCGACGTCGACGGCGATGGCAACGCCTCCAACGAACCCTTCGGGGGCAACCTGAACTTCTGGAGGGACAAGTCGGGCAAGGGGCATCATGCCGCGAACGGCAATGGCCCCTCCATTGAGCCCGGCAGATGGAACGGCAAGAACGTGGCCAAATTCAATGGAACCGACCAATATCTTCGCGTCACGGACTCCGACCCCTTCAATTTCGGTGAAAAGGCCACCCTCTTCATCGTGGCCAAAGGAGATGTGATCGCCAATTGGCGTCCAATCATTTCCAAACGAGGCGAAGACAGCGTCGGATGGCAGTTCAGGAAACCCAACAACGATTACGCTACCTTTACGATTCGAGGAACGACTGGGAGCGACGGGCAGTACGGCGGGACGAAAATCAATGGGGAAACTCATGTCTGGTCGGCTCGAAAAGATGGCTTCAAGAGAACTCAATGGGCAGACGGCAACCAAGAGTACAACATTGATGATCGTGGGCCAGTCCCGGCAACTGACGACGACGTCGTGATCGGAGCCCGAGACCGAGATGGTATAGGCAGTTTCGCCGCCGTCGAGGTCGCTGACATCATTTTCTTCAGGTCGGCGCTGAGTGACGAACAGGTAGCTCAAGTGGAAGGATACCTCGCCCACAAGTGGGGCCTTGCCGATCAATTCAGCGTAACACACCCATACTCCGCTGAACCTCCGAACTTCGAGAATCGCCCGGGCATACTGGACAACGCCGAGCTTTCCATCCTGAAAGACCAGCCTATCTCCATGCCGATCAAGACCGACAGGCCTGCCGACTCGTACTCGGCAACCGGGCTTCCGCCGGGAATCGATCTGGACACCTCGACAGGGATCCTATCGGGTACGCCCACTGTCGAGGGCAGCTATGGAGTAACCCTAAAGGCCACCAATGCAGCTGGCTCGCGTTCCACGATTCTGCCCCTTCACGTCAAGGACTACACCCGTTGGGAATACTCTGCGGAAATAACCTTCCCCGGATACGATGAAAACGAGACCCTCGTCGACTTGCCGGTCTATGTGGAACTAGGCCCGGAAATCCCTGGTTTTTCCTACGAGCAATTCAAGTCCGAGGCCGGCTTCGACCTACGGTTCGTCGGTCCCGACGGAGCGGAGGAACTGAAGTACGAACCCGTAAAGTGGAATCCAGCAGGCACTTCCTCGTTCTGGGTACGGGTTCCAACGCTTGACGCTGGCTCGACCAAAATCACCGCAATCTGGGGGAATCCCTCGGTTACCTCTCAGCCTGCATACTGTAAGGACGGTTCTCTCTGGGATCGTTTCCATGCAGTCTGGCATATGGATGGAGACGAACCGGACGTAATTCGTGAATCAAGGGCCAGCCTACACGGTACTCCGATGCAATTCGGTTCCGACTTTCGGGTGCCGGGCATCATTGGCAAGGCACTCTCTTTCGACGGAACAAACGATTACGTAAACCTACCGCTGGAATCCCACCCACCGGGCGACGCCACTCAACTCACGATCTCCTTCTGGAGCTTCGGCGGCAGCACGTTGCCAAAAAACACCTCGGTAATGGAATCCGGTTCATCGCTCGGAAGACATATCAACCTTCACCACCCGTGGAGCAATGGTCGCATTTACTGGGATGCAGGGGTCGGTGGGTACGACCGCATCAACCAGAACGACGTAGACTACAGCGGCAAGTGGGTTCATTGGGTTTTCCAGAAGGACAGAACCGTAGGGGCAATGTTCATCTACAAGAACGGAGAGCAGTGGCTCAACGGATACGGTCGCTCACGGCCCTTCGGCAGCCCTGTTGAATACTTCCGCCTAGGCTCTGCGCGTACAGGGGGAAATTATTGGCATGGTTGGCTTGACGAGGTTCGCATATCCCTGAACCTCGACAGTCCCGCGACCATCAAGGCAACTTACCTAAGTCAAAAGACCGAAACTCAGTTCGTCGACGTAGCCGACGTGCAAGGCCCCCCCACCCTTCTGCCCGGACAAGTGGTCAGAGGATTCGCCAATGATGCCAATCGAACCGTATCCTACACGCTGAAAACCTTCCCTGCCGCAAGCAGTTTCTCTGCGGTCGGCCTACCTGCCGGACTGAGCATGAATACTGCAACGGGGGAAATAAGCGGAACACCCGTCCAAGGTGGCTCTACCAGCATCACCGTCTTATCGAGCAATGCCAAGGGCCAAGACCAGAAGGTCGTGAACGTCGTCATCGTCAATGCCGCCGACTTCACCCACAAGCTACCCTTGACCTTCGAGCGTTATGCCGGAAGCGAAAAGCTGAAAAACTTTCCCGCGCTTGTTCGACTGAATCCTTCAATTTCCAATTTCAGCCTTAGGAGCTTCAAGTCTTCCACGGGCAACGACCTGAGATTCTACGACGACAAGGCCAACGAAATCGCCTACGAAATCGACGAATGGCACGCAATCTCCGACAAACTGCTTGTTTGGATCAGGATTCCCGAACTGACCAGCGACCTCAACGTCACCGCATTTTGGGGCAATGAAAACCTTGCGAGCGAGCCTCCATCCTATTCCTACGATGGTTCGACTTGGTCCGAGGGCTTCAAGGGGGTCTGGCATCTTCGCGGCATAAATCAGGCGGGAGTACTGACCGACTCCACCATCTTCCGCAACCATGCCGAGGACATAGGTGGCTTGGATCGTTCTTCCAGCGTTGTGGGGGCAGGCCGAACCTTGGGAGACAGCACAAGCACCTTCCTCACGATTCCCCACAGTTCCTCCCTGCAGACACTCAACGAAGGAGACTACACGTTCTCAACTTGGCTGCGCCTCGAAGACGACATGCCCAACGACGTTGAAAACGCCTTTGTGGCTCGCGGTTGGGACACTTGGATTCCTTCCAACGGGAACGACACATACTTCAACGACGTCAACCAAGGTCTCTTCAAAAACACTCAGTATTCAGGGCAGCGCATATGGACAAGTGAAGACATCCACCTGGACAATGACAGTGAATTCATGGGCGCAGGCATAGGAATCACCCACTACGACTGGTATATGTCCTGTTTCATTTCCATCTTCGTGGTTCCCGAGACAGGAAATTACGGGTTCAGGATGCTTAGGAAGGATGATCGCTCCGTAATGTGGATGGACCTGAACAAGAACAACGTCATCGAGGCCAACGAAAAGCTAGGCGGAAACAATAACTTTACCAAAGAACCAATCTTGTTAACGGCAGGCGACACTCACTACATTGCATTTGCCCACGGCGAGGGCGGAGGCGGATCCAGAATTGAACCTTGGATCAAGACACCGAGCCATGACTGGACTAAGGTCAATCCATCCGACCCCGTTCAATCGGGTTGGTACAAGGTACCGCTGGATGGTTCGATTGGCTCCGACCTTACTGGTTTGTCCGTGTTTTCCTATGGTCCAGCCAAAGGTATCAAGTTCGCCAGCCAAGCCAAGCCATTCCTACATCACAAACTGGAGGATTCAGCTGTAAAGAGCGTTTCCAGCGAATCCGTTTCAAGAAGGCAATGGCGTCACCTTTCCGGCACCGTCGAACACTCGACGGGGCTAGCCAAAATCTACCTGGACGGCAACCTCACCTCTCAAAACTCCTTTACCCCAGACTCGAAGGAGGCTGCAACCACTCCGAGCGATTGGATCATCGGGCAAGGAATGGTCGAGTCCGCCTTGGACGAAATTCGCCTCGCCGGAGTCGCCCGTTCCGCAGATTGGTCGAGAGCGGAATTCGACAACCAGAAGCCCTCCCAGTCCTTCCCCGAGTATGGAGGGGTAATTGGTCCAAACATGATCACCACGGAACTGGAATTCACCTTGGACGCCGACGTACCTTTCGCCTACGATGTAAACGCAACCAACCCACCTCTAGCATTTACCGCAATGGGACTTCCAGGAGGATTGATACTCAATCCATTGAGCGGCGTCATTTCGGGAACACCATCCCAAGCAGGAATTTTCGAGACGAGCATCACCGCACTCTTTGCGTCCGGGCAAAGCCCGTCGGAAAAGCACAAGTTTACGATCAAGGCCGTGGCCCCGCAAATCGCCATCAGGAACATAACTGCGGTATCGTCGACCAATACCGCAGTCAAATACGAGATCATTAGCCCCGGCGGAGAAGACCCGGAAGTTTACTTGGTGGCCGACCCCGTCGACAAAGGGAAAAACTTGTACGCATGGAGCAGTCGCTTGGAAGAAGGCAAGAGAGGATTGGGAATCTTTACCGGCACCTTCGGAGACTTGACTCCGGGGATGAGTTACAACCTTCGGCTCATGGCCCGCAACTCCGCCGGAGAAGTCTGGACTGGACTTAGTTCCTTCATAAGAACCGAACCCAAGCTTGAGGACATGCCTTTGGGAGTAGGTATCTGGCTCGACGCTACGGACATCAACGCCGACGACAACCCGGACGGCTTGGCAGAGGGAAGCATTGTGAACGGCTGGCTTGACAAGTCCTCCTACAGCAGAGACATGCCAAACTTCAATGGCGACCCATCCATCAAGCTCGATGGCTTTAACGGACTTCAGGTAGTTGATTTTGATGGCAATGATCGCATTTGGACCCAATACAACTTCAGGGCAAACAACGCCGTCGACTGGAGGAGTCTCGGCTACACTGCCTTTGGCGTTTCGCGCTACACGGGAGGCGACAACGAGCGAGTCATTACCTCAAACGGAGGAAACTGGCTGTTCGGACACCATGGAAACAGGATGGGCAGGTTCTATTTCGATGGATGGGTAGACCAAGGCAAAAACCCAGACCTTAACTTCCACCTTTTCGCAGCTAGGCACCAAGGACGCAGCCAAGCATCCGACCCTGCGGTCACAGTCTGGGTTGATGCCGTGGAGGGAGGATACGTAGGGGGATCCAAGACCGCCTCCCACAACGACTGGTTCATGCCCCAAAGGCTTTCCTTTGGTGCAATGTCTCACGCCACTCACGAATCCTCCAAATCTCAGGTCGCGGAATTCCTAATGTTTCATGGTATGCTCAGCGATCAAGATCGTCTAAAGATAGAAGGGTACCTTGCCAACAAATGGGGAACTCCCCTTCCGGGAGATCATCCATGGGCTTCCCAAAAGCCGACCTTCGGAGATTCCTTCGTTACGGGTTCCACCCATGTCTTCACTTCCCCCAAAAGCAGTGTGCCGACCTTGGTCAACAGGGACCCCAGCAATGTGACCAATGATTCGGCAACCCTAAAAGGACGGCTTGCAGACCATGGGTCCGGCATTGTTCTTGGCCCCTTCACACCTCTGGCCTTTCCAGGACTTAAACTCTGGCTAGACGCCACGGACGTAAATGGCGACGGACAGGAGGATGCCATTGCAAACGACAGCTCCATTGACAACTGGACCGACAAGTCGGGCCAAGAAAACAACGCCACTCAAGTAACCGCTTCAAAACAACCCAAATACAAGGCAGGCGCTTACAACGGGAGGGCGGCAATAAGGTTCGACGGCGTGGACGACTTTGTTTCCTTCCCTCGAATCTCCGATGCCCACACCGTTTTTCTGGCCTTGTTCAGGGCCGTGGACAACCCGAACGTCCCGCTGCTGGGTGATTCAGTCTCCTATCATTTCCACTCCGCCAACGGACGCGTATGGTCCATCGCCAATTCTCACCCGGACCTCTATAATGGTTCCCTTCGAGTGAACGGTAATGTCCGCGATGGATTGATGACCGATTTCTCGACTGGTTCCCTCAATGTAGTTGCGATTCGCTCGAAAGGACCAGTTGAAGCCAACAACTTCTCTAACGACAGGAACTTAGCCAATCGCACATGGAACGGCGACTTGGCCGAATTGTTGATATACTCCTCTTCTCTTACGGACGAGGACATGATGAATATCGAGGCCTATCTCGCTCACAAGTGGGGTGTCCAGAACAGGTTGCCTGGAGCCCATCCCTTCAAGTCCGAAATCCCCCTGCACGTCAAGCGAGCCGCAAACGTAAAGCTCTATTGGGGTGCCAACGACGGTGGCGACAACCCCTCCAACTGGGACAACGAAGTGGACTTGGGAGAAGCCGGCGTAGGCCTCGTCAAGATGACGGATGGCATAAACTTGCTTGCCGACCCCCCACCCAATCAAGACGGAAACTCCTATCCCGCCCAACGCCTGCTAGACGGACAGTTGCCCGCCGATGGATGGCGCTCGACTTGGACGGCATGGTACAAGGAAGACACCGTTCTAACCTTCAACTTGGGTAAGGAGCGAGAGCTCGAAAAAATTCGTATTTACTTCATGCCTCGCGACCGGGGAGACGAACTTAAGGAAGTTACCGTCCACACCGCAGACGAAGACCTCATCTTCACCAAGGTCGACACCCTTCCCGGAAAAGTAGGTCCCCAGAACAAAGGCTCGTGGATGGACATACCCATGGATGGCAGCATGGTTCGGGCTGTTCGTCTGGAACCTATCTTTCAAGGCTGGGGCCACATTTGGGGCGAAGTAGAGTTCTGGGTAAGGGAAAAGGGAGACTTCTCCATCGACGTCGAAGGCTTGGCAAAGGGGCAAACCTATTACTACAGGGCATTTGGATCAAACGACGGAGGACAGGATTGGGCGGACGATACGAAAAGCTTCGTTGCCCGGAACAAGGTTCGCTACGACTCGGGCACCCTCGTGATCAACACCGACAAGGGAACATGGAAACACGATGGCGGGGACTCAAGGACGGGAGAAATCTCATTTGGTGAATACACGGACTCGCTCGGCAACACTTACGTCTACGAGGTATGCAGCTTCACTTTCGACGAAGTCAAGCTGATGGGAGACCTAACCGTAGAAGTCAGGGGCAATGCCGCTCTTGAGATCATAGCCGAAGATGGCGACGCCTATCTTGCCGCACCCATCGACCTCTCCGGAGGAAACGGAGGAGCGAGCGAGCGAGGAAGCTCCATCGCCGGAGGATTCGGAGGAGGAATGCTGTCCGGCAGAGGACTAGGTCCCGGCGGAGGTGGCGGAACAGGATTCGGCGTTGCCGGCGGTGGCGGCTATGGAGGCACCGGAGGCAGTGCATCCGCAACTTCCGGACAACCTTACGGCAAAGGCACTCTTGTTGACCTATTGGGCGGATCCGGTGGCGGTGGCATTGCAGGAAAAACCGGCGGCGGCGGCGGCGGCGCATTGAAGGTTGTAGCCAGCGGCACCTTGCAAGTAGATGCCGCCATCCTGTCTCGGGGAGGAGCAGGATCGAACGATCCCGGCGGTAGCTCGGGAGGTGGTTCAGGGGGATCAATATACCTAAAGGGCAAAAACTTCCAGCTCACCGAAAAAGGCATGATCGACGTGACGGGCGGATTCGGAGGCGGTGCAGGTGGCCGCATATACCTTGAAGGAACCGAGTTCTTCGAGAATTTGGGCCAGGGCAACGTCAAAGTCGCGGCTGGTACGGGCACTCCTCCCGGCACCAAGGGTGGAGCAAGATTCACCAGACCTTCGAACTTGGAGGATCTAGTGTTCCATACGGGCTCAATTTCGATCGATACCGAGCTTGGCGTCCTGACTCACTCCGACGGCGATGTGGCCTACGGCGTAATCGAAGACAAGACGCACGTCGGAGAAGACGGTGTGGGCTGGGCCTACTCAACCTGTCGATTCTCCTTTACCAGAATTGAAATAGGCGGTGGCGTCGTGGTCACCTTAAACGGAAGAAATGCCCTTGTGCTCGAGGCTACGGCAGGAAACCTGACGGTCGGAGCAAATCTTCAGGCCGATGGAAGCGACGCAACAAACGACAGGGGAGGCATTGCCAGGCTCGGAGGCTTCGACGGCGACGATGCAGGTTCCGGCGCAGGACGTGGTCCGGGCGCCGCGACCCAGGCTTCCGCCTCAGGCCACGGGGCAGCCTACGGAGGACATGGGTCTGGTGACTCCAAGCCTTATGGAGACGCTCCTCTCTCCGGATTACTAGGAGGTAGTTCCGGCGGCCCATCCGCGAACGAGGGTTCGGGTGCAGGAGCAGGTGCAATATGGCTCAAGGCTTCGGGAGAAGTGGTAATCCGACCAAACGTCAAGGTATCGGCAAATGGAGGAGACGGGGTTGGTAATTCTGCGGCAGGCACGGGGGGGGCTATTCGTCTTGAAGGAGCACGCATCTACAACCATGGGATCATCGAGGCCAAGGCAGGCTCGGGAGTAAAAATCAACGGTACATTCCAAGATCGCGGATCTTCCGGCGGCAGGGTCGCCTTCCTAGCACCTGGAGAAGTCAAGGTTGGAGAAGTGGACGTAAGCGGAGAATGGCTTAGCAACGAAGGAGCTGTTTTTGTCGGGGGTAACTACCTTAATTCAAACCTAGTGGTAGATTCGGGAACCGTCACCATCGACACCTCTACAGGTTATTTCTCAGTAGAAGGAGGTCCTCATGGCCAAGGCATTCTCGCCGAGAAAGTTTACGTTGCTTCCGATGGCACGGAATGGAGCTACGGCGTTTGCACCTTCACCTTCGGGCAACTTCGACTCTCGGGTTCGACCAAAGTAGTTCTTCGAGGAGAAAGGGCTCTCTCCCTGCAGACTGCGGGCACGGGAGAAGTTTACGTTGGCGTCGACTTGCGACTCGACGGTGGAGACGCCTCGGAACTCAACGGATACGGAGGTCGCCCCATCCTTAATCCATGGCGAGGACGCAGTTCGGAAAGACAAAAAGGTTTCGGCCCGGGAGGTCCCTTAACTGCAGGCTGGTGGGGCTCCGGAGCATCATATACTTACGGGGACGATCAACTGACGCAACTTCTTCCGGGAAGCAGTGGATCCAGCGGCAGTTACTTCCAAGGTTCAGGAGCAGGTGGAGGCGCAATCGAACTGAAAGCAGGGGGAGACCTGACGATTGGACCCGGCGTTCTGATAAGCGCCAACGGTGGAGATGGTCGCACTAACGGCTATCAGTGGAATCACGGGGGCGGTGGTTCCGGGGGAGCCATTCGCTTGGTCGGAAAGAACATTTACAACAATGGCCTAATTCAAGTCTTGGGAGGAAACCGAGGGGCAGGTGGCGGACGTGTTGCCCTAGCCGCCTCGGAGACGATCCAAAGAGGAGTAATCACGGCCGGGACCGGAACCGTCACGGAAATTCGCCCACCCGTTGTTTCGGGTCCAGACAAGCTCTATTTGGCCTACAGGAGCGGTGGCACCACCGAATTAAGAAAAAGGGTAAAGACGCGACCAAAAAATCTAGTAGGCTATTGGCCGATGGACGAAGGATTCGGTACTGTCGCCAAGGATGCACTTGGCCGTTTCGACGGCTCTTTGTCGGGAGGGGCAACGTGGGTGGCGGGTAGATTTGGATCCGCTATTAATTTCAATGGAACAAACGGATACGTCGTGACCACCGCCAAAGCGGATGCATTGGGCATCGACGCCAACAAACCACGCACTATTTCATTCTGGGCATATCTGGATGGAGACAGTCCCAGAAGCCAGGCGGGCTTCTACGGGATGGGCGATTTTTCCTGCCCAAATGGAACCAACATGTATTGGGCGATCCGAAACATTCGGGACAACAACTACAAACGTTTCATTAGTCAGCACTGGTGTTGGGATCCGGGCGTAAACCACAACGTAGACCTACGGAATCGAGTTTCACATATTGCCCACATATACACGGGAACCAACGTCGAGGTTTATCTTGATGGTGTCAGGAAAGCAAACTGGGCCAGATCTCAAATCAATACCGGTACTAGCCAAGCCTTGCAATTCGGACGCTGGAGACCAAATAACAACGGATACTTCAAGGGATGGCTGGATGACTTCCGGGTTTACGACGCAGCTCTTGATGCAGGAGAGATCGGAGAAATCCTCCTTGGCAAAGACTTGACGGAAGAAACCGTCCACCTCCAACACCGCATCTCAGCAGACAACAACCCCACGTCCTATGGGGCAACCAACCTACCTCCCGGCCTAAGCATAGACACCTTCTCCGGAGAAATTATCGGCAAACCCCTGCAAGTGGGATCCTTCGACGTGAACATGACCGCAACTAACCTAGCGGGACTCGGTGTAAAGCCCGTCACCATCATCGTCGATCCGGCTGCCCCACAAGTCTCGACCATTGCACCGGCCGAAATCGCGTCATCCTCAGCTAGGTTGGCTGCCCGAGTCATCAACGACGGAGGTCAACCCCCTACCCTATCCTTTTTCTGGGGCGATAACGACGGCGGGGAAAACCTCGAAGTCAATGCATCCAATGACTTGAACTGGGATCACAGGCTTGACTTGAACGGCACCTTTGGAGACGGCACCGTCAGCTCCTTCATCACGGGACTGGACTTGAACAAGACTTATTTCTACCGGGCGGTGGCAGGCAACTCCGTTACCCCCGTAGTCTGGAGCGTACCGAGAGAATCCGGGCTCACAGCATGGTGGAAGTTCGACGAATCCGCAGGCAGCGTTGCAAACGACTCCATCGGCGGGAGGTCGGGCAAGCTCGTTGGCATAGGATCCGGAGATCGAGTATTTGGTCGTGTCGGAAAAGCTCTTAGACTTGGCGGCGCAGGAGAACACGTAACCGTGAATGGCTACAAGGGACTAGGTGGCAAGACAGGCAGAACCATAGCTATCTGGCTAAACACCACAAAGACCAACGGAGATATAATTTCTTGGGGTGCAAACGGAAACGGTAGCCAATGGACTATTTCCCTCAATAGCGGCGCGGCCAGACTTGACGTCGGGGCGGGTCACATTCAGGCAAGCACTCCTTTGGATGATGGGCACTGGCATCATCTCGCCGTCGTATTCCCAGAGATTGGAGCGGACGTGACCGATGCGGTCATTTACGTCGATGGCTCCATAGATTCCATCGGTTCCTTCATCGCAAGAGCGATCGCTACGGGATCCGATCATGACCTAACCATCGGCAAAAGCTCCTACTCCAATGATTACTTCCAAGGTCTCGTGGACGAGGCCAGGATTTACGCCGCCGAATTGTCCTCCAACGACATCGCAGGACTCTTCCTCAATGGCACCATGCGCTTCAAAACATCCGACCAACCTGCTCCCCCAGTCGTGGAGGTTCTTAAGGTTGAACCCACCTCCGGAGGCACCGCCACCGTGACGGGTGAAATTGTTTCCTACGATACAAGCAAGCCGACCGTTAAGATCTATTGGGGCGACGAGGATGCCGGATCGAACACCGAGGTCGACTCGAGCAATCCAGCCAAATGGGATAACGTCGTCGACGTTTCGGGTGGGAACGCCCTAAACTTTGGTGAATTCAACGCCACCATATCCGGCATGACGCCGGGCAAGGTATACTACTTCCGAGCCTATGCGGATGCGGGTTCGGACGGACACGATTGGTCCAGTGGAGATCCCACCGTACGGGCAAACCTTGCGGCATACTGGCGTTTCGACGAGGAAACCGGTGCCCTTGCCGCGGACTCGACCCGAAACAATCGTGACGTCGACTTGTTCAATTTCGAGAGCAACAACTCCCGTGGGGACGGCTTCGTTGGGAAAGCCCTGAACTTCGAAGGAACCGATGACTGGGTCAGCCTGGATGAAGATGCGTTCTTCCTTAAGGAAGCATTCGAGGGAAGAAGCGTCAGCTTCAGGATGAAGATCCCTTCCAAATACTTCGTAGGGCCTGCGGTCACAAGGTATGAGGACCTCGTGGGCTATTGGACGCTTGACGAATCAAGCGGAGACATCGCAAGCGATGCTGGTCCGCTGAAGAATGACCTTACCCTTCAAAATGGAGCATTCTTCGACGCAGGTCATCTCGCTGGTGGAAACGCCGTCTCTCTAGATGGCCAAGACGACTCCCTCGACGTAGCGGGCTCTGATGTTCTGGCAACCTTGCACAAAGGAGACTTCACGATCTCTACATGGATTCGCCATGACGGCTCGACCATTCCCTACAGCACCGATGGCATTGAATGGAACAAACTCACAGGAGCCGGTTTCCTCGGAGGCCAATCCGATGCTTTGATAAGCGATATTGAGAATCTACTGGTTCGAATCCCTGCCGGGTGGTCGGACTTCACCACGGGTCCCGGAGACAGAGGCCTAGACTTCGACAACGACAACGACTTTCGAAACGCCGGACTCGGGATCAACCAGAACGACAACTACATGAGCCTATTCATCGGCTACTTCAAGGCTGACGTTGGTGGTGATTATGCCTTCAGGATCGAGAATCGCGACGACGGCGCAGGTATTTGGCTGGACTTGGATCAAGACGACGTCTTCGAAAGAAACGGTGACCTCGGCGACGAGTTTCTGGTCGGACCGAGGCAAAACGCCACCAAGACGGTCAGCTTGGCCCCTGGAAATTATCGCTTTGCGGCCCTCCATGCCGAATGGGGTGGAGGCTCGAGGCTCGACGTTCGCTTTCAGGCACCCGCGGGCAGCGTGGGTCCGCTTGGATTAACTGTCATCAAGCCCGCGGATCACTCTCAATTCGGAATTCCCGCCACCAAACAGATAATCAGCTTGGAAGAGATAGGTCTGTATCTAGCTCCCGGCAACCAGTTGAAATTCAGGCACGAAACCACTATCGGCGAGGTTACAACCGATACCAACGTCACCATTGAAAACGGCAAATGGCATCACGTTTCCGCAGTCCTCGATACAACCGAAGAGAAAATCCACCTATACTTGGACGGGAACCTAAGCGCATCCAAAGACATTCCATTCGGTGCCAAACCGATAGAACTGCCCAAGAGCGCCAAGTGGCGAATCGGAGGATCCAAGAAGAAATTCACACCCTTCTTCAATGGAGCTATAGACGACCTTCGCTTCTACAAGGCGGCCTTGGATGCTTCCGAAATTGCCAAGGTTTACAACGACGACGTAAGTTCCACTCCCTTGGCAGCTTCCCTTTCTCAAATGATTTACGACGAGGGCAGCGACAGCGCTGGCTTAGGAGTCAAACTGGAAGACGGCATTCTCTCCGCCAAAATCCTGTCGGGTGGGAATCAGCTCGAGCAAAGCTACTTCACAGACTTGAAGGACAATAAATGGCACCATGTCGCCGTGACCTATGGGGATTCGCCCAGAACTTTCAAGCTTTACGTCGACGGTGAGGCAATCGGTGATCCACAACTCCTACCGACCTCGACAGTCGCTACTCATGACGACCCTCCTGCTCTAGGTAGAATCAACGGAACTGCGGTCTACTCGGGGTTAGGATACTTCAAGGGCCAACTGGACGAATTTCGAATCTATGACCGAGGCTTGACCTCGGAGGAGGTGACCCAAGTCTACAATGGAGACATGCTCAATCCAGGCATGGTCTCGCTGCGGGCGATCGAACCACCTGAAATTTTCACGACTCCCGCTACCGAGGTTTTCCCCGACAAGGCAGTCCTCAATGCAAACGTCGCATCGATCGGTGGAGTAGTAACCGTCATTGATGAAATGCAAGACCTGACCTTCGGAATAGCTACTGCTCCGGGAATGGTCGGATGGTATTCCGCCGCAGACATGGATGGAGACGGTTCGGATGATCTGGGCTCGGTTTATCAGAACGGACAGCCCATCACCTCGTGGAAGGACGGTTCCGGCTTTGGAAGGGATATGAAATCCACGATGGGAGACCCCACCTACTCCGCCTTTGGCCTCAACGAGAAACCGGTAATAAACTTTGATGGCAACGACATGATCTGGGGAGGAACGAATTTCAACTTCCTCACCAATACGGGTTACACCATTTTCGCCGTCGCTCGTTATACGGGAGGCGACAACGAGCGCCTAATCACCTCCCGAAACACAAATTGGCTCTTCGGCTTTCATGGAAATCGAATCGGCAGATGGTATGCCAATGGTTGGGTCAGCTATGGTCAGAACCCCGACACCAAATGGCACCTGCAGGTCGGAGTCATGGAAAAGAAGAGCAACCCACGGGCATGGATGTGGCTCGACGGCCAACAAATAACCAATGGTTCGACTGCTTCGCACAACGACAACTTTGCTCCCGGCCAGCTTCAATTCGGGGGATATGGAGGAGGCAGTGAAGTTTCGAAGGCAGAGATCGCCGAGGTAATCATTTACGAGAAAATTCTTAGCGACGACGATCGGCACTTGGTCGAAGCTCACATGGCCCACCAGTGGAATTTGGCGGATGAAGTGCTGCTGGCCGGGCATCCCTACAAGGCGGCAACACCATTCATCGGGTTGACTCGCGTACATGAAGTCAAGAACGAGGGAGGCGACTCGCCGGTGGTAAAGATATTCTGGGGCGACGAGGACGCAGGAGACGCATCGACCGTAGTGGATGCAAACAACTCCGCAAACTGGGACCATGTCATAAACATCAATGGCGGGCAGCCCGTAGGTCTCGGGCCTGTGTCCTTCCCTGTCACGAATCTCGAGAGAGACAAAAGGTATTTCTTCCGCGCCCATGCCGAGAACGTCGGTGGGGCAGTTTGGTCACCGGCCACCAAGTTCTTCACGGCGAGCGACTCGAGACTTACAAAGTACACTCTCGACGGCCTCGTGCTTTGGTTGGACGCTTCCGACCTGAACGGAGACAACCAGCCCGACAATTTTGTCGACGGTCAAACCGTGGCCACTTGGATCGACAAGTCGAAGAGCGAGCAAAACGCCATTCAGAACGTCGGCTCCGCCCGACCAAGCTACGCGCCTAAGGCATTCGGTGACCTAAGTGGCGTTCGCTTCGCATCAGGGCAATCGTTCAACGTCGGCACGCTCAGGAACGCAAAAGGAGGCGTACATGCCTTTGCAGTCGCAACAGGCAGCGGAGTCGCAACCGGAACTTACGACGGCTCTGACAGTTGGGTTCTCGAAGTAAGGCCCGGTAATAGACTAGTTAGCTTCAAGAATGAAGACGCTGCCATTGATCGCGTTACCATTGGAAACAATCCCGCCACAGGCTACGGTCAATTCATTGGCGACATTGGCGAAATCCTGATTTTCGATCGATACCTGCCGGAAGTCGAAGCCCACATGGTCGAAGGCTACTTGGCTCACAAATGGGGCGTGGTCAACGATTTGGTCGGAAGTACTTACAAAGTGAAGCAAGACTTGGAACTCTATTTCCCCTTCGAAGAAATTGATGGATCCGAAGTATATGACACCTCACCCAAGCTTAGGACAGGCACATTGAACGACATAGCTGATGCCGACCTTCAGGTTTCGGGAAAATTCGGTTCTGGCATTCGCTTCACGAGTGGCTCCTCCCACATTGCCCTTGGCGCGAACCAAGTGCCGATGGGATCGAACTGGACCATTTCCTCATGGTTTACGACCCCCTTAAACAACACCGGCGTTCACTTCCGTCATTCCTTGGCGTCCGCAGCAACGGACGATAGACACGTTGTGTTCGATTCAGCCGGCAACCGCGAACTCGGTGTCTATAAGTTTGGGAACGGGAACTTCAAGGGATCCGGCTTCATGGGCAATAATCTGTTGAATGGTTGGCACCACTTGGTGGCAATTGGAAGCACGGACAAGACAATCTTCTATGTCGACGGGGCAAAAGTCGGTGAAAGCAGTATCATTGCAGGTACACCTGTGGATGCCGTCGGCAACTTCCTCGCTGGAAATGAACGCTTCGCTGACAAACTGGATGAGTTTCGAATCTACTCAAGATCCTTGGCGGAAGCGGAGGTCACTCAGCTCTATGGAAACGGAGACGGCGACTTCGGCGGGCATCCTTACATGGACGGTCCACCTTCCTTCGACAACCGTCCCAAGGTTCAGCTTCCGGTAATGCCCTTGGTTCACTGGACTTTCGACGAGGACGCAGGAATCCAACTTACTGATGCATCAGGGAACGGAAAGACCGGAACCATGCAGAATTTCGCTGACCCGATCGCTTCTCGCATCGCGGGAAGAGGCGGACTAGGCTTGTCCTTCGACGGTGTCGACGACAATGCTTGGATAGACTCCGAGACCCATTTCAATCTCTCGGGTCCCTTTGCCTTGACCTTCTGGGCCAAAACCAACGACTTGGAGGCGGACCTCGTGCACAGCGAGCAATTCAGGGTGGAGACCGACAACGGGTTCCTGAGAGCGAGGGTTCACTTGGATGGATCTTGGTTCAACACCGAATACATCGCCTTGGCTATGGACGAATGGGTCCACTATGCGTTGATGTTCAATGGCACTAAGGTCACCCTGCACGTCAACGGAGTAGAAGCCTCATCCGTGTCTGCCTCGGGCAGTCTTACTTGGGCAGGAGTCAATACCTTTCTCTATGTCGGCGGCAAGCCTTTGAGCAGAATGACGAAGGGGGATTTCGACGATTTCCGCATCTTCAACCGCTCTCTGACACCTCAAGAGCTCTACGATGTCTACGAATTGCGAGACTCCGCTCTTGTCGCTCGTTTCGGAACTCCCTACAGCTACCAGATAATCGCCACAAAAGGTCCCACCGAATACAATGCAACAGGTCTACCCTCGGGATTGAACGTGGACGTCGCGTCAGGCATAATCTCGGGAGAAGCCAACGCCACGGGAACTTTCAACGTCGAAGTAAAGGTATCCAACGCATCAGGCGAAGATACCGACACCCTCCCAATACAGGTTCTTCGCGGGAGGCAAAGTATTCTATTCGAGCAGAATCTCGCGGGTCTTCGTTATGGAGCCGAACCCGTCGAACTGAACGCAAGTGCAACCTCTGGGCTTCCAGTCAACTTCCAAGTCGTTACAGGTGTGGACGCAGTAGATCTGAACGGCAGCAAACTCTCGTTCAAGGGGCCCGGAATGGTCGGCATAAAAGTCTCTCAACCCGGTGACCAAAACTGGTTCCCGGCCGAACCCATATTGAAGCAGATACAAGTCGGAAAGGCTCAACTTGTCGTCAAGGCACACAATCAATTTCGAAAAACCAACGTAAACAATCCAACCTTAACCTATTCGATAACAGGCTTCGTGAAGGATGAGAACGAAACCGTTTTAACCAATCCAGTTAGCGTCACGACCCTGGCAAACGTCGGCAGCCCCGCAAGCGAATATCCCATCACTCCTGCCGCAGCCACAGCCACAAACTACTTCTTCACTTACTTGGAGGGCGTCCTCACCGTAAGCGACAAAAAATCTCAGGAAATCGTCTTTGACCAAAACCTGTCCAAGGTTCCCGCAAATGCATCACACTTCTCCTTGCTCGGACGTTCTCTGGATGAGGATGGGAACCTAACCGACCTGCCCCTTAGCTACGAGATTCAAGACCTTGGCATAGCCCGCCTAAGGGTTACGTCACAAGAAAACATGACTGCATACTGGAAGTTCGACGAGAACCTCTACAACTCGGCCAAAGATGAAATGGAAAGGTTTGACGGGACACTCGTAGGGTTGCAAGGAACGGGAACCGGCAAGTCTTGGGTTCAAGGATTGTTCGGAAACTCGATCAAGCTAGGTTCCCCGGGTGGCTACGTCCATATGGGTGGAGTTCCCATCACAGGAAACTTTACCGCCAGCATATGGGTATACCCCAAGGACATTGCTCAAGACGGTGCCGTCATCCTATCCAAGGACAACATTCCAAGCATGAAGATTTTCCGGATCGAGCAAGACACCCTTGACGGCGCAATCAAAGCAACCTTCTACAAGGACGGATCATCCGATACCGTCGCCTTGACAACCCCTGCCCTTCTCGCCAACGACAAGTGGTCGCATCTTGCCCTTAGGTACAACGAGTCCAACGCCACCTTGTCCATATTCGTCGACGGGAACAAAACTTCCGAGGCAAGTGGCGTAACACTAGGCTCCTCCAGTTTGTCCGCCCGCCACTCCGATCTGATTGCAGGAGACAGCGCAAACCCCGCCAAAACGCGAGTGGACGACTTCCGCCTTTACGATGTAGCTCTGAGTACCGATCAAATAAATTCGATCTTCGGAAATCGTGGAGGTGACTTTGACAAAATTGAAATAATCGGATCGGGCACCACGAAAATCACGGCTCGTCAGTCTGGAAACGATTCCTATGCCGCGGCTCTTCCGACAGACAATTACTTGACCGTCTACAAGGTCCCGCAGTCCATTAGCTTCGCGTCAATCATCGATCACTCCGTGGGCGACTTCCCGTTTGCGATCGAAGCAAACTCATCATCTGGCCTTCCCGTTTCCTTTTCCACTTCCGACCCTGCAAAGGCAACCGTAAGCGGAAACATTGTCAGTGTCCACGGACCGGGCGAGGTAACCATTTCAGCAATCCAGCTAGGCGATGCTCGCTACGAAATGGCCTCTACCGTAACCCAGAGTTTCAAGATCGGTTACGGCAACCTGTTCAAGGATTCAGCTCCCGGACTAAAACTATGGTTTGACGGCAACGACATTAATGCCGACCAGTACCGAGACGAAGCAACCGACTTTTTGCCAGGCAACCGAATAAGCCTCTGGGGCGATAAGTCGGGCAACACAAACAATCCAATACAAGGGACTTTCACCCGAATGCCGTTATGGAAACCGAATTCCCTGAACGAAAAGGCGGTCGTGCAATTCGAATCGCTCGAATCCTTCGACATAGGAAATGAAGTACCCGCCTCCCGAGTTATTTTCCTAGTCCACAGGCAGGACATTCCAGGTGCAACAAAGATATTGGGAGGGGACATTGGAACCACGGATCCGGATGGTTACTTTGGCTTGCATAGGGAAAGCGCCGGACTCAGCATTGTCTCGAAGGTAACTAGTTCGACTTGGTCAGTAAACGCCCTTCGAGTGACGCCTGGAAGCCAATCGCTTTGGATTGACGGTGAAGTGATTGGAGCCGGAGGCATAAACTCAGAAGTCCAGTCATTCGACAAACTCGGCAATGGGTTTTCTGGCGAAATAGCTGAAATCCTAGTCTATGACAAGGCGGTCAATTCAGTGAATCGACAGAAGATCGAAGGTTACCTCGCACACAAGTGGGGAATCACCAACTCGCTTGCTTCAGGACATCCGTTCAAGCTCTTGCCGCCCTCCTTCGGTGGACCGCAAACGATCATCTTCCCAGAAATCGTCGACAAGGCAGTTGGTGACCCGTCATTCCCACTCACTGCAATTTCTGCCTCCGGCTTGACCGTTACCTATGTCTCTTCTAACCCGAACGTAGCATTAGTTTCCGGAGCGACAGTCACTATTGTGGGAGCAGGAAAATCAACGATCACCGCAATGCAAGTAGGTGATGACCGCTACGACCCCGCCCACCCAGTCAGTCGTGAACTTCACGTCATTGCTCCCGTGACCAAGGACGACCAAGTGATCAGCTTCAACTCAATCCCGGAAAAGGTTCGGGACGACGTCCCATTCGAGCTAAATGCAACGGCTACCTCGATTCCCGTCCATCATCCATTGTATCGACTTCCCGTTACATTTGTCGTCGATTACGGCCCTGCCTCAGTCGACCCCTCGGGCATTTTAACTCTGGAAGGAGTTTCCGGAGAAGTGAGCATCACCGCCCATCAAAGTGGAAGCGCTTATGTGAATCCTGCGAGTCCTGTTCAAAGAATTTTTCAAGTAACCGCAAAGCAACGGCAGGAAATAAAATTTCCATCGGCAGGAGAACTCGGAGGTTTTCGTGACTCACCTATGAATTACAGACCCTTCCTCCTGCAAGGAGTTTATTCCAATGGCGGTCTGCCCCTTCAGATCATCAGCTCTGACCCCAATGTCGTTCGCGTTGAAAATGGGAATCAGCTAATTCCACAAGGAACAGGAACAGTCAACCTAACGATTCAAGTGCCTGGCAACGATCAATTTATACCCTCCGATCCTGTTTACGGTCAAATCAGCGTCGTTTCTCCATTAAAACAAGCATGGCTTCATTTCAGGCGGGGAGACGTCAGGTATCATGGCACAAGGGAAAGATTCGTCAGAAGGTTGCTTGCCAGAGAACCTAGCCTAGACTTCGTTGAAGCTCAGAAAATTTTCGACGAGGACTACTCGGACTCAGACGGAGATGGATTCAGCAACCTCTTCGAGCGCGCCATAGGCTCGGATTCCCTAGGACCAGACGACTGGATGAATCTACCCTTCAGACCCCGACTAAAGGATGGGAAACAACGAATCTCCTTCGTTCGGTACAAATCGCCACTCGCCACAACTGGAGAAGAATTCATTTACCACGTCGAGCAAAGCCTTGATTTAAGGACATGGACGAAAAACGGCATCTCTCTCGAAAGATCCGTAGAATTAGGTGCCGAAATGGAGAGAGTGGTGTACGTAACTAACAACACACTACCGGCGGGAGCTCGCCGTTTCATGCGCTTAAGGATAACGACACCCTAGATCACCCCCTTCGAAGTTAGTTCCCCAAGTTCCGGCATAAGCCAGGCTACCTTTCTTTTCTAATGAAACAAAGGATCAATCCAGTTAACTTACTTTTAACGACGGCCATTTCTTGTCTAGCCGACGATCGTCCGAACATTATCCTCATCATGGCAGACGACATGGGTTGGTCCGACATCGGTTGCTATGGTGGAGAAATCGAAACACCCAACCTAGACGGACTGGCCGATGACGGGGTACGATTCACACAGTTCTATAACACAGGAAGGTGCTGTCCCACACGAGCAACTCTACTTACAGGCACTTATGCTCACCAAGCGGGCATCGGATGGATGATGAGAGACCAGAAACTCCCCGGCTATCGGGGTGACCTCGGCAAGAACGTCCGTACCATCGCAGAGGTCATGAAGACAGCAGGCTACACCACCTACATGTCGGGCAAGTGGCACGTCACCCCCCATGTACGACCCGGAACCCCCACCCACAACTGGCCTCGCCAACGCGGCTTCGACCGTTTCTACGGCACCATCCACGGGGCCGGGAGCTTCTTCGACCCTAATTCGCTCACTCGTGAAAACACCCTCATCTCTCCCTTGACGGACAAGGAATACCAACCCAAGGAGTTCTACTACACCGACGCCATAAACGATCACGCCGCCCGCTACGTCCGAGAACACAAAGGTGAACAACCTTTCTTCATGTACGTTGCCCACACAGCACCCCACTGGCCGATGCATGCTCTTCCAGAAGACATCGCCAAGTACAAAGGAAAGTACGACAAGGGTTGGGACGTCATGCGTAAGGCCCGTCACAAACGTCAAGTCAAGATGGGGTTGGTGGACAAGGATTGGGAAATTACTCCTCGCGACTCCAAAGCTCCAAAGTGGGCTGACGCCCCAAACAAGGAATGGGACCTCCGCAACATGGAGGTTTACGCAGCCATGGTGGACAGGCTCGACCAAGGCGTGGGCACCATCATCGCCGCCCTCAAGGAAAGCAAGGAGTTCGACAACACCCTTGTTCTCTTTCTCGCCGACAATGGGGGCTGTGCGGAGGGCATGGGACGCCGTTCCGGCACCCAGTACCGCGACAAGGAACCCGACAAGTTGAAGCCAATGGCCAAGGACGCCCTCCAGCTCGACATGATACCGCGTCGTACCCGCGACGGCCGGGTCGTCAAGCAAGGCACCGAGGTGATGACAGGTGGGCCAGACACCTATCATGGCTATGGACTTGGTTGGGCTAACGCAAGCAACACTCCCTTCCGCGAATACAAGCACTGGGTCCACGAAGGCGGCATAAGTTCCCCACTAGTAGCCCACTGGCCAATAGGCATAGCCTCCGAACGCCGGGGCAAACTGGAGAAACAACCAACTCATCTCATCGACCTCATGGCCACCTGCGTGGACTTGGCCAAGGCCAAGTACCCCAGCAAGGTTGGAGATACTCAAATAGTTCCCATGCAGGGCGTCTCTCTAGTCCCCGCCCTCAACGGTAAGGACTTGCGCAGAAAGAAACCCATCTTCTGGGAACACGAAGGCAACCGAGCCATTCGTGAGGGCAAGTGGAAGCTTGTGGCAAAAGGATCCAACGGTCCATGGGAACTTTACGATATGGAAAACGATCGTACAGAACTCAATAACCTTTCGGACTCACAACCTGCCCGTGCAAAAGCCATGGCAGAACGATGGGAAGATTGGGCAGTCAAGGCGCTAGCCAAACCTTGGCCTTGGGGAGGAAGAAAGAAATCACAGAACTTCAACAAGAAGAAAGTCTTCCGACTCAAGCAGGGAGACGATCTTCCTCAGACACAAGCTCCTATGGTAGCGAGGAAAGGTTTTTCCTTCGTTGCAAAGCTGGAAATTCAAGGAGACGGCGTGATAGCCGCACAAGGTGGCACATCCCACGGTTGGACCCTTTACTTGAAGGACAGTCGACTGTCCTTCGCTACCCGTCGCAACGGAACCCTCTCCGTCTATCGGACCGAAGAACCCATCTCCTCCACTGCCGAAGTTGCCGCAAACCTTACTGCCGAGGGACATCTCACTCTTACGGCAAGCGAAAAGGAAGTTCTTTCAGTAAAGACCACGGGCACTCTTATCTCCATGCCCATTGATGGTTTGCAGGTAGGTTTCGACCAAGGAGGATACGTTGGTGACTACAAATCCTCCTTTCCCCTCAAAGGCAAGATAACTGAAGCCTCGCTCAAAATAAACTGATTTTCGCGCCTCCTCAGGCCATGAGCTTCATTCACGACGATTTCCTTCTGGCCACTCAGGCCGCTCGTCGGCTTTACCACGAATACGCCGAACACGAACCCATTCTCGATTTCCACAATCATCTGCCACCAAACGAAATCGCCACGGACCGCAGATTCGCAAACCTAGCTGAAATCTGGCTTGAGGGAGATCACTACAAATGGCGAGCCATGCGGGCAAATGGAACTCCTGAAGATCTGGTCACAGGAGATGCAGACCCTAAGCAAAAATACCTCGCTTGGGCCGCCACCCTACCCCATGCCCTAGGTAATCCGCTCTATCACTGGACGCACCTAGAGCTGAAGCGCTGTTTCGACATAGACGATCTACTCTCCCCGGACTCCGCCGAGAGCATTTGGGAAAGAGCGAACGAACGTCTAGCGGACCCTGACTTCTCCTCGCGAGAGCTCCTACTTCGATTCAAAGTCAAAGCTCTTTGCACCACTGATGATCCGGCAGTCCCGCTCCTCCACCATGAAGCCCTCCAAAAGGAAAAGGATTTCCCCGTCAAGGTTTACCCTACGTTCCGCCCCGACAGAGCATGGAGCGTGGACGAGCCCGAGAACTTCAGGGTTTGGACTAAAGCCTTGGAGAAAACCTCGGAGATAGCCATCTCTTCACTCGACGACTTCCTCGGAGCCCTCTCCAAACGCGTGGACGACTTTCACCTACTTGGTTCGCGACTCTCCGATCACAGCTTTCCATACTTTTTCGCCAATTTCCCGAGCGACACTGAAGCCGCAACAATACTCGATGGCGCCCTAGCAGGAAAACCTGCCAATCCTGAAGAAAAGGAACGATTCGGGGCTCATGTCATGCTCCACCTCGGACGACTCTACGCCGAAAAGAATTGGACGATGCAAGTGCACCTCGGCCCCCTGCGAAACAATTCCTCTCGGCTCGCTCAAGCCTTGGGACCGGATGCAGGAGGCGACTCCATCGGCGACTGGCGCCAAGCCGAGAAAATGGGGCAATTCCTTGACCGCTTGGACCGCGATGATGCACTCCCCAAAACCATCGTCTACAACAACAACCCAACCGACAACTTCTCCGTGGCCACAATGCTGGGCAATTTCCAGCGAGACCTGCCCGGCAAGCTTCAGTTCGGCTCAGGTTGGTGGCACCTCGATCAGCGTGACGGCATGGACCAACAACTTCGCGACCTCGCCAACGTGGGTCTCCTCTCGCACTTCGTGGGCATGCTCACCGACTCACGTTCCTTCCTCTCCTTCCCCCGCCACGAATATTTCCGACGCATCCTTTGCAACCTGCTAGGAGACTGGATGACTGAAGGCTCGGCACCAACAGACTACGAACTAGTCGGTGGCATGGCCCGACGTATATGCTACCAAAACGCCGCCGACTTTCTTAAGTTGGAATTGTCAGATTAATTTACAGGAATTCTTCGACCGAGAGAGCTTTCGGATTTCGTTCTACCGAGGAAGCTTAAGAGTAAGAATAGGAGCAGGACCCGATGGAACATGAACCGCGGTCTTGCCTGTGGGAGAGCGAAGATGGATGGACTTCACGGCGTCTCCGTCGGGGATGCCGAAGAAGAGTTCAGGTGGTGCTCCCGTAAGGTAACTGGAACCGGAATGAGTTTCACCCAAGAGGATTTTTCCGCTGCGCAGACGAAGAGTTACGCGAGACCCAACGCCACGCAGGTTGCCTCGAGGACCACGGAGTCGGACGAGAAGAGGAGAGCCTGAAGTGGTCTGATTGAGAAAGGTTTTTGGGGTGAAAGAATTACGGGTGGCGAAGATGTCGGGACGGGCGTCGCCATTCAAGTCAACGAGACCAAGAGCCTTGGCGTCGCCCGACAACAAGAAACCGCTCTCGTCGAGACGCATAGGCTCGAAGGTTCCGTCTCCGCCTCCCCGCAGAATGAGACCAAGACCACCGGCAATCCGACCAGTTTCCGGTTGCGTTGAGAAAAAGTTTTGAGCAAGGGCAAGATCCTGATGACCATCGGCATCGAAATCACCAAAAGTTAACCCGAAGACGGCGGAGGTCTGAGCGATACGCGGGAAGGCGCGAAAACTGAAGCGACCTTTGCCATCATTTAGAAGCAAGCCGGAGGCAAGCTCGTTGATGGCAAGGCGTTGGGCGGATTGAAGTCGTGTGGGAGCATAAATTTCCCGAAGAGCGGCAGAGGCAAAAGCATGATAGGTGGAGAATTTTTTGGCGAGCGAGGGAATGGCGTGGGTAGAGCAACTTTTGCCGCGTACGGGAAACAGCCCACCATCTTCGTGACAGGCTTCCACAAATCGGGGAACACCCGAACCGTCCAAGTCTCCGTAATATGCAAGATAAGGTTTTTCCTTAGTGGCATGGTACTTGACGTTAAGACCCATGTTCCCGACAGCGAAGTCCAAGTCACCGTCTTCGTCGACATCTGCAGCGGCTATACCTGTCCACCAACCGAGGAGACCGGAAAGTCCGGACTCATCGGTGAAGTTAACCAATTTGCCTCCCGTGTTTTTCCATACGGCAACCGGACCCCACTCGTGTGTAAGAAGGAGATCCGGCAAGCCGTCGGCGTCGACGTCACTCCAAATGGCCCCGGTGACCATACCGCTAGAGCGGAGACCAGGTGCGATAGAGTCCGTGACGTCGGAGAAGACGCCGCTCTCGTTTCGTAGCAGCCGGCTGTTCGGCGTGATGGGGTAACGAGCTCGAACCACTCGTCCTCCAACGAAAAGATCCAGGTCTCCGTCTTGATCAAAGTCGGAGGCAACCACAGGTCCTGCACTGTCGCGCAGGTTTGGCGTACCACCAAGAGAGAGTTTGTAGCCTGCATTGCCATCGTTTAAGAAAAGACGATCACGCAGGTAGAGTTCCTTGGGACGAGGATCAAATCCGCCCGAGGAAACGAAGAGGTCTTGATCCCCATCCGAATCGGCATCAAGAAAGACTGCTCCCATATCCTCAAACGGGAGTAGTTGCTCGTTTTCAAAATAGATTTGTTTCTTTGGAAGGAACCCTCCTTTACCCGTATTTAGAGCAAGTACGGATGGTTCACCGGAGGCGGAACCGAGAAAGAGATCGTCATCACCATCTCCATCGGCATCACCCCAGGCCATTCCCGGGCCTAGACGCGAAAGGCGATGCGGCAAAAGAGGTTGCACCTTGTAGTCGTCAAAGTCGTTTTCCTTATGGCGAAATGCATCAAGCGCATCGTTTGCTGCGAAGAGAGGAACAGATGAGTCATTGCGTGTGAAGGGAATCTTAGAAGGTTTTTTGGGTTCGGGTTCGGTGATCACTAAAAGTTTGTCGACGGGCAAATCCTCAAAGGTCTGAACAAACCCGAGTGGCCAGCGAACTGAAAGTCGACGGATGCGTTCGGACGAACCGAGCCCAAAGTGAATGACGGGATCGTTTGCAGAGGCGTAACCTTGGCATGCATTAAGGTAGCGAACTTGCATGCCGGCGGAGGTCTCTACCGTAACCTTGGCTCCTATCCCTCTAGAATTCTTTTTGAGACCCTTGAGTCTGATCATGACCGAATGACCGGAAATCGAGTTGTTTCTATAGAGACGAACCGAGTCCTCGAGAGAAGCTACTGCGAGATCAAGATCTCCATCGCCATCGAAATCGGCAAATGAAGCTCCATAGCTAACTCCCAAGAAGTCGAGCCCCCATTTCGAGGCAACACTGGAGAACTTTAAGTCTCCAAGGTTTCTGTAAGCAAAGTTGTGGTCTCGCTTAGGCGACTGGCTTTGCCAGAAGGCAGCCACTTTCACTGAATCTGAAAGCGAAGAAGCCTTTGAGACTAGATCCGAATTCGTGCGGTCATTCGTCATTCCGTTGGTGCCAAACAAATCCACTCGCCCATCGTTATCCAGATCGGCGAACTTAACCGACCAAGTCCAGTCTGTATTTGCCAGTCCGGCCAACTGCGCAACTTCTAGGAAACGACCTGACCCGGCATTGAGATAGAGCGCGTTGCGCATGTATTGCGGAGGTCGCGAAGAAGTAAGAAACCACGAGTTTTTGTCCATATCACCCATGCCGATCTTGGACTTGTAGTGAGTGGACCCCGCCATATCGGACCCCATGAGGTCGAGAAGTCCGTCGTTGTTTATGTCTGCTACATCCGTGCCCATCGAAAACCAAGGAACATAGGGCAAGACTTTGCGGGCAACCTCATCAAAGCTACCGTTACCCTTGTTTCGGTAAAGTCTATCGGGACCGAAGAAGTCGTTTGCAACATACAGGTCAGGGAAGCCGTCCTCGTCATAATCGAACCAAGATGCGGACAAGCCTTGGTCGGTGCCGACAAGACCTGCAGCTTCGCTCACGTCAATAAAACGACTTCCGTCGTTGCGGAAAAGGTGATCGTGCTCACCAGCCTCCACAACCCGAAAGCGTTCAGTCGGATGAAAGACGACGTCATACAATTCCCTGTATTTCTCCTCAACTATTGTTTCACCATTTTTAATAGTAGCTTGAACTCTCAAACCATCAGGAGGAGGTTTCAGATGAGTGTCGCGATTCGTGACCAAGTAACCATCCAAGTCACCATCCAAATCGTAGTCGGCAAAGGCCATTTCGATATTTGCTCCCTTGTGAGCGAGACCCAGATTCTTTGCTCGATCCACAAAGCTTCGCCCTGCCCTATTCTCGAGCATCAGGTTTACGTCTCCTGCGCCGGCAACAAATATGTCCAAATCGCCGTCGCCATCATGATCCACAAAGCAGCAACCGATAGCCCAGTGCTCTGCAACTATTTTACTCAAGCCGACATGGTGAGTAACGTCACGGAACTTGAACTTTCCCAAGTTTTTGAAAAGCCGATGTCCCCCATAAGGATATGCAAAAAAGAGATCCGGAAGATCATCACCATCAAAATCTCCGGAACAAACTCCGATGATCAGGGGTTTGTCTGAAAAAGAAGGATTTTCATGCAAGCGTTCAAGAACTTCGGAGGGTATTTTCTTCCTGACGTAGCCAACACCTGTCTCCTTGTCGGAAAGGAGTGAAAACAAAGTTTCCTCCGACCCAATCCTCGGAGACAAAGCCTGAACATCCAAAAACCCTGTCGCAGGAAATGCTGAAACAGGGAAGAGCAGACAAAGTACTGTCAGTGCCGTACGGGGGCTTACGCACATGAAAGTAATAAGGAAAACTTCTCTAAAGCAATCAAGCTTATTAGCGCCTTATCAACCGAAAAACATTTTCTTTTGGCATGACACGAACTCTAGGTTCCAACTGCATCGACTGGTCGGGAGTTCCTGACTGACCGTAATCTTTGAAGCAAAAACCAAACCCATCCCAAATGAGAGCATAAAGGCAAGAAAAGAGACCAAAACAAAATCGAGTCAAAGCCTTTGAACTACCCTTATTAATTCTGGATTGGTCCACTCCATTAAGATTCGATGCCTCGGTACAACATTCATTCTTTTCCTGAAAGGAGGATGAATGTATGATTTAGTTATTTAAGGATATGACAATCGAGTTGGAAAAACAGGTACGAGAGCTTGCTGAAAGAGCCCGAGGAGCATCCCTTGCGCTTTCGGGACTGTCGTCGGATGAAAAGAACCACGCACTCGAGAGAATCGCGCTTCTGCTCGAAAAACGAATTGATCTACTTGTTGAGAAAAATTCAAGGGACTTGGAGGAAGGAGAGAAAAATGGTCTTTCCGCGGCTCTTATCGACAGATTGCGACTGACTCCCGAAAGGATTCTCGGCATGATCGAGGGCGTACGCCAAGTCGCATCTCTGGATGATCCCGTGGGACACGTTCTCGAGCAAACGACTAGGCCAAATGGACTTGAGATTAAGAAAGTGAGCGTCCCCATCGGGGTCATCGGGATAATCTACGAGTCAAGACCCAACGTCACAATCGATTGCGCGGCCCTTTGCCTAAAGTCGGGGAATGCCTCGATTTTGAGGGGCGGGAAGGAAGCCTTTCACTCGAACACAGCCTTGGCAAAGATAATTCGAGAAGCGTTGACAGAAACCTCCGTGCCCGAGGATTCCGTACTTCTCATTCCCACCACCGACAGAGAAGCCTTCAATTACTTGCTGAAGCTCGACGAACTCGTGCATTGCATAATTCCACGAGGAGGAGAAGCCTTGATAAGATTTGTTGCCGAGAACAGTCGAATCCCCGTCATCAAACACTACAAAGGCGTTTGCAACCTATACGTAGATGCGGAAGCGGACCAAGAACTCGCCCTGAAGATTGCAGTTACGGCAAAATGCGGTCGTCCAGGTGTGTGCAACGCAATCGAGAACCTGATCCTGCACAAGGACATCGCCGAAGAATTCCTACCTCAGGTCGCAGATGAGCTTGCGGATGCAAAGTGCGAGCTAAGAGGCGACGATCTTTCTCGTTCCATCCTCAATGCCGCTAGACCAGATTTGAAAATCAAGGAAGCAACCGAGGAAGACTTCCATACGGAATATCTGGACTTGATCCTTTCAATCAAGACGGTGAGTTCGGCAGAGGAAGCAATCGACGCAGTCAACAGGTATGGAAGTTTCCATAGCGATGCCATCGTCACGAGAAACGAGAAGACCGCCGAAAGGTTTCTCGCAAGCGTTGACACCTCTACCGCATACTGGAATGCAAGCACGAGGTTCACGGACGGATTCGAGTTCGGCCTTGGAGCAGAGATCGGCATTTCCACGGATCGCCTTCACGCTCGAGGTCCGATGGGACTGAAGGAACTCTGCACCTACAAGTATCAAGTTCGGGGAAATGGCCAAACGAAATAGAATGAAAACCAATGTTTCCATCCTTTCCGCCCATGAACTTGAGAGAAAGATCAGAGAAGAAGAAATTCGGGTAATTGACGTCCGGACTCCAGGAGAATTCGGAAACAAGAGAATTTCAAGATCTCTGAATATTCCGTTGAATGCCTTTGGCGAAGAAATCAGTGAATTGACCACGGACGATGAAAAGGGGTTGCCGATCTGCATCGTATGTCAATCTGGCGTGAGAGCCGAAAAAGCTTCGAAAATGCTTTCGGCAGATCAATTCGAATCAGTCTTCCTGCTCGCGGGAGGACTCGACAACTGGGTGCACGAAAAGCTTCCAGTTGAGAAAGACGCCCGGGAAGTCATACCATTGGACAGACAGGTACGCATTACCATCGGGACACTCATCCTAATAGGCACTGCTGCATGCTATTTTCTCGAGGATACGCGATGGCTCCTAGCCCCGGCTTTCTTCGGCGCAGGTTTGGTTTTCTCCGGAGTCACGGGTTTTTGCGGGCTTGCAAAAATCCTATCGGTCATGCCCTGGAATCGATAGGCATGGACGAGATACTGATACTGGGCGCCAGGCTGGTCAACGAAAGCAGTGTTGAAGAACAAGACGTCCTCGTCGACAAGTTCGGAAGAATTTCCAAAATCGGGAAAGATTTATCCGCCCAACCTGCGAAAGAGATCATCGATGCAGAAGGTCTCTTCCTCTTGCCGGGACTTATCGACGACCAAGTCCACTTTCGAGAACCAGGCCTAACCCAAAAGGGAACAATCGAGCGAGAGTCCAGAGCCGCCGCAGCGGGAGGGGTCACGACCTACATGGAGATGCCCAACGTAAATCCACCCACAACCACAATCGATCGGCTCAGGGAAAAACTATCTATCGCCGCGAAGGACTCAGCGGTGAATTACTCCTTCTACCTTGGTGGATCCAATGCAAACCTGGAAGAAATCAAGCAAGCACCCACAAGTGAGATTGCCGGAGTAAAAGTCTTCATGGGCTCGTCCACCGGGGATATGCTGGTAGACGATGAAAAAGTGCTGGAGCAAATTTTCCGGCATTCCCCAACCCCTATTGCTACCCACTGCGAAGACACCCCAACGATATTGAGAAACGAAAAAGCCTTCCGTGAAAGACACGGCGAGGAAGTCTGTTTTTCCGCACATCCTCAAATCCGTTCACGAGAAGCTTGCCTGCAATCCTCGTCTCTGGCAGTCGAATTGGCAAAGAGACATGATGCCCGTCTGCATGTTCTCCACATAACGACCGCCGATGAGCTCGAGCTTTTCGAGACAGGTCCGGTCCAAGAAAAACGGATAACCGCTGAAGCCTGTGTACACCACCTGCACTTCGACGACTCCTACTACTCGGAACTGGGCTCTCTCATAAAGTGCAACCCAGCCATAAAGACTCAAGAAGACAGGAGCGCAATACGCCAAGCCGTTAAGGAAGGACGCATAGACGTAATCGCCACCGACCATGCCCCGCACACCCGTGAGGAAAAAGACGCGACTTACTTCAAGGCACCCTCAGGGCTTCCCTTGCTGCAGCATTCGCTCTTGATTCTCCTCGAACTTCACAAGGAAGGGGTTTTCTCTCTTGAGACGATAACCGAAAGAGCCTGCCATGCGCCCGCGAAGCTTTTCGGCATTCGCGAACGTGGTTTCATACGAGAAGGTTATTGGGCTGATCTGGTTTTGATCGACACAAATTCCGAAACCATCGTCGACCCTAGTGACTTACAATCCAAGTGCGGATGGTCACCCTTCGACGGCGAACGATTCAGTTCGAGCATAGCAACCACAATCGTTTCAGGAAAGATTGTCTACAGTCAGGGCAAGGTCCAGAATCACCTTCGCGGAGAACAGGTTACATTTGAAAAGAACCGACGCTAAATCCTCCATGTTTCCCCGCCTCCTGCTAGCCTTTATCACTATTCCGCTGCTCGAACTCTACCTTCTTTTCAAGCTTGGTTCGATCGTAGGGGCAACGACCACCATATGCCTAGTGATTCTGACGGGTATCCTTGGCGCGGCATTAGCCAAAAGCCAAGGCTACTCCATCCTGACGAGAATGCAGGAAGAACTTCGCCTAGGGAGACCACCGACCGACGAACTAATTGAAGGCATGCTGGTTCTCGCAGGAGGAGTCGTATTACTTACGCCCGGTATCCTTACTGACATTGCGGGTTTCTCTCTCATGGTACCCGCATTTCGTCGCAAGGTCCGCAATGGATTGAAGAAGAAACTCGCCGAAAAGGCCATGGGTAATCTACACCCAAAGATTCACCCGGACAACAATGACGACGACGTTATTGAAGTCTGACCTCCATAAGAGGAACAGCAAGTCCACGACCAAAAAAACAATCGCAAAGCACTCCTGAAACCGACAAGGCTACCACTATGAAAAGCATCATTTCCCTCGGCATAGCCGTTTATTTCGCATTCTGTCTTTCTTCTTGTGGAGGCGAACCGGAGGGGACGTATCACGGCACGGTTAATGGAAAATTGACTTCCATTGAATTCCTGAATCAAAGTGAAGCCAGACTCAGCGGCTTTTTTCCCGAGGAACTTGAGGGAAGTTGGAAGAAGGAGGACTTTCTGGACCGTCAGGAAATCTGGGTCACCTTCGAGGGACCCGAGGAAAAACCCTTTCGCTTGCGTTTCGAACTTCTGGAAACGGATGACGGGTTGATGGTGAAGGGAGTTAAGTCCAGACCGATAGGAAAAGGGATGCAACTTTCTCCATTGAAGATTGAAGGCAAACCCATATTGAAGCGATAAACCCGGGAAAACTCATTTGGGGAAGACGAGAAAAGAACCAATTCCGCAAAGTGAAAAGCTAGGCTCGGAAAACCTAAAATGAATTTCGTCAAATGAAACTGCAGGAGCACATGACGTTTCTTTGACAGACCTTTTACCTTCTTCGAACAACTTTTCCTCCCATTCCGGCATACTTGGTTTCTAAGAAGACGTTCACAAGAGCGTCCTACAAAAAGAATCCAAGTCAAAACCCGTAAATGGAGAAAGAATCATGAAGAAAAGAACCACGATGATGGCTTTGACCGCCATAATTGTTGCAATTCAGTCCCTTGCCGCAACCAAGACTGCTACCGCCAAGGTCAAAACCAAAGACACCATTGCCCCAAAGCAGGAAGTCAAGAATTCGGAGACCCGAAAGGCTTCGAAACTGGATTTGCGAATTCTAAGCAAGGGAGAATCCCCCTTTGGTTCCAGAATTAGAAGCGTTGGAAGTGTAGAGCAGACGACCGAGCACAAAATCGACCAAATAAATGACGACTACGCTTACAAAGCCGAAACCATTCCACCCTTCGTTAACAAGGCCTTGGACTGGCTCGCTCAATCTCAACACGACGACGGCTCATGGGGTGCCGGCTCCAGCTCTCGGCAACAAGTCCGTGACCCACACGCCGTAAAGGGAGATCCCGCCACAACGGCCTTTGCCGCCATGGCTTTCCTTCGCTCCGGTCACACCCCTAAAAAAGGCAAGTACAAGGACGTCGTCCGTCGTGCATCGGAATCGCTCGTGAAAGTCGTCGAAGCCTCGGCTCCTGAAGGTCCCCGCATCACCAATACGTCCGGCACTCAACCCCAAGCCAAGATGGGAGCATACGTAGACACCTCCCTGACAGCCAGATTTTTGGCGAGAGTGCTTCAGGAGCTACCGAAGAAAGACAAGCTCAGGAAACGCGTGGACAAGGCCATAGACAAATGTATCGCCAAAATCCAGTCTTCCCAACAAAAGGACGGCAGTTGGAAAGGCGGAGGTTGGGCGCCTGTGCTTCAGTCCTCGCTTGCCGGTCAAGCCCTTGAAATCGCTCAAGCAGCAGGAAAAGAAGTCGACCAGAAGGCTCTGGACCTAGCACGTAGAAATCAGAAAAACAACTTCGACCAATCCTCGGGACGGGCAAGAGCGGATGCCGCTGCGGGAGTGGAACTATACGCCTTTGCCGGAGCTCAGCGAGCCTCAGCCTCGGAAACCTGGGAAGCCAACGACCTGTTGGACAAGGCCAAGAAGGCGGGCAAACTGGACAAGGATGCAAAACCCACCGCAGACAACCTGCGCAAAATTGGCGTAAAGGAAGAAAAGGCCGAACAACTCGCCGAGGCAGTCGAGCAAAACGAAAAGCAGCAACAAAGGGTACAGAACGACAACGCCCTCCTCACCGGCTTCGGAAATAACGGCGGAGAGGAATATCTTAGCTACCTCATGACCAGCGAGTCCCTCGTCATCACTGGAGGCAATTCATGGAAGACTTGGGATGAAAAGATGCATCGTCGCCTCCGCAAGATCCAGAGCCCCAACGGTTCATGGACAGGTCACCACTGCATCACCAGTCCCGTCTTCTGTACCGCAGCCGTCGTCCAATGCCTCAACACTTACCGCGACGCCGATATGCTTCGCGAGGCCGCATTGGCCAGTTCTCGACCCAAGACAAAGGACAAGCAAGTGGCCCAAAACAAATAACAGAGACTTTTTAGGTTCTCAGGAAAACTCGCCATGAGCGGAAGACTCTCAAGAATCGGTTGGAGCCTGATCCTTCCGGCCATCCTCGCTGCCCCGCTCGCCAGTTTTGGCGAGCGAGGTCGCGTCGACAATGAAACCCGGGCAATGGCCAGAAAAACCCTAGCCAAGGCAACGTCTTACCTTTGGAGCAAGCAATCGGTCGACGGAGCGTGGAGAAGCGAAACCTATGGATTGATGAAGTCGGGTCAATCCCTCACGCCATTCGTCCTAGCGGCACTCTCGAAAGTGCCTCAAGGCATTGCTCTTCCTCCTCGAACCAGCATCCCAAAAGCCATGTCTTTCCTAAGGAAGATGAGCGATCCACAGGGCAGTCATGGTCGGCATGACCCCGATGTCCTGGACTATCCGAACTATGCCACCTCCTATGCCCTGAAATGTTTTCTTCGATTCGGAAACGAAACAGATGAAGATCGCGTAGAAGGCATGGTGAAATACCTGCAGAGTCAGCAATTTTCGGAATCGTCAGGCTTTTCCGTTGAGTCACCGGTTTACGGTGGGTGGGGTTTCGGAGTCAGCAATCGACCAAGCATCGCCAGTTTCGTGGATCTCGCCCATACATCAAAAGTGCTCTCAGCCTTGGCGGAAGCCGATCGCCTGACAAAGGAAAACAAAAGCAAGGCGGAACGGTTTCTTTCTCTTCTACAGAAGGGTGAAAATGAAAAAAGACGCCCTCTGATTCCAGGACTCCAAACGGATGCCGAAACTCCTGTGCCATATGACGGAGGCTTCTTTTCCTCACCAAACGTAAGTTACGCCAACAAGGGACGCATCACCAAGGATCCCTCGACTGGCACCACTTACTACAGGAGCTATGCAACTGCCACCTGCGACGGCATTCTGGCCCTTCTCGCCTTGGGTGTCGAAAACAAGGACTCCCGCATCCAAGACGCCCTCCGTTGGCTACAATCAAACGACGACCGACATCTTCCCGCAGGAATCCCACCCGATCATCCCGAACCTTGGAAGGAATCCATGATTTACTATCATCTTGCCGTTCGCACTCAAGCTTACGCGGCCACGATTAGCACGAATGACTGGCGACAATTCGTTACGGGGTTCATGTCCTCCAATCAAAACCCCGATGGATCTTTTCTCAATACAGAGGGGCGTCTCATGAAGGAGGACGATCCCATCTTCTGCACCGCTCTTGCCATCTTAGCCTTAAACGAAATCGTCGACTAGTCCAATGCGTCGAGATCGATTCCGGCTTTGCCAATCTCAGAAACCAAGGCGTCTCTAAACTCTTTGCCCAGACCTTCCCTTTTAGCCATTTCCACGTAGAAGGGCACGTAATCTCCCCGCTTAACAGCCTTTTTTGCGATATTGTGAAAGGGATCATCGATCGAGATGAAGTAGGTGCGCTCGCCAAAAGCCATGGTCATACCGGCATCGGTCTGGAACAAAGCCAATTTACTGCCCTCTTCATCCATACTCAGTGAGCTAAAGAAGAATAAAAGGTAGCAACAAGCCAAAACCAAACAATTGCCATTTCAAGCAATTCGGGTTAGCGATAGAATTCTTCTCGAGGCATGTTCGCTTTATTTCCTTACAAGGACGACAACCCGACACGGAGTTTTCCTGTCCTCACCTGTTGCCTGATTATAGCCAATCTATGGATTTACTTCGCTTGGCAATTCCCCCTGGACTTGGAGGGCCAAGCAAAGTTTCTCTCCAGGTTCGCCTTCCTCCCGATAACTTTTTTCGGACAATTGGCTTTCGAGAGTCCAAAGGATATCTTGTGGGAATGGACAACCGTATTCACCTCAATGTTTTCCCACGGCAGCATTGCCCACGTATTGGGCAACATGCTCTTTCTCTACATCTACGGGGACAATGTGGAGGACGCGATGGGCAAGGTTCGGTTCATGCTTTTTTATCTATCCTGCGGCTTGATGGCGGCAATGGCTCAAGGCTTGATGGATCCCAACTCGGACATCCCTATGGTCGGGGCATCCGGAGCCATATCCGGAGTGATCGCAAGTTATCTCTTGCTATATCCTAGAGCCAATGTCCGCATCTTCTACTGGTTCTTAGTTTTCATTGGGACACTCTACGTACCGGCATACCTTGTGCTCGGGATCTGGGTGGTCGAGCAAATGCTCGCATTTCCCCAATCCATGTCGCAAGCGGGGGGAGTTGCAATTGCAGCTCACTTGGGTGGATTCGCCACAGGCTTAGCCTTAACCCCTTTCTTCAAGAAAAGAAACGTAAAGATGTTTCAGGGAGCAAACAGACAAGCTTTTTCTCGCCATGGACGAAGGATTGGTTAGCCTATCTGGGCTTTTGCAATGGCAATGAGTACAACTGAAGACATACCCAAGGCTTACGACCCAAAAGAGGTAGAGGATCGCCTGTACGCCCAATGGGAGCAAGACGGCTGTTTCGCCGGCAAACCCGTAGAGGGTCGTAGCACCTATTCCATAGTCATTCCTCCTCCAAACGTCACGGGAGTACTTACCATGGGTCATGTGCTCAACAACACCATTCAGGACGTCCTATCCCGCCGAGCCCGACAAAAGGGAGCCTCCGTTCTTTGGCTGCCCGGAACTGACCACGCCGGCATTGCCACCCAGACCAAGGTGGAGAGAGCCCTCCGCGAGGAAGGTTTGAACCGAAGGGACCTTGGTCGCGAGAAATTCTTAGAGCGTGCCGTTGAATGGCGAGACAAGCACGGCGGCATCATTCTCAAGCAACTCCGCAAACTCGGTTGCTCCTGCGACTGGGAACGAACCGTTCACACCTTGGACGAGGACTATTCACGGGCTGTCCTGCACGCATTCGTAAAACTCTATGAACGGGGCTACGTTTATCGTGGTCAACGCATGGTCAACTGGTGTCCCGTCAGCCTCACCGCGCTGTCGGACGAGGAGGTCATCATGAAGCCGCAGGAGAGCAAACTCTACAAGGTTCGCTATGAAATCGTGGAGGAATCTGGTTCCTATCTGGAAGTCTCCACAACACGTCCCGAGACCATCATGGGGGACGTCGCCCTTGCAATTCATCCGGATGACGAACGCTGGCCCGCCCTTGAGGGCAAACACGTCCGACGTCCCCTACAACCAGCTGAGATTCCCATCATCGCCGATTCCGCCGTAGAAAAGGACTTCGGCACAGGCATGTTGAAAATCACTCCCGCTCACGATCAACTCGACTTCGAAATCGGCGAACGCCACAACCTCCCCATCGTCGACGTTCTGAACCCGGACGGCACCCTAAACGAACTCGCAGGTCCGGACTTCGCCGGCATGGACCGATTCGAGGCACGCAAGGCCACTGCGGAAAAGCTCAAGGAACAAGGCGACCTGCTCGACGAGGAGTCCCACTCCAACAACGTCGGCTACTCGGAACGGGCCGACGTCCCTATCGAACCTCGCCTCTCCGAGCAATGGTTTCTACGCTACCCACGCGTAGAGGAAGCCAAACGGGCCGTTTCCGAAGGCTTTATCCGCTACTTCCCGGAACGTTGGAGCAAGACCTACTTGCACTGGCTGGACAACATCAAGGATTGGTGCATCTCCCGTCAACTCTGGTGGGGACATCGCATCCCGGTCTGGCACAAAAGGGTAACCTTAACGGATGACAATTGGACGGACGAACTTTTACCGTGGGGGCTGGACTCCTACATCGAAGGTAATTGGAAAGACGAATTAACAGTTGTCCGTATACACAAGGCAGGCACTGGCGAAGAAGTCGAGCCAACCCTTCCCCCCGAACCCGGCGAGTACGATATTTACTACTGCACCCTCGAGGAAGGGGATGGCCAAGCCATCGAAGAACACGGGTTCACGCAAGACCCCGACGTTCTCGACACTTGGGCCTCGTCCTGGCTCTGGCCTTTCGCAACCATGGGTTGGCCCGACGAACAAGAAATGGCAAAGCAGGACTTGGCCGCTTTCTACCCCACCTCCGCCCTCGTCACTGGTCCGGATATCATCTTCTTCTGGGTCGCCCGCATGATTATGGCGGGCCTTGAGTTCATGGGCGAACCCGCCGAGAAGGAAGACATTCTGCCCGATGAAGAAATTCAGAAGCGCATTCCCTTCCGCGACGTATACTTTACCGGCATCATTCGGGACGAAAAAGGACGCAAGATGTCGAAATCGCTAGGCAACTCTCCCGAACCTCTAGACCTCATCGCCAAGTACGGTGCAGACGGTCTCCGCCACGGCATTTTATCCATCGCCCCTAAGGGGCAGGACATACGCTTCGCTGAGGAACGCGTCGAGCAAGGACGGAACTTCTGCAACAAACTCTGGAACGTGTCCCGTTTCCGACGCATGTCAGGTGAGGCTCGCGACAACTCCTCCCAAGACGCCATCATCTCCCGCATAAATCCGGATGCCCTGGATGCCGAGGACCATGCCATTCTTTTCCGTCTCGCCGAAACTCTGGATCAAGTTGAACGAGAGTTCAATGCATACGAATTCAACTCAGCGCTCCACGCCATTTACCACTTCTTCCGAACCGATTTCTGCGACTGGTACGTGGAGGTCTCCAAAGCCAAGCTCAAGGACGACTCCCTCCGCGAAACCTGCCTCGCCGTACAGGATCTCTGCCTACGTCAGACTCTGCTTCTGCTACACCCCGTAACACCCTTCATTACGGATGAACTCTGGACCCGACTCGGCTACGCGTCGGAAACCACTCCCACCATCCAGTACGTTTCTCCCGGAGTCGGGGCCGACCTCAGTAAGAAACTCGCCAGGCACAACCTAGAATTAGACTCCAGTGCTGGAGGCGAAATCGCCGACCTTCGAGAAGTCGTCACTGCTCTCAGAGCACTCAAGGCTGAACGCAACCTTGCCACCAACAAAAACGTCGCCCTCAGTTTCTTGGCCGACGAAGGCAAAGCTGCAACTTTGCAACGCCATATGGAAAAGATCTTGATTTTCGCAGGGGCCGCAAGCTTGGAACGAGTGGAAGAAGCACCCAAGGGACAACCTACAATCGTGACTCCACTGGGTACGCTATTCCTCGACCTAGCTTCAGGCATCGACCTCGAAGCCGAACGATCGCGCCTAGAAAAGGAAATCGCCAACCTCCAAAAAGTCGTCGCCTCCACCAAAGCCCGGCTCTCCAACGAAAGCTTTACCGCCAAAGCTCCCGA
>CAZNWO010000003.1:2669-4470 GCA_964576585.1 uncultured Puniceicoccaceae bacterium | reverse complement strand
GTTGCAACACCCCTTTTCCTGAAACCATCGAGGTCGAGGAAGATCATGACCTCCCTCCCCTGCCTCCTCACCTGCGGAAATCAAATGAAACTCCGGAAGAAAAATCGATAGATCATCAGCAGGCAGAGCAAGAATCATCAGTCGAGGACGAGAAGGAAGCACCATCAACTGACGTTCCTGAAGAGCAAAGCAGCATAAGTTCCGTTGACTCAACAGAAAGCCCCGAAAAGCCCAAACCCAAAGAAGAAAGAAAAGCGGAAACTCCCAGACCCCCACCAACGCCTGCGGGCGAACTTCTAGTTTTCAACAATCCCAAGCTTCAGGACATACAGGGCGAATCTTCCACCTTGGGCTCAAGTTCACGATTTGTCTCAAGTGCTCAGATTATTGCGTCGGTTGCAGAGGAGTCTTCACATTCAAGAGAAAACGCGGCTAAAGTAACGGACGGTTTCTGGGACTACGTAGCCAACGTCGACGAACACTACAGGAAAAGCAAAAAAGCCTATTACCTGACCATACCGCATTTTGGAACTTTTCACTGCAAGTTCAAAAAAAGAAAAGGCGTATTAAAACGCAGGCTGATTTTTCGTTCTTCCGCAACAAGTGCGGCAAAATCTCGAGCGGGACGACTTTTGAGTTCGGATTGGGTCAATCAGTGGTCGGGCAAAACGAATGGTTTGTCCATCCGGCGCAAAATATCCGTTTACATAGCCGAGAAATCCGGGATTCCCCTTCGAGAGGTTGATGAAATCCTGAATCGTATTCTTCGAAGAGCAAGAGAACTTTGCGAAGATGGTCGCACGATCCATTGGGCTCGCCGAGGAACAATGGGACCTTGTCGTCTGCTGGATGCACAATCTATCTGGTACGGGAATCCATTCGTTGGAGAAAGGGTACAAATTCAAGTAGGGCGAAACGCAATCACCGGCGAAAAGTCCAGAATAGACGAGGAGAATCACTTCTTCTTTTCAGCATCCAAGGGATACCTGAAGAGGCTAAACATTACGGAACCGAAAAGGGAACAGTCATCCGTAACGGGAACCTCCTCAACTAAAGGAAAAACGCAAAAAACCTCCAAGTCCGACACGGATGGACAGACATCGAAAAACCCAAAGAAGTTCTGCAGTGGATGCCTTATTGCACTGGTCATCTTCTTGATTCTATCTTTTTGGATCAGCCAACATTCGTCCACCCAAGAGGAGGCATACGCCACAGAAGAAACTGGGGTCGACTCGGTCGACTGGACGCACCTGGAGGCCGTCACCCTTTCAAGAGATTGGAAGCCTCCAAAGTCCTACTCAGGAAATGGTCGCGACATTGAGACTAAAATTCATTTTCAGAACTTGTCGGATGAATCGGTTCTTCTCCACTGGGTAAACTTCGATGGAGAACTCGAATACTGGGGCAACCTGAATCCGGGGAAATCTTTGTATCAAGGAACCTATACCGGTCACGTGTGGCAAATTTCCAATCGCAAGAGAAAGCCTCTGCTGTACTTTGTTGCAGACCGAAATTGGGGAATTGCCACCATCGGTCCCAATCGCATCGATCAGGAACGTCCTGAATAGAAAAGCCAAACCATCGCCAATGAAGGCAAATGCTCTAGGCAGTCTTTCGGATTTGGCCCTCAAACTGGGCATACACATGGAAAGGCTTCAGTTACTTTTGGAAAATGCAGAGAAATCTTATCATCGTTTTCCCCTAAGAACCAAACGCCGTAGGGCTAGATGGATCGATGCGCCCAATACCTTCCTAAAGCTTGTCCAGCGCAGGGTGCTCGACAGAATCCTTTACCAAGCGA
>CAZNWO010000003.1:0-2569 GCA_964576585.1 uncultured Puniceicoccaceae bacterium | reverse complement strand
ACCAGTCCACACATCGCCAACCTGACTTTCTTCAAGGGGGATGAGTTGATCGACAGCTTGGCGAGTGAGCATGGCCTGTCCTACACGCGCTACGCCGACGACATGACGCTATCGGGAAATACCTTGCCCGAGGGACTGGAAGGGGAAATCGAGGAAATAGTCTCTTCTACGGGATATCGACTCGCGAAGGAGAAAACCAAGAAAATGGGTGCCCATCAATGCCAGAAAGTCACGGGACTGGTTGTAAACGAGGGAGTCAGGCTTCCCCGACGACAACTGAGACGATTGCGAGCCATACGCCACGACTTGAAGACGAATGGATGGGAAGTTGCTCTGGCTGGGAGCGGATTTCGTTCTTACTCCGAATTGGCGGGCAACTTGGCCTTTGAGCAAATGGTTGCGAAATCAGGAAAACGGGAAAATTTTCAGGAAGAAAAGGTCTAGAACCAAGTTTTTCGCCCATGGACGTAGGTCGCGGCAAATTCCTCATCCGACTTGGTGATGTAGATGATTCCCTCAGCCAAGCCAATCGCACCGACGGCCATGGAACCAAAGCCACAAGTAGCGACTCCCCCAATCAGCGAAACCAAGAGCATGATCAAGCCCTCGTTCGTGTAACCAAGATAGAACTTATGGACACCTAGACCTCCGAGCAGGATGCCCAAAATGCCTGCAGTGGTCTTGTCCTTCGCTGTCCCCGGATCGAGCTGCGGCGGAGGAGCCGGATTGTCGTCGAATTGGCTCATATAATTGAGAGAAACAACCTATGAACAGCGAACCGAACAAACGCAAGCAACATCTGGAACAACAAGAAACTCTATCTTTTCGAACAAGGAAAATTGTACCGACGATGGATCAAAAACTGCAAAAATACCGAAAAGACTTGCCCTTTGACAAAGCTTGCCGTTTCCAAGAACTTGTAAGCCGACAAGAGCATGAAAAAACTTTTTAACAGGATGAAAGGTCTTCACCTCAGATAATCGCTCTAGACAAAACTGAAACAAAAACTAAAAGGAACAACCCATCATGGACACGGAAACCGCTACACAAAACGTATCAGACAAGGAATTCTTACCCGCTCTTCTACTTTGCATCTTTCTAGGTGGCTTGGGAGTTCATCGATTCTACACGGGGCATACCGGAACGGGTGTCGCCATGCTGCTTACGCTTGGCGGATGCGGCATATGGTCCTTAATCGATCTAGTTAGAATTGCCACCGGCAGTTTTCTGGATGCCGAGGGTCGCCCCCTCAAGCGCTGAGCCTAGTTCCCTACGGAGCAATTCGAATCTCTCCTTTCGCGGAACCTCTGCGGAAGGTATTTGACCATGCAACCAGTATTGCATGCCAATGCATTTGAAGAATATTTCGGCAAACCCTTGGAATGAAAAGGGACGGAGCAGGTGAATAACTGCCCGCATTGCCAAAGTCCGATTTACGCTATTGAGGAAGTCCTCGAGTGCGAAACATGCAAGACTCCTCACCATGCGAAATGCTGGAACGAGAACAATGGTTGCGGCTCGGAAACCTGCTCAAGCCAAGATCAGCAGGTCGAGGTTGAAGCTGTTCCCCAACAAAACCCGCAACCGCAGGAAGTTGCTCCCTTATCAACTCCCAAAACAAGCGCCCATCAAGGAAAAACCAAAACAACATCAGCCACCGAAAGCTATTGGCTTCACCGAGATGGCAAACGCTACGGCCCATATTCCGAAGCCGCGCTCCAAAAACACCTTTCCTCAGGCAATGCAGGCCAAGACGACCACCTGCAGGCAGTTGGTTCCGGAGAATGGACAACGCTTAGAAAAGTTCTAGCTCAATCGGGTGCATCCCGGCCGACAGGAAATACAGGGAATTCCACAAGAACCGCCCAAACTCCACGAGAAAAGTTTCGAAAAACCAGACCAAACAACCACATGGTCTGGGCCATCTTGACGACTATTTGCTGCTGCCTGCCCTTCGGGATTCCTGCAATCGTCTATGCCTCTCAAGTCGACAAGAAGTTCCAGCAAGGAGACTTCCAGGGAGCAGAAAAATCTTCACGAACGGCAAAGACTTGGTGCCTAGTAGCATTTGGCCTGGGAATAGCCTATGTAGCCGTTTTCGTAATATTTGAACTTGTTACAGAAGGAATGAACGAAGGGTTTTGATTGATCGCGCATTCTAGAAGTATTTCCCCAAGGGCAACCTGGATTGCCTTCCTCCTGCTGGCATCCGCCGGGTTCGTTTTCCTTTCGTATTTTAATCCGGAAGAAAGCTTCTTTTTTCCTCCTTGCCTTGTGCAAAAAGTCACTTCCCTTCATTGCCCCGGGTGCGGCGCCACGCGAGCCTGCCACGCCTTGGCAAATGGAGAAGTGGCAACGGCTTTCGACAAGAACCCCTTGTTCCTGCTGGGATTGCCTTTGCTGGGTTTCTTTTTTGTTCGGTCCGCCTGGACGGGAATCGTAAAGAACGCAACTTACTCGATGCCGCCTCCATCAGCACGATATCTGTTACCCTTGGCGGTAACCGTGATCGCCTTCGGAATCGTCAGGAACCTTCCTCATCCCGCCTTTAACTGGATGGCTCCCTAGA
>CAZNWO010000002.1:71477-74332 GCA_964576585.1 uncultured Puniceicoccaceae bacterium | reverse complement strand
CTCTACCTGCAGGGAATCTCCGAAACAGGCTCGGGATACGACGGAACCACTCCCGAGTCAGCCCCCAACGTAACCATCACGGGAGCGGACAAGGGAACCGCTGCAGGAACCGCCACCGTACGTGCGGACGGCAAGCTGGACATAGCGTTCACAGGCACCCCGACGGGCACGGGAAACCTAACCCTGACCGTGGACCCCGGCGTCATCCGAAATCCCGCCGACCTCGTCGGTATCGCCAACCCGACCAACCTCTACGACCCCGCTGAGCCCGCACCGACCGTCACCATTACGGGAGCGGACAAGGGAACATTGGCTGGCACCGCAACCATTCGGCCTGACGGAAACGTAAACGTGGCGCTGTCAGGAACACCCACGGGGACGGGCAACTTGACGCTTGCCGTTGCAGACGGCCGAGACAAGGCGCCCGCGAATCTAGCGGGCATTGGATCAGGCTACGATCCGGGAGAGGCAGTTCCTGCAGTCACCATAACCGGAGCGGACAAGGGAACCCTTGCGGGAACCTCAACCATCAACGCGAACGGCACCATCGACGTCGCATTCTCCGGCAACCCTGCGGACATAGGGAACCTGACCGTGGCCGTGGCGAACGGCGTAGTCCGAAATCCCGCCGACCTCGTCGGTATCGCCAACCCGACCAACCTCTACGACCCCGCTGAGCCCGCACCGACCGTCACCATTACGGGAGCGGACAAGGGAACATTGGCTGGCACCGCAACCATTCGGCCTGACGGAAACGTAAACGTGGCGCTGTCAGGAACACCCACGGGGACGGGCAACTTGACGCTTGCCGTTGCAGACGGCCGAGACAAGGCGCCCGCGAATCTAGCGGGCATTGGATCAGGCTACGATCCGGGAGAGGCAGTTCCTGCAGTCACCATAACCGGAGCGGACAAGGGAACCCTTGCGGGAACCTCAACCATCAACGCGAACGGCACCATCGACGTCGCATTCTCCGGCAACCCTGCGGACATAGGGAACCTGACCGTGGCCGTGGCGAACGGCGTAATCCGGGAGCCCGCCGATCTAACGTCCATAGGATCAGGATACGACCCCGCCGAACCGGCGCCGGCAGTGACCTTTGCAGGAGCAAACGCGGGAACGCTCTCGGGAACCTCCTCTATCAATGGTGACGGCACCCTGAACGTGACCCTTGCCGGCGCTCCCACGGACACGAACGACGTCACGATGAACGTTGCAAACGGTCTACCGGGAGTAGCCAACCTGACGGGCATTGGTTCGGGCTATACGACAGGTGATCCCGCTCCGGGCGTAACGATTTCGGGAGCTAATGCGGGAACCTTGGCGGGAACTGCCTCGATCAATGCCAACGGCACATTGGACGTGAACTTTACCGGAAATCCAAGCGACACCAACAACGTCACGGTACAAATCGCCGACGGGCTCGCACGAGTTGCAAACCTCTCGGGCGTGGGGTCAGGATACGATCCGGGTGAGGCAGCCCCGGGCATCAGCATCACCGGAGCCAACAAGAACACCCTGAACGGCACCGCGACAATCAATGCAAACGGTACTTTAGACGTGAGCTTCGGCGGCAACCCGGCTGACTTCAACAGTCTGGGCATTCAAGCTGCAGACGGAGTCACCCAAGCCCCGAATGCACTGACGGGACTAGGCGGGAATCACGATCCGGGCTCACCTCCTGCGGTTACCATTACGGGAGCGGACAAGGGCACGCTTGCCGGTGTAGCTAGCGTGAATGCAGACGGCACTGTCAACGTGTCTTTCACAGGAAATCCATCTGGCTCCGGCCCGTTGACTGTCCAAATCCCAGGTGGTGTTGCATCGAATCCCATATCCAACCAATACCTACTGGAAATAGATGGCGACTTGTGGGATTATACAGTAGCTGAGTTTGATGCATTCACCTCGTTGATCGCGGACGCGCGAGCCCAGAATGGCGCCGAGCAAAACTCCCTCAACACTTACTGGAACAGCCTTTCCACAAGAATCACCCAACTGGAACAAGCCAACGGCAGGATAACCGACGCAGACTTTGCAGAAGAAATGACCAAGCTGGGAAAATCTCAAATCCTCAGCCAGTCCGCATCCTCCATGCTTGCGAAGCACAATAGAGCCACCACCGAGGCCCTCCTGAAGTTGCAAAACTTAGCAGGTAACCTCTAGCTGTAGCCCGGGAGAGCGATCTGGTTGAAGATCATGCGATTTTCCATTGCCTTTCTTCTGCTCGCAGGTTGTCAGGGTGGAACTCTTGAAGAGTTTCCAAACTTGGACGACCCGCAGGTCCTCGAGAAAATAGTCGCTCAGGCGGTGGACATGGAAAAACTGGAAGCCAAAAGAATGAAGGGATTTTTGATCCTTTGCGTGCCGGAAACGAAAAATCCGTTTTCGGGATGGGTCAAGGCACAAGACGACAATGGTTCGCTACATGAACTGGGGAAACTGAATGAAGGTCGGAGACAAGGCATCTGGACGACATGGAACAAAAATGGAAAAAAGCAGAGCGAAATAGAATATCATCGAGATGTAATGAATGGAACCTTCTTGGAGTGGCACTCAAACGGGAAACTGAAAGGCAGGGGGCAAACCAAGGACGGGGAAATGGATGGACGGTGGATCGGTTGGTACGAGAACGGGAACAGGGCAAAGATTCAAGTCTGTCGGCGGGGACTGCTGGTTTCCGCCCATTCATGGAAACCCGACGGCAGTCGATGCCCTGAAACGAACGCATCCGCAGGGAGTGGTATTTTCGTTCAGTACAATGAGGACGGAAGCATATTGAAGCGGTCGGTATTCAGCAATGGCATTGGCCAGGAGACTAAATAAGTTCTTAAAGTTACAGAAGGTCTTGAGCG
>CAZNWO010000002.1:29087-71377 GCA_964576585.1 uncultured Puniceicoccaceae bacterium | reverse complement strand
ATGGCATTGGCCAGGAGACTAAATAAGTTCTTAAAGTTACAGAAGGTCTTGAGCGGCAAAGAACGAAACAGGTGAGCTATGAGCTTGATGTAACTCATGCTGCATGTCTAAAGACGATTAATACCATATGAAAAAGATGAATAAAATGCTTCCTGCCAGCCTTCTCCTTTTGCTTGCCTCTTCAGCAATTGCTCAGAAGAAACCATCCTACACCCCCAAGCAAGCCGTTGCCCGCATGACCCTGCCCGAGGGGTTTTCCGTGAGTTTATTCGCGGCCGAACCTGCAGTCGTGCAACCCTTCGCCTTTTGCTTCGACCACAGGGGCAGAGTCTGGGTTTGCGAAAACCTGAACTACATGACTCGCTCAAGCGACTCCTTCCGCCCCGATTTAGGCGGTCCACAAGGACGAATCATCATCCTTGAGGATGTTGACGGCGACGGACGCTTCGATAAGAAAAAGCTCTTCATCGACAAATTGGGTTTTCCTACCGGTCTACAGGTCGGCTTTGGCGGAGTCTGGGTAGGATCGCCTCCCAACCTTCTGTTTATCCCCGACAAAGACGGCGACGACAAGCCCGACGGTGAACCAAAGGTCGTTCTGGATGGCTGGGGAAGACAGGATCGTCATGAAACCTTGAACAGTTTCACCTGGGGGCCCGACGGTTGGCTGTACGGCTGCCACGGAGTCTTCACCCACAGTAACGTGGGAAAACCCGGAGCCCCCAACAATGAGCGCCAACGCATAAATGCGGGCGTTTGGCGCTATCATCCGACCAAGGACAAGTTCGAGGTTTTCGCATGGGGAACCAGTAACCCTTGGGGTCTTGATTTCGATGACCGTGGCCAAGCTTTCATTACCGCCTGCGTAATTCCGCACCTTTGGCACATGATTCAGGGTGGACGCTACCACAGGCAGGGAGGACGTCACTTCAACCCTCACGTCTACAAGGATATCCGTACAATCGCCGATCACGTCCACCAGAACTACAGTGGTCGAAAGCACGAGGACGGCAGGGCTTACTTTTTCGTCAACGGGAAGCTCTCTGAAAAAAACAATCGCCAAAGGCGCGGAGGGTTTGCCCACGGCGGTTGCCAAATTTACACGGGTGGAGCCTTCCCAAAGGAATTCAGAGGACAAGCGTTCATGGGAAACATTCACCACCACCTTCTATACGTGGACAATCTCGAACCCAATGGTTCGGGATTCAAGGGAACTCACGGGGGAGACTTCATGGTGGCTCACGACAAACACTTCCTTGGCTTCAACATGGACACGGGACCCGAAGGAGGCATCTGGGTGATCGACTGGAACGACGCCGACATTTGCGGCAGAACCGTCCACCAAAAGGATACGGGAAGGATTTACAGAATCACCCACAAGAACTGCAAGACCGTAAAGGGCTTGAACTTGCTGAAGCTCAGCGACTCGGAACTCGTGGCTCTCCTTAAGCATGAAAACGACTGGTACGTCGACCAAGCCCGGAGAATCCTGCAAGAAAGAGCATCCGAAAACCCCAAAGAAGGCAAAGCCACCGTCGAATCGTTGAGGAAAGGCTTCCTCAACGACAAAGAAAAAGTCATCCACCGCTTACGCGCAATGCTCGCCTTGCACGCATCGAGAGGACTGGAGGAAGAGATTCAGATTAAGCTCATGCAGGACAAGGACGAAACCATTCGAGGTTGGGCCATCCAATGTTCCCTGGAGGACAAAAACCCAAGCAAGCCGATCATCGATCAACTGGTGAAAATGGCGAAGTCGGAAACATCGAAGTTTGTTCGCCTCTACCTTGCAAGCGCTCTCCAGCGCATTCCTCTGGACCAACGTTGGCAAATCGCCGAGAACCTGATCGCTCACGAGGAAGACGAAGGAGACCACAACCTCCCTCTCCTCTACTGGTACGGGATAGAGCCATTGGTCGCAAAGGACAGAGTGCGAGGAGCAAAGCTTGCTTCCAAGACGAAGATTTCCACCTTGCGACAATTCATTGCCCGCCGAGCTGCGTCAAAATAATTGCAGAGACTCCTTCGAAAAAAATCTGGCAGCTAAAAGCTGAAGGTCCAGCCCGCCTTCACTTTGGCCTCAGTGGCAATTGGTCTCCAGTGATTCCTTACGTCAGCCTCTTGATTGACCACTAGAAACATTTCGTCTCCGGGCTTGCGAATCCAACGAACACGATGGTTCAACCCGAGTGAATCAGAATAGGTATCGTATTGGGCGTTGAGAAGGTAGTTCAAACGAGGACTGAATCCCAAGGTCACCGTGGAGCCGGAAACGTTTGTGTCGAATGTTCCTCCTCCTAGTTCGATTTCTTCATAAGTCGAATAAAGACTGACAAGGAGAGCGGGCGACGGCTTCCAGGAAAAGGAAGCATTATAGTAGTCCCTGCTACCATCGTAATACTTTCCCGTGGTGTAGACCAAACGCATCGCCAAGGGCCGGTGGGAGGATGTGTCGATGAAGAAACCGGGACGCACCCAGTTGTAATCGTCCAAGGGTATTTCCACGAACTCGTTTTCACCCTTCCCGTACTTCATCGTGTAAGCCTTCTCCGTACTGTCCCTGAAAACGTCTACCAAGTTCTCTCGATAAACGAATAAGATGAGCTCGATCTCGTCGCCCGCTTCGTTCTGCAGCTCTATTCCGGGCTCCCAAGTCCATCGATCGACATAGTCTTCTAGGGATACTACGACATTTCCCTCAAGTTCAACGTCCACATGGTCAACTGTGTTGAACACAGGCAAGTCGAAAGCCTCGGGCCTAAAGCGACGGCGAACGAAAAGGTCGTACTCGTGGATGTTGTCCTGACGGACATAGCCGAGAGCGGGATCAAAATCGTCCTGAACCTGCTCTGCGCCACCGTAGACATACCAGTCGTCGTTCGTTGCAGTAAGGCTGGAACCAAACGCAGCGGGATTACCGGAAACCGCATCGGACTCGATTCCCATAAGGTAAAAGTTTGCCTGAAAGTCCAACCCAGCAATGGCAAAGTCGCTGTTCCGATAACTGTAATCCAAACCACCAAGAGAGCTGTCACCAGCCAAGTTGGGTTCCCCGTTGGTGGCAATCACACCAAAGGAAGACTCTTCCCCAACGTCAAAGTTTGCTCGAGCTACGGAAAGGTTCTTCGATCCGATGGCAGACTGATCCTCCAACTGGGCGTTGATCAACCCAAACTGGACGCCGTCCAGAGAACCGGAAATTCTTGCCGCTCCTAGAATATCAACGGTTTGACTGTTATCGTTTAACCCGATTCTGCGCGAATGGAAGGCCAGTGGCGAAAGCTGCACTCCTCCGAAGCTGAAGATGGAAGCATTCTCGAGAAAAAAGTCACGCTTCTCGGGGAAAAGAATGGGAAATCGACTCAGGTTTATACGGCGAGAATCGACCTCGGTCTCAGCAAAGTCCATATTGTAGGAAAACTGGGCTGAAATCCTCGGGTTGAAGCGGTAGGCAAGATCGATGCCTGCTTGCTCATCGAAGCCACCCTCGCCATCGCGATGAACATGCCCTAACGCGATGTAAGGACGAAGCTCGAATCCTCGGGAGCTTTCGAGGTTATCGAGTCCGGATATTTCGCCAAAATCCCTCATATTGTAGATATTCTCTCCCCTCACAGGATGATTCCAGCGTATGCTCTCGTTCTTTCGAGCCACTCTGCGGTAGAAGTTTGCCCCCCAAGCATCTTGGCTCGGGTCGAAGGACAGGGTCTTGAAAGGCAGGACAACCTCGATGGTCCAGCCAAGTTCATCGACCTTGCACCGTGCATCCCAAACACCATCCCAGCTTGAATCATAGCTCGCCCGTCGAGTTCGGTTCAAAAGACCGTCGCGCATGGCGCCGAGAGGATTGAGGATAAAGATGTAGCCGCCCCGATTGTTTCGAAAGCCATCAAGCAGAATCATGAAGTAGTCGTCCCCCGAATGCGAAAAATCCCTCATCATCTGCCGAGCATTGATCTTGTCTGGTTCCGAGTCGAAGCACCGAATGCCAAAGTACAGGTTTCGATCATCGTAGAGGATTCTCACCTCCGTTTTCTCACTGGGTTCAACTCCGTCGCCTGGAAAGACCTGCTTAAAGTTTTGCTCGGGCAAAGCCTTTTCCCAAACGGGGTCGTCCAATGATCCATCGAGAACGGGGACCTCATCGGAAGCAATCCGCACCGTTTGTATCCGCAAAGTTTCCTCGGGCAACTTCGGATCATCTTGCCCCGGCACTGAAACTACAAGGGCTAGAGCAACACTCGGCCAACCAACAAGACGAGAAAAAAACATGGAACCGTGATACAACTAGTCGCGCCCAAGTTAAACTTCGGCGAAGGCGTTTTTGAAACGATACATCTGCTTAGTAGGCAAAAGAAGTGATGCTTTTGCCTGAAAGAAAAGAATCCTGCAACCTGCAAACCCATATCGAAAAGGTTTTTAAAGGAGAGGAAGTCCCAAGGCGCAAAGAGCGCTCGACCCTGAAGCTTACTTTTGGCAAGGTCTCAAACCTTGGCACAAGAACACGATCCTAAATCCAACGACAAGATCAGGCCGATTCCACTTGCGGTCTGCATCTCGCTCGGTGCCATCCTTTGGGTTTGGCCAACGCCAACAGGCTTGGAGACGAAAGCCTGGCAGTGCTTCGCCGTTTTTGCCGCCACCATTCTGGCTCTTCTACTGAAACCCATGCCGATGGGCGCCTCCGTATTGCTGGGAATTATCGTACTGGCCGCAGGCAACGTCCTCGGCGAGACCTCCAAGGAATCCCTCAGCGCAGCGCTCAGCGGATATGGCGACACCACCACTTGGCTGGTCGTGGCCGCCTTTCTCCTTGGCAGCGCCATGGTTCGCTCCGGACTTGGCAGGCGCATCGCCTTGGGCTTAGCCTCTTTGCTTGGGAAGACCATTCTCGGCCTCGCCTATGCCATTGCCGGGGCGGAATTCATCCTTGGCACAATGATCCCGTCAAATACTGCCAGGGGCGGGGGCGTGATGGCCCCGATCGTCAACTCGCTTTCCATGGCCCTTGGTTCACGTCGCGACGACAAGCCGGAACTGGCGGGCGAATACCTCTGCCTGTGCGGAGCACATCTAAACCTCGTTGCGGCGGCAACCTTCCTCACTGGAATGGCGGCAAACCCCTTGATCGCAAAGGAAACGGGAATAGATTTCGATTGGGGGACTTGGCTTCTAGGAAGCATAGTCCCTGCCCTAGTATCCTTTCTGGTCATCCCGCTCTTCCTCCTGAAGATCGCCCCGCCGAAGCTCAGGAAAACGGAACTTGCAAGCAAGAAAGCCAAGGAAGAGCTCCACGCCATGGGCAAATGGACCACCAAGGAGATGATGATGATGGGGGTATTCCTACTCATGCTCGGGCTCTGGGCAAGCAAGCCGCTTCACGGGCTGCATACCACAACCGTGGCCTTGGCGGGTGTCGGCATGCTATTGCTCACAGGAACCGAAAAATGGAAAAACATCATGGGAAACGCAGGTGCGTGGGACGCCCTCCTCTGGCTTGGTGGCCTTATATCCATGGCCGACGCCCTGCGCGAGCTCGGCTTTGTGGAGTGGTTTGCAAGTGGGATTGAGACTCAAGTAGCCGATATGAATTGGTTTACATCCTTGCTGCTTCTCGTCCTCGTATACTTTTACTCCATGTATTGCTTCTCTATGCTGACCGGCCACATCAAGGCAATGGTCGCGGCCTTCTTCTTGGTAGCTGTGGGATCAGGAGCTCCTCCCATGCTGACGGTTGCCCTGTTTGCCTACTTCTCAAACCTTTGCGGATGCCTGACGAACTACTCCACCGGACCCGTCGTGATATATTTCGGCCTAGGTTACGTGGAATCTGCCAAATGGTTCAAGATAGGCTTTCTTGTGTCACTGCTGCACCTCGCCGTATGGCTGGGCGTGGGCTTGCCCTGGTGGCATTTCCTCGGTTGGTGGAACTAGGCCGCTGCCGACTAGCAGAGATCTACCTCACCCCTAAGGTAGGTGACAGCCCTGCCACGGATTTCCACCCGATCTTCGCTAACCACGCAAGTTAGGTTTCCGCCGCGAGCAGAAACCTGTCTGGCTTCCAGCAAATGCTTTCCCAATCGCTTGGCCCAAAAGGGAGCAAGGATGCAGTGGGCGGAACCAGTGACGGGATCTTCGTCCACACCAACCGAGGGAGCGAAGAAACGCGAGACGAAGTCAACCTTCCCATTGCGACCCCGAGCTGTCGCGATAATTCCCCGAAAGGGCAATCGTGCCAGTAGCCTGAAGTCCGGCTGAAGTTCACGCACGATTTCTTCGGAATCAAATAGGCACAGGCAATCTGAGGAAACATGAACCTCCGAGGGATAACCTCCCAAACCCTCGACCAGTAGGGAACTCATCGAGGCCGTCGAGGTCTGAATCAATGGAAAGTCCATGGCCAGAACACCTTGCTCCATGCGGAGAACCTGAAGCTCGCCGGAACGGGAGCCGAAACTTAAAACGTCATCGGGTTCTTCCATTTCCTCGAAAAGAACGTGTGCGGCAGCCAAGGTCGCATGCCCACAAAGATCCACTTCCACCTTCGGGGTAAACCACCTAATCGACCATTTGCTGCGACCAGATGGAATTAAGAAAGCCGTCTCCGAAAGGTTGTTCTCCTGCGCCGACCTTTGAAGAACCTCGGTTCCCGGCCAAGATTCAAGGATACAGACAGCCGCCGGATTCCCGGAAAAGAGAGAATCGGCAAATGCATCGACCTGAAAAAAGGGACGCTTCATTGATAGAGAAAGGCAAAAACAATCGGTTTGAGATTAAATCAAGCAGTGATGTAGACCAAGAAACACTATCTCAACTTTCGAGGGAAAAGACAATCCTGCACAAAGGGAAAAGACAGTGGCGGAGGCTCCCGAGCGAAGCCGGCTGAAAAACAAGATTCGCCGACGATCGATTAAGAAAAGCTAAAACCTACTGAGTAGCGGGAATGAACGTTTAAACTTGTCCAAGGCAATGAATCCGAATTACAGGAAATAGCATGAGACTCTCAATGATGATTCATCCGTTCAACGACAGGAACCTTCAACTTGCGGCCCAAGTAGGAGTCGAGGAAATTGTCGTCCAATACCCGGGCACAGACCTGGACGCATTGCTCGAAACGAAACGCAGGGTGGAATCCTTCGGCATGAAGCTAACGCACATCGAGCGAAAGGTCCCGCACCTCAAGCTCGTCCATGGGCTTCCCGGACAAGAAGAACAATTGGAAGTCTTCAAGCATCTGATTCGTAATATGGCCGAGGCGGAAATGAAGGTACTATGCTACAATTGGATGCCCGATGAAGATTGGCAACGAACCAGTTGTGAAACCAGAGAGCGAGGGGATGCACTGGTCACTGCCTTTGATCTTGCGAAAGTAGACAACAATGTGACTGACGCGGAAGGGAAACCACCCGAACCTACGCCTGCCGAAAGACTGTGGAAAAACTTGTCCGGATTTCTCGAGGAACTAATCCCGTTGGCTGAGGATGCGGGGATCAAGCTTGCGTTGCATCCGGACGATCCTCCCCTTCCATCCCTTAGGGGACAGGACAGAATAATCAACAGCGTGACCGCCCTGCAGAAGGTCACTCAACTGGTAGATAGCCCAAGCAATGGAATCTGCTTCTGCCAAGGCTCGCTCGCTCCGGCGGGAGAAGATATTCCCGAAGCCATTCGCAAACTAAACGGCAAGATTGTCTTCGCCCACTTCCGCAACGTAAAGGGTACTGCGGAAAAACTACAAGAATGTTTCCACGACAACGGGGACATCGACATGCCCGAAGCCATGAGGGCTTACCACGACATCGGCTACGAAGGGACGATACGCATCGATCATGCTCCCTCTTTGGTGGGCGAACCAAATGATCATCCTGGATATGAGATGCTAGGAAGACTCTATGCTGCAGGTTACGTCAAGGGACTGATGCAAGCGACGAGAAGAAGACAAGGCCCTGAACGAGCCACAGGCGAAGGGAAGGAAATATAATCCTGAGCTTAATTGCGCCCTTCCACGAAAGGATCTCCAGCCTTGCTCTTTCTCACTTCCGGGGCATAGAGGCGCACCTTGCGGACTCGTCCGGTATCATCGAAAGTGCCGAAGCCGACTAACCCCCAGTCGAAGGTCTTGTCAACGGCGCGCATGATGGGCTTGTTCATGTCGTTCACGTAAACCTCGATCTTACCCGAGGAATGTTCTCGAAAAAGCCGAACCCGGTGCCAGTCCCGAGCACTCCATTTGTGTCCCTTGGTCGTCTCGTGAGAAATCTTGGTTCTTGGCTTTTCGTTGACTATAAAGCAATTGTGGGCATGGGCGTCCGTAACGCTGGCTATGTGGGTGTAATAAAACTTGGAACGATCCTGAAAACCATAGAATACGCATGTGTCCCTGTGCCCGTACTCCTTGCCAGTTTGCTGTAGATCGGCTTCAAGTACAAAATCCCTTACCTCCACGTCCCTGACCAACCCGATGGTGTACGGGGAACGGACCTTATACTTGTAATTGTGCCCCTTGGTAACGAACTCCATGAAGCCAACACCTCGTACGGCCGGCACTTTCCAGTTGTTTGGATTGGTGAACCAGAAACCGTCTTTCACCTTGGCCTCGTTGCCATCGAAGTCCTGTTTGTACACGAGCTTGTAAGGCTCCTTCAAACCCAAGTTCTTGAAGTTGGGCACGGTCTCGGCAACAGCTACTGCAGCAGCAATTGCCTTCGCCTCGACTTTAACGCTTTTTCCGGAGGCTAAAAAAGGAAGACCGAAAAACAATGGAAGGAGAAGGAGGGATGATTTCATGAAGTGAAGTATTAGTGTTGCTGCGCAAACGTCAACGCTTGCGACACAATTGGATGGCATCGACCATAGGAAGGAGGATAAGACTCGATTCGAGAACCTGACGCCAGCTTGGCCGTCAATTTAGCGTGAAGAGCAAGATCGGAAAAACCGTTGAATTTAGCTTCCTCCAAGAACAAACCAAGGTATATTCAAGACGCTATGGCAAAAGGGCAGGCAAGCTCAATGGAATTTGACTTTACTTCGGAAGACTGGCTTCGCGCCATCGATGAATCCTTTTATGCAACCAATGAATGGGAGGATGCAGCGAAGAGTCTTTGTCGGAAACTGAGTGATGACGGACTGCAAGCATCCTTCAGACAAATCACCGAGTACCTTTCATGCTGCGCGCAGTCCGTGGCAAACTCTTACCCAAAACCCAATCTTGCCGACGTTGCAGCTGAGTTTTACGTGAGTCACGGCATGGAACAAGCCATTCCCGAAAAAAAACAAAGATAGAAACGCCTCCCACGAAGATTCCCGAGGGAAGAAATCATTCGGAATGCAAAACTGCGTGAGCCTCCGCGACCTCTAGGTATTTTTCAGCCCATGCTTTGAGTCCTTCCTGCTCCTGAACGGAGAGGTTCCTCCTAACTCGTGCAGGAACCCCGGCAACTAGGCTGCCCGGAGGAACCTCCATGCCTTGGGGAACCAACGAACCCGCTGCGACAATCGACCTCGTGCCGATGACTGCCCCGTCGAGAATAGTGGCATTCATGCCAACGAGACACTCGTCTTGAACTTCGCATGCATGTACCACTGCGGCATGACCAATGGTGACGTAATCTCCAACCAAGGCGGGATAATCATCGGCGAGGTGAATCACGGTTCCGTCCTGAACGTTTGTACACCGTCCTATGCGGATGTAGTTAATGTCTCCACGCAAGACGCAACCATACCAAACGCTGGAGCGTTCCCCCAATCGAACGTCGCCTATGACGCTTGCGCCCGGAGCAATAAAAACATCGTGGGAGAGAGTTGGCTTCCTTGCAAGAAAACGCTGAAGGCGCTCGCCGACGGTCATGTCCCGTCCTTTGGGTCGAGTATACGCCCTACTGGCAGGCTTCGCATTCCTCCCCGTCCATCATTGCCTGAATGCTGCAGGCCTTGATTTCCTCTTCCGTGTATTCCTTCTTGGCAGTGGCCTCCTTGGACAACGGATCGGGGTTCTCATTGCTCTTCTTGAGATCAACGGTGGCTTTCTCGATGTTGGATGCACTAAGTGTACGCAGATAATAGGTCGTCTTGAGACCTTGGCGCCATGCTGCTCGATACATGTGAGAAAGCGTCTTGAGGTCGGGAGTTCCGAGGAACAAGTTGACTGACTGCGATTGGTCGATCCACTTCTGACGCCTTGCCGAGGCTGCTATGACGTATTCGTGGGAAACGTCGAAAGCCGTCAGGTACTTTTTCTTTAGTTCCTCGGGTATGTTTTCGATATCCTTTAGCTCGCCATCGAAATACTTTAGCTGATCGCTCATCTCCTTGTCCCAAAGACCATTCTTCTTCAAGTCCCTGACAAGATACTGGTTGAGCACCAGAAAGTCGCCCGAAAGGTTGCTTTTCACGAAGAGGTTCTTGTAGGTGGGTTCGATGCATGGAGAAGAACCCATGATGTTCGAAATCGTCGCAGTTGGAGCGATTGCCAAAACATTGCTGTTACGCATACCGTTCTTGCGAATCTTCTCGCGGACGATCTCCCAGTCCATCCTAGCCTCCTTGGGAACGTCCACCTTTTCCCCTCGTTCCTTCTCAAGCAGATCGATCGAATCCTGCGGAAGAATTCCCCGATCCCACTTGGATCCCTTGTAACTGGGATAGGTTCCTCTTTCGGCGGCAAGATCGCTGGAAGCCTCGTATGCGTAATAGGAGATCGCTTCCATGAACTCGTCGTTGAATTCCACGGCTTCTTCCGATGCAAAGGCTATATCCTTGGCGTACAAGGTGTTTTGAAGGCCCATCACGCCCAAACCTATCGGACGATGACGCTGGTTCGAAGTCTTTGCCGCCTCCGTGGGGTAAAAGTTAACGTCTATGACGTTGTCGAGCGCCCTCAGGGCTATCCTGATGGTCTCCCTTAGCTTTTCGTGGTCAAGCGATCCATCCTGTTTTAGGTGCGAGTCCAAGACCACGGAACCCAAGTTGCAGACAGCAGTCTCATCATGACCAGTGTTTAGCGTAATTTCGGTGCAGAGATTGGAGCTGTGAATCACCCCCGAATGATCCTGAGGATTTCGGACGTTACAGGCGTCCTTAAAGGTGATCCAGGGATGCCCCGTCTCGAAAAGCACCTTGAGCATTTGCTTCCACAAGTCGATGGCAGCGATCTTCTTACCCCAAATCTCGCCCCGTTCCGCCTTTTCCTCGTACTCGACGTACTTTTGCTCGAATTCACTGCCGTAGGTCTCGTGCAACTCGGGCACTTGATTGCTGCGAAACAAGGTCCAGTCTTCCCTCGCCTCCATGCGTTTCATGAAGAGGTCGGGAATCCAATTGGCGGTATTCATATCGTGAGTGCGCCGCCTTTCGTCTCCCGTATTGCGTCGCAATTCGAGAAAGTCGAAAATATCGTTGTGCCAAGACTCGAGATAGGCGCAACCCGACCCCTTGCGCTTGCCACCTTGGTTGACGGCGCAAAGCTGATCGTTGTGCATCTTGAGAAAGGGAATCACGCCTTGGCTGTCGCCATTGGTCCCTTGGATATAACTACCTGTCCCGCGCACGGAGGTCCAACTTCCTCCCAAACCGCCCGCCCACTTCGACAGGAAAGCGTTTTCGGCAATGCCTCGATACATGATGGACTCGATCGTGTCGTCTACCTTGTATAGGTAGCAGGAGGAAAGCTGAGAGTGAAGTGTGCCGGCATTGAAGAGCGTCGGTGTAGATGAGCAAAAGCGACGACTCTTGTACAAGTTGTAAAGGGCTATGGTCTTTTCCGAAGTGTCCTTTTCCTCGTGGGCGAATATCCCCATGGCTACGCGCATCCAGAAGAATTGAGGGGTCTCCATACGAGTGGGCACCTCGAGTGTCTTGTCCACGATTAGGTAGCGGTCGTAAAGAGTCTGGATGCCAAGGTAGTCGAAGTCCAAGTCTGCGGAAGGATCAAGGGCTTCGGAGAGCTTTTCAACGTCGAGGTCGAGAAGCTTGGGGTCCAACCGCTCGATTTCCACCCCTCTTTTTAGATAGGATTTAAAGGCCTTTACGTGAAAGTTTTTGAGTTGCTCGTGCGTGTTTTCGGCAACGTTCCACTCGATGACTTCCTCATAGACGTAGCTCAAGAGGATACGGGCGGCAAACTTCGCGAAATCGGCGTCACGCTCTATTAAGGTCTTTGCGTTGAGTATAATCGTCGTCTTGAGATCTTCTTCCTCGATTTCCGAAAAAACCGATCGGCGCAACTCTTCTTCAATCTGATCGGGACCGAGGCAAAGATCGAGACCGATGGAAGCGAACTCGATCCGCTTCTTGAGGTCCAGACCGTCCCAGAAGAAGGTGGTTCCATCGGGCTTCTTTACGACGATCATGGAGTCCTGTTTGGTCTCCGGGAAAGGAGCATGGGTCTCCCGTTCCACCCTTCGCCTGGCCCGATACAGGATGTAGGCCTCGGCCACCTTGTAGTGACCCTTGCGCATCAGTTCTTCCTGAACGATGTCCTGAATGTCCTCGATATTTATATAATTCTGACCTGTGGCGATGGCACGTCTCGTGACGGCGGCGGAGATGTCCACCGCAGCCTCGGAATCAATCCGAAGCGAGAGAAAAGCCTTACGAACGGCTACCTCGATTTTGCTACGGTTCCAAGGAACAACCTGACCGTTTCTGCGAATCAGGCGGATGGAGGGCGCGGCGAGACCAGTATCGTTCTCGCCGTCGCCCACCTTGCCACCTCTCTCGTTCGAACGAGAGAAGACGAGGCTTTTAGCCACGTCGTAGGCATCTTTCTCCACGAGCACTTTTTCGATCAAACGATAAAGCTCCTCGTAGGTCAGACGCCCAGTGTCGTTGTCATCATCATCCGTGGTGCGCTCGACAAGCCTGTCGGCCACACTCCGGGTGGACTCCACCACGAGCTCCCGGTTCTTGTCTGTGTATATATCCTCTTCTTCTCGCGAAATCAGTAGGTCGGTCAACGCCTCACCTATGACTTCGGCCACTTCCGCAATTTCAAAATCACGGTCACCCGCGCCATCGTCGATACGCACTTTCGGTACTTCGAAACGGTTGTCGCCGAGAGCTCCCGCCCAGTCGAAGCTCGGCTTTTGTTCTCTCGGCGTTTCGGCTACTTTTTCAAGCAACCGATCTTCTTCAAAGGTGATGTCCCGCATATCCTCCAGCCTCCCCGTTCGTTTGTTTCAGTAAGTGTGGGATATAACCTCAGACCTCAAAGCTCGTCATCGGAAACGTCCACTAGGGAAGACGCTTTTTGATATTCCGTGACACGACCCTCGAAGAAATTTTGCTCTTTGTTGACATCCATCATTTCAGCCAACCAAGGGAAAGGATTGGAGGAGGAGGAACTCAAGGGTTCCAGACCAACTCCATTAAGGCGACGATCAGCAATGTAATCGATGTATTGGCAGAATTCATCTGCACTCATGCCGACGGAGTTCATGGGAAGGCAATCCGCAATGAATTCCTTCTCCAAGGCGACGGCTTCCACCATCAATTCGGTCAATTCCTGTCGAAAGTCGGGAGTCCAGACGTCGGGGTTTTCATCAATTAGGGCACGGAAGAGATTCCTCAGCAATTCAATGTGGTTCGACTCGTCGCGCAAGGTGTAGCGAAACATTTGCCCAATGCCGGGAAACTTGTTTTGGCGATACAGGCTGAGAATCATACCGAACAAACCGTAGAACTGGGTTCCTTCCATGCATTGTCCAAAGACAAACATATTTTTCGCAAGCTCCTGTTTATCTGATGTTTGAGACATATCCATGTCTCTTCTAAGAGTTCTGGAAACCTTGGTCACGAACTCATTCTTGCGACGAATTGTGTCGATCTGTTCAAACATCGCCTCGCATTCATGGGGATTGATGCCGAGTGAACTGATCATGTAGAGGAGGCTGTCGGCGTGGATATTCTCCTCGTGAGCATGCCGACCCAAAACCAGCTTGAGTTCGGGAGCGGTTACAAGTTCTCGAACGACGTGCTGGATGTTGTCGCCAACGATGCCCTCGGCTGCGGAAAAGTAACCGATGCCCATCATTATGATCCAACGCTCGTTTTCGCTCAGTTCATTCTGGTTCTGCCACTGCTCGATGTCCTTTTGCATCGGGATGTCCTCTGGTTCCCAATGATTGGCCTTCATCTTCCTGTAGAGCTCGTAGGCCCATTGGTACTTCAGGGGCAGTAAATTGAAAGCCATTGTATCGCGACCATTGATCACTTTTTTCGCATCATATGCTTCCTTTGCCTTGTCTTCGTCCAAGACAAATAATTTTTCACCTATGCTGTAAGTCTTTTCCATGGCGCGTTGGATTATCGGAATGGTTAACTCGGGTTGAATTTACCCGAAGGTTTAAAGATGCGTTGTAAGTTGTTTAGACATTAATCGAGTCAAGGGCCGGAATTCGGATTCACGCAATTCGTCGGCGGAAATTTGACAATGTGGAGACAGAATGGAAAAGAAAAGAAAAAAATAAAAAAACAGATTTTTTTTACGCACATGCACTATATGCGCACAATCAAACCATGGAGTGACACTAGATGCATGAATGTGAATAAATTTTCAAGAATTTCATATGTTTGAAAAGATGAGTTGGATATGTAATTTTTGAAGAGCAATATCAATGATTTTCTAGACCATTGAGGCAAGAAAAAGTTGTTCCGTCTTATCCCCTGTTCCTCCCAAACTTATTCACACGCAGTAGAAAACCAATCATAGACAACGACGTTTCGGGAGATTTCCCCGTTTTCGAGAACTGTGTTACTCAAGGAAGGTCATGTAGCGAACCCAGAGCGTTGTTCTTGAGGCCACAGGAATCGATCCGCCCTAAAACTTCACCCAACAAATAAATAGATCCTGTAACCACAGTGGGTTGACTTCTTTTCTTAACCCACCCCTGTAGGGGAAACTCCTTCTCGATTGTAGTATCAACAACAGTCCCCGCAAAGCTCTCGGGGATGGCCGACCTCAGGACTCCGAATGAACAAGCCCGAGGCTGACTTGGCTCGAGCAAGCGAATTTCGCTCGCATGTCGAGCAACCGCAGGCATGAGATCCGCAGCACGCTCATCACCCAAGGTTCCAGCCAAAACAATGGGGCGTAACTTCAATTTCCGGAGGTTTTCCTCCAAGGCACAAACACCTTCAGCATTGTGGGTAGCATCCAAAATGAGGGTATTGCCGAAAAAGTCGATCTCCTGCCAGCGACCAGGCCATTGTACCTTGAGCAAGGCATCTTTGCACTTTGAAGAGTCTATAGGAAAAGATTCCTCCAAGAGTTCGCAAACCGTCAAGGCAACAGCAGCATTGCGTCTCTGAAAGGAACCGACCAAGGAAGTGCGGGGCAGGACGTCCATCCTGTCAGGAACGGAATATAAGGAAGCGTTTCTAGAGACTGCTATCGAGCGAACGGTGTCTTCCGCAGGTTTGGGAAGCCATCCAAGAACGACAGGCTTTCCCGTCTTGATGATTCCTGCCTTTTCGTTGGCGATGGATTCGATGTCGTAACCAAGCAAATCGCAATGATCGAGGCCAATGGATGTGATAACGGAAACGAGAGGATTCAAGATATTGGTTGAGTCCAGCCTACCTCCTAGCCCAGTTTCAAAGATTGCAACGTCGACTTCCTGCTGGCCAAATGCCAGAAACGCAATGGCCGTAAGGAATTCGAAAAACGTGGGATAGTCATCGAGTCCGGGTTTGGAAAAGCCATCCGCTACGCTCCTGAGGTGGCGGACAAGTCGGATGATTTCCGTCTCGGTAAGTTCTTCGCCATCAATCCTGACGCGTTCTCCTAGCCGAATCAAATGAGGCGAGGTGAAAAGGCCCGTTCTCAATCCGTTTGCCCGCAGGCATGCCTCGAGCATAGCGCAAGTGGAGCCCTTCCCATTGGTTCCGGCAACATGAATGCTTGGAAAGGTCCTCTCGGGATTCCCGAGGGCTGAAGCAAATGCCTGCATTCGCTCCAGGCCATAGGTAGATCCCCTGTTCCTCAGGCCATAGAGAAACTCGATCGTTTCCTGAATGTCCTCGGGCAATACTATTTCTTCTCGTTTCCCTTGGAACGAACCTTCGAGGTTCTTCGAGAAGTTCCCTTCGACGACGATGCTTTCGACTTGGGTGAGCGGCCTGATTTTTGGGCTGGCTTCCGCTTTTTCGCCGGCGACTTGCGCGCAGGGTCACAAAGCAAGCCAAAGAGGGTAACGAGACGTTCTCTCAATTCCTTTCGGTGAACGATTTGATCAATCAAGCCGTGTTCGAGCAGAAACTCAGAAGTCTGGAATCCCTCGGGCAGGTCCGCTTGGGTGGTTTCCTTGATAACCCGACGTCCCGCAAACCCCACCAAGGCTCCGGGTTCGGCCAAGATGACGTCCCCAAGGGATGCGAAGCTTGCCATGACCCCAGCCATGGTCGGATTGGTAAGGACGGAGATGAAGGGAATCCGGGCATCGGACAACCTTGCGAGCGCAGCACTCGTCTTGGCCATCTGCATGAGGCTGAGTATACCCTCGTACATGCGGGCGCCCCCGGATGCGGATACGATCACTAAAGGGACTTTTCGCTCGAGCGCCCGCTCGATGGATCGAGTAATCTTCTCGCCAACAACTGAGCCCATGCTGCCGCCGAGGAAACGAAAGTCCATCACGGCAAGGCTCACCTCTCTCCCATCCATTTTGCCTAGACCGCATACCACGGCGTCCGCCATTTTCGCCTTCTCTTTATTTTCCTTGAGTTTCTGCCTATAGGATGCGGCACCCTTGAACTTGAGAGGATCTAGGGAACTCAAGCCTTCGTCGTATTCCTCGAAAGTGCCCTCATCCACCAACGACTGGATTCTCTCCGGGGCAGGAAGGGGAAAATGGTAGTCACTGGCGGGAACAACCATCAAGTTGTTCTTCAGTTCCTTAACGAAAACATGACCGCCCGTCTTGGGACACTTGGTATAGACACCCTTGGGAATGCCCTCGCGAGTTTTGACTTTTACCGTCGAATATTGTGGTTTGGAAAAAATTGCCATGGTGTTCTTACGGTGTTGGATTTTCTTCAGCCATGCCCGAGAGTCGCGACGTGAACTTGCTTGGCGCCGGCTTCGAGCAGAACGCGTGCACAAGCCTCGAGAGTGGCACCGGTAGTAAACACGTCATCAACTATTACGATTCTTCGGCATCTATCAAAAAGCTTTCCCGAGGTCAGTGCAAAAGCATTTTTCAAGTTCTCCATTCGCTCGGGACGAGACAATCTGGTTTGGGTCCGTGTATTTCGAACCCGACCAAGCAGAGGCTGCACCTCGGCAGACAAGTCGTCGCATGCTGCAATGGACTCCGCGATCCACTCGCTCTGATTGAAACCCCTCGACCGCAAGCGACGTCTGTGGAGAGGCACGGGAACGATGACCGCACCCTTCAAGTGATCCTTGAAATCGGGCACTTCATCAAGGAAGCCGGGCAGGTCCTCGAGCAGCGACCGGTCGCCATGGTACTTGAGCCCGTGAATGAAACTTCTTCCCGTCCCAGTCAGCAGGAACATCGCTCTCCCGAAAGCGAAGGACGGCTGCAATTCCCGACAGTGGAGACATTCCTCGGTAGAAAAAGCGCTTTCTTGCAATGGCGATCCGCAGCGTTCGCAGAAAGGCCTGCGAATCCACTCGATGCTTCTGAAACACCATCGGCATAGGCGCCGACAAGGTCCGCTCTCAACAGGTTCTCCACAGCCGGGACAATCCTGGGGCATGATGGTGTCCAGAAGCGTTCCCGCTAGACCTGAGGCAAGCTTACGAAGTTTCATCTTCGGGGTTTTCGGTAAAATACTTTTGCCAGAGTCAAGCCTCGGGCGGGAGCGGTAACGACCAAGTGGGTCCTTTTTCGGGAAAGCAAGATTTCCCTGATGTCATCGGGCTGAAACTTTCCGATACCTACGTCGAAAAGAGCTCCCGCAAGACTACGAACCATCTTGTAGAGAAAGCCTCCTCCCTCCGCTGTAATCTTTACTCGAGGTCCTCTTTTCAGGACGTCCAGAAGCCATAGATCCTTAACGGGGTTCTCGTTGTCTTCACAACGCCGAGAGGCGGAAAAGGCGGAAAAGTCATGCTTGCCGACAAGATGGACAGCAGCCTCTCTCATCGCGTCGAGATCGACTTTTCGATTTTCCAGCGAATGCACGAATCGATTATCCTGAGGGAAAGCCCAGCCCTCGACGGCATGATACTCGTAACGCTTGCCGAAAGAGGAACGAAGGGCATGAAAGTTTGCAGAAACCGGACGAATCTCTCGAACCTGAACCTCGGAGGGAAGCCTTGTCCGCATTGCCATGAGGAACCTCTCCTCCCCATGACGCCAAGCTGCATCGAAGTGAAAAACCTGTCCTCGGGCATGCACTCCCGCGTCCGTGCGGCCGGCTCCCACGGTACGAACCTCTTCACCCAGCGTCTTCTCCAAGGCCGTGCCCAATACCCCTTGAACGGAAGGTCCATTAGGCTGCAACTGCCATCCGTGAAAGTTGGTCCCGTCGTATGCGCAGGTGCATCGCCAACGCCTCTTCCCCTGTTCCAAGGGACTCACGGATGGTCAAGGTCCGGACCTTCGGGATCAGGAAGCATAGCGGGCGAACGTTCCTCGAGAAAGTCCCTGAGTATCAAGGTTGCCGCGGCGGAGTCGAGTTCACCGCTCGACCGTTCAGGCCTTCGTCCATGAACAGCAAGGATTTCCTCTTTCGCCGCATGGGTGGTCAGGCGTTCGTCAACCTTGTGGACGGGAAGGCCAAACCTTTTCTCCAAGGTCTGTGCAAACGCATCGACCTCCTTGGCGCGAGTTCCGGCGGAACCATCCATATTGAGGGGATAACCGACTATGATTTCATGAACTTTTCGTTTCTCGATCACTGCAGCCAATTGCTCATTCCACTGCTCGAAGTCAACACCGTCTACGGGCTCGAGCGGTAGAGCCACGCCGAGCTCATCCGCAAACGCCAAGCCCATTCGCTTCCTTCCGTAATCGATGCCGAGAAGATTCGTCATTGCCTTTCAGGATGAATCAGGTCTTGCCCTCACTTCCGGGCAGTTCGGACACCTTCCCGGTCACTTCCTTGATTCGCTGAGCCATATCCTTGCGGCAGACGAGAGTGGCGTCCCCGGACTGCACGACGATCAAGTCATCCACTCCCAGGAGAGCCACGAGATGCCCATCCTCGGCGAAAGTGACGTTTCCCGTGGAATCCAGTGCGATGCCTTCGCCTCGAAAGACATTGCCAGAATCGTCGGAGGGAAAATGCCGGGCGATTGCAGGCCACTCGCCGACGTCGTCCCAATCGAAGTCCGATTCAAGCAAGGCAACGTTTTGCGCCTTTTCCATGACCGCAAAGTCGATGGAGATTTTTTGCAGCGAAGGATAGGTGCGCTCCATCGCCTCGGAAAGACTCCCGGAGTCCGACCATTTTGACTCCAGTTCCTCCAACCCCACAAAGAGTTCGGGAGAATGCTCCGCAATCGAGCCGAGAATCACCTCGGGACGCCAGACGAACATGCCTGCGTTCCAAAGATATTCACCAGACTGCAGATAGCCTCGAGCAGTATCCAAGTCCGGCTTTTCAACGAAACGGGAAACCTTGTAGACGGGACGATCCTTGCATTCTGCGTGAAGTTCTCCTCGGTGAAGGTAGCCGTATCCCGTGGCAGGCTCGTCGGGCTGAATCCCTATGGTCACAAGCAAGTCCTCGGAACCGGCAGCTTGGAAGGAGGCGTCCAGTACAGAGCGAAAGCCCTCGGCATCAGCAATCACGTGATCGGCAGGCAGTATTGCGAAAACGGACTTTGCATTTTCTCGCCTAACGAGAATGGCTGCAAGACCAACTGCGGCGGCCGTATCTCTTCCGACGGGTTCCCCGACCACACGTTCGGGCAAGAGCTCGGGACAGCACTCCAGCACGGCCTCTCGTTGTTCGCAATTCGTTATGACGAAAACATTCTCCGGAGGAACCAGGCCCTTCAACCGCTCGACGGTTTGCCTGAGCATAGGAGAATCCCCAACGATCGGGAGCAAGTGTTTCGGACGACGCAGCCGACTTTGCGGCCAAAACCTCTCGCCGCTTCCCCCCGCCATGATGACAACGAATCTTTCTTCCATAGCGACAAAGGGCAACGATGCCGGAAGCGTTTGGCGAGAAAAAATCTCTTGCCGACTCGAACATAGACGATAATCAAGCACGCCCATGCACTCGATTTGTAAAACGATAACGAAAAGCAAGCCATTCAATCGATTCATCGTGGTCACGATTCTGGTGGCGGGAATCCTTGTCGGCATACAAACCTACAAGGGGTTCGCCGAGAAGCACGCTGAAGTCTTGGGCTTTCTGGATGTCATAGTCCTCGCAATATTCACGATCGAGGCGGCCATGAAAATCCTCGCCGAGGGGAAAAAACCGTCGAATTACTTTCGTAATCCATGGAATCTTTTCGACTTCGCCATAGTCACGGTCTGCCTTCTGGAACCAATCCTTCCCATAGACGGTTCTTTTATTCCCGTGCTTAGGCTTGCCCGCATCCTACGAGTACTGCGTCTAGTCTCGGCAGTTCCAAAACTACAGGTCTTGGTCGGGTGCCTCTTGAAGAGCCTTCCCTCCATGTTTTACGTCAGTATTCTACTATTGCTCTTGTTCTACGTCTACGGGGCAATGGCAGTTTTTCTCTATGGTGAGAACGATCCCATCCATTTCAGGAACCTTCAGACTTCCATCTTGTCGCTCTTTCGAGTGGTCACCCTGGAAGACTGGACCGACGTCATGTACATAAACATGTACGGATCCGACAATTACGGTTATTCCTCGGAAGATATCGTAAAATGGACTCCTACCCCTTCATCTTCACCCCTCGGCGCCGCCTTGTTTTTCGTGAGCTTTGTGCTGATCGGGACAATGATCGTCCTGAACCTCGTCATCGGAGTAATCATGAACAGCATGGACGAGACGAACTCGGAGATGGCACTGCAGTATGAAATCGATCGACGGAGGGAACGACCCGATCCGATTCGTGACGGAATAGACGACCTGCACAAGCGGCTAGAGGAACTTTCCTCGGAAATGAAAGTTGTAAAGAAAATGCTGGAAGATCAAAAAACACAAGGCTAGTAGGCAAAAGATTCCATCTCGCTTGCCTTGTCGCTCGATTTAAGCAAGATAGAGTGGCTTTCCCCAAACCTTAGGCGATATGAAACGCACCCACAACTGTAACGAACTCCGCAAGGCGAATGCCGGACAACAAGCAACCCTGATAGGCTGGGTGGATTCGGTACGTGATCACGGAGGAATCTTCTTCATCGACTTGCGCGACCGCGAAGGCAAAACCCAGCTCGTCTTCGATCCTGAAAACCAAGAACTGGCCGACCTTTTCCAGAAGCTGAAACCGGAAAGCGTAGTCGAGGCGAGTGGAGAGATAAGGGAAAGAGACTCCGAAACCACAAACGAAAGCTTGCCGACGGGTGAAGTCGAGGTACACGTTGAATCGCTTACGGTTCACAACCAATCTCGCACGCCCCCTTTCCCTCTCGATGCCGAGGCGGAAAAAGTCGGCGAGGACCTTCGTCTCGCCCATCGATACTTGGACCTGCGGAGACCGACGAACCTAAATACGCTCAAGCTTCGTCATCGAGCCTGCATGGCGATCAGGGAGTACTTTGACGCCAACGACTTTCTGGAAGTCGAGACGCCCATGCTTTTCAAGAGCACTCCCGAAGGAGCTCGAGAGTTTCTTGTCCCCAGCCGTCAAAGCCCGGGCAAGTTCTATGCCCTGCCCCAGTCCCCACAGCAATACAAGCAAATGCTGATGGTAGCAGGCGTCGAAAGGTATTACCAGCTTGCCCGTTGTTTCCGCGACGAGGACCTGAGGGCTGACCGGCAACCGGAATTCACTCAAATAGACCTCGAGATGTCGTTCATTGACCGTGAGGACATGTACGCTCTAATCGAGGGTCTGCTTAGGGAGGTTTGGAAGAAGACCCTAGACGTCGATATAGACACCCCCTTTCTGCGCATGCCCTTCCAAGAAGCCATGAATCGGTTCGGTTCCGACAAGCCCGACATGCGCTTCGAAATGGAAATCAGCGACTTCTCGGAAACCTTTTCCGCGTCCGACTTCAAGGTCTTCTCAGGCACCGTTCAATCCGGTGGCGTAGTAAAGGCCATCAATGCCAAAGGCCTCGCCGACCTGACTCAGGGCGAACTCAAGCACTTGGAGGACACGGCGAAACTTCTTGGAGCAAAAGGGCTGGCGTTCATAAAGTCGGAAAACGGGGAATGGAAGTCACCCATCCTCAAGTTTCTTTCCCAAGCCGAGCAAGATACGCTGAGGGAAAATCTTGCCGTCGAGGAAGGAGACATCGTTTTCTTTGCCGCCGGAGAATGGGAAAGCTCCTGCAACATTCTCGGACGGATTCGCTTGGAAAGCGCCACCCTACTGGAAAAGCGGGGCAAGCTCCAACGTTCCCCCACCGACTGGAAGTTCCTCTGGGTAATAGACTTTCCTCTCATGACTCACGACGAGGAACAAGGCCGCTACGTCGCCTCCCACCACCCATTCACTTCGCCCGTACCCGAAGACCTCGAGTACCTCGACTCCGATCCCAAGCGAGTACGCGGACAGCATTACGACATCGTGCTAAACGGAGTGGAGCTCGGAGGAGGCTCTATTCGTATTCACCAGCCCGCAGTCCAGAAAAAAGTGTTTGAGGACGTCCTTCAAATCCCGCCGGAAGTCGTGCAAAGCCGTTTCGGCTACATGCTGGAAGCCTTTTCCTTCGGTGCCCCTCCCCATGGCGGCATCGCCCTAGGTCTCGATCGACTAGTGGCGATCCTAGCGGGCCGAGAAAGCATTCGCGACGTCATCGCCTTTCCGAAAACACAAAAAGGCCAAGACCTAATGACCGACAGTCCCGGCAAGGCAACGGATAAGCAATTGCGCGACCTACACGTTCGCTCCGTATTGCCTGAAGCTCCGCAGTAAGCTCAAAAGCCTTCTACTTTCGGGGCAATCTTAGAGAGTTTGCCTGTCGGGAGACAGGCAAACGGCGATCCCAGCCTTGCCTTTGGAACGGAAAGCCATGTCGAGAGCCTCGACGCTACCGAGGTGCCTGTGGATTGTGTGTTTTTTTTTCAACAAGTCCAACCGGAGGCACATTGGCGCAGTTCCTGCAATCTATAACCCAGATTTTGTAATCAATTAAAAACCAAAAGGAAAGGAAACTATCCAATGCTCGCTAAAAAAGAAATCCCATGGTTCAAAGGCGCCATTTTCTTGGTCGCTTCAGGACTGATTGCACTTGCTTCGGTTGGGCTAGCCCAAAATGCAACCGATGCAAACACGACTCCCGCAGTCGATGCCGAACCCGCACAAGCCGAACCAGATGCAACCGCTGAACCTGCCGCAGACCAAGAGCCTGCCGCCGCAGAGGAGCCTCCTGCCGAAATCAACAGTGGAGACACCGCCTGGATGATCGTTGCGACCGCCCTTGTGCTGTTCATGACTATACCTGGACTGTCGCTCTTCTACGGAGGGCTCGTGCGAAGCAAGAACATCCTCTCCATCCTGGTGCAATGCTTTGCCATCACTTCCATCATTACCATATTGTGGGTGATCTACGGGTATAGCCTTGCATTCAACACCGATGGGATGAAAGAGGGCGTGACCAACCTCAACTCCTTCGTGGGAGGTCTAGGCACTGCCCTGCTAGCGAACATCAACGCTGATACAGTAAGCGGTTCGATTCCTGAGGTAGTCTTCATCACCTTCCAGATGACATTTGCAATCATCACGCCAGCGCTGATCGTCGGAGCCTTCGCCGAAAGAATGAAATTCTCCGCAGTACTCATCTTTTCCGTACTCTGGTTTACCTTCTCCTATCTTCCCATCTGCCACATGGCGTGGTCCGGAGACGGAGCACTCTTCGCGAATTGGGGCGTGATCGACTTTGCGGGAGGCACGGTGGTACACATCAATGCGGGAATCGCCGGACTGGTGGCCTGCATCCTAGTTGGCAAAAGGAAGGGGCTCGGCAGCACACACTTGGCTCCGCACAGCGTTCCCTTTACCGTGATAGGCGCTTCGATGCTCTGGGTTGGATGGTTCGGATTCAATGCAGGCAGTGAGCTTGCGGCCGACGGAGTCGCCGGCATGGCTCTCCTCGTTACCCAAGTAGCCACCGCAACCGCTGCCGCAAGCTGGATGTTCGTAGAATGGTTCACGAAGGGCAAGCCCACTGCGGTCGGACTGGCAACTGGCGCAGTCGCCGGCCTGGTAGCCATTACCCCTGCATCGGGATCGGTTGGCCCGATGGGAGCCTTGCTTATCGGAGCCGCCTCTGGTGTCATCTGCTACTGGACGGCAACTTCCATCAAGGCTAAGTTCGGATATGACGACAGCTTGGACGTATTCGGCGTTCACGGCGTTGGCGGCATCGTCGGAGCCCTCTTGACGGGCTGTCTGGTGATTGATGCAGCCCACGGTGGCGAAAGCTTCCAAGTAGGCGAACAACTTTGGATTCAAGCAAAGAGCGTCATTCTCACCATCGTCTGGAGCGGCATAATCTCGGTAGTAGCCCTAAAGATCGCAGGAGCAATCGTAGGAGGCATCAGATCTGACGAAGATTCGGAGGAGACTGGACTCGACCTAACCGACCATGGCGAAACGGGTTATTCCTCCTAAAGCTACAATCATCGAAATAGAAGGTTTTCAAAAATGAAATTAATCAAAGCAATCATCAAGCCCTTCAAGCTTGAGGAAGTAAAGGACGCCCTCGCCGAGATCGGCGTCGAAGGCATGACGGTCTCCGAAGTCAAGGGCTTCGGCAGGCAAAAGGGACACACCGAGATCTACAGGGGAAGCGAATACACCGTGGATTTTCTTCCCAAGGTAAAGATCGAAGTGGCGGTAAGCGACGAAAGCGCCCCCAAGGTGGTCGAGAGCATTGTGACCTCGGCCCAGACTGGAAAAATCGGGGATGGAAAGGTTTTCGTGCTGCCTGTCGAGGACGCCGTTCGAATTCGAACCGCAGAGAAAGGAGACGAGGCCATCTAAAGTTCTGAATTCGAAGAGACCGAAAAACGGTCTGCAAACTTTAAAAAGAGCCGGCTTTGGTCGGCTCTTTTTTTGTACCTGAAGCAAAACAAAACCTAGAAAAACCAAGCTTAAAAATGATCGTGGCAAGAACGAATTCAAAAAGACGGCGCTTGCATTTTTTCACGCGAATGGAAATCGCTTGGCTGTCCTCAAGCCACCACACAACCCGGGCGCAGTCATGATGAGTGCCATAACAGGCGGAATACGCGTAAGCGAGGAGGATGAGACAAACGGGCTTGACCAATCCGCGCACGGTGAAAATGGTTACACCCTACAATAATTAAGAACAAAGCTCCATGAAACTAATCAAAGCAATAATAAAGCCTTTCAAGTTGGAAGAAGTTAAGGACGCTCTCTCTGAGATTGGTATAGAAGGAATGACCGTCACCGAAGTAAAAGGCTTCGGCAGACAGAAAGGACATACCGAAATCTACAGGGGTAGCGAGTACACGATTGACTTCCTGCCGAAGGTTATGATCGAGATTGCCGTGAGCGACGAAGTTGCCCCAAAGGCAGTCGACACGATAGTCTCCTCGGCACAGACAGGAAAGATCGGAGACGGCAAGGTCTTCGTCCTGCCGGTTGAAGAAGCGGTGAGAATCCGTACCGGGGAAAAAGGCGAGGAAGCCGTCTGACACTCCACACTACACAAACCCAAAAGTTTAAACTTTTACATAACGGAGCCGATCTCGGAAGGGATCGGCTTCTTCTTTGCTCAGAATGGGCCTTGCGTAGCCGATCTCGAAACCGGCTCGGTTGTCAAAGAAAACCTCAGGCTCCAAGTTGCATGGAAAGGGTCCAGACCAACCAGACCACGGTCGCGTAAATGGGAAATGCCATTGCCTCCTTGAAAGCTTCCATCCATGCACCGGGTCTCGGTAAACGGCTGAGCCATCCCGGAAAAATGGAAAGCAGGAGGTAGGGCGCGGACAAGCCCAATGCTACGCAAGTGAAGACTGCAAAGGCAGGCAAGGATTCCATCGACAAGGCAGCGCCCACGGCAACACCTAGGAAGGGAGCCATACAGGGCGTTGCGACCACGACGGCCAAAACCCCTGAGAAGAAGGAGCCCCAAAAGCCGGATTTAGAGGCAAGCCCAGAACCCGTACCCGTCAGGGAAAGGCCAATCTCAAAGACACCGCTCAAGCTCAATCCAAAGATCAAGAGAACTACAGCAAGAGCAAACACGAAACCCGGTTCTTGGAGTTGGAAGCCCCAACCAAGCTCTTGCTGCATAGTCTCCCGAAGCCAAAGCAAGACTCCGACAAGAATCCAGAATGAAACCAAGACCCCCCCGGTGAACACAAGACCATGACCAGCAATCTTGCCCTTGTCTTGTCCCGCTTGCTCCACAAAGCCCATGATCTTCAATCCCAGAACAGGGAATACACATGGCATCAAGTTCAGGATAAGTCCACCCAGCAAGGCGAAGCCTAGAATCGAAACAAAATCCTGCTCTCCGGTCTCGACGTAAGTTTCGCCGGTTTCCAAAACCTCAAGCACAATTCCTTCGGTCAAGAATTCGGGCATCAAGATGGGTTCCGAGGAATTCGAACTGGCCGTGAAACTCTTGTAATAGACGTTCAAGGGCACTGCTTCTCGACCAAAGCTCTGCAGGGCCTTGTGAATGACGGGACCTTTCTTTGTCCAGTCCGCCTGAAGCAGGACTATGTCCAGATCACGAATTTTTCGGATTACGGACTCGTAGTTGAACACTCGTTTGTTGACTCGACAGGAAAAGCACCATGCCGCCGTATAGTCCACGTAGACCGCCCTGCCCTGTTTCAGCAATTCTTCTTGACGCTCGGGAGTCCAATTCTCCCACTCGAGTGCTTCGAGCTTTTGTTTTTCAACGGGAAATCCAAGCCATATTCCGGAACCCAGCAAGACAACGGCGGCCAAAATGGCTTTCCTCCTCGTCGAAACGTCCTTCGACGGAGAGCCCCACCTTCCGTACGTCCAAACCGCCATCGCGACCAAGACTAGCCCAAGGAGAACGTACAAGGTGGCAGAATCATCAGCCACAATCTTAGAATCCTCGGAAGCTTGAGCAAAAAACAAGGGGACACACTCCATAACGCGAAAAGGAAGGGGAATCGCAAAAGACAAACCGGAAGGAAATGCCTGTGAAGACAGGACGATCATTCGGCAGGCGAAACAATCAGGGGATGGTAGGCCCTAGGAAGGTGAGCTTGCCGTCCGCCGATGCCGCGAACTCCTTGACCGTCTCGGTCAACTCCTCGGACCATGCAACTCCGTCGGGCAAAGAAACTATAAAGTTAACGATGGGAAGCGAAGTGGACTCCATTCTTAAGCCTGAGCGAAACTTGCCGTAAACCTCTCGCCAAGGCCAGGACGAGTCGGGAGATCCGCTGGGCTGGGGAGGCATGGCCAACTGCAACTTCCTAAGGGCCAGGACCTCCTGCGCCTCTTGGGAAGGAGGAAGTAATGCTCCTTCATCTCCTTGCAGACGGAGCCATTTCACGGCTGTCAGCCGAAGGGTTTCCGTTTCCTTTCTCCACTTATCCCAGTCGGCGGAGCGATCACCTTGGGCTACATCCAGTCCCTGCCACTCAACCTCGGAAAACTCTTGAGGGCGCATCGAAGAACAATCCCCCGTCATCAGGAACACCGCATCGGGCTTGTAGCACCTGATGGCGCAATACAGGGCATACCAAGGCCCTACGGCGCCTTTCGGCGGCTTGTCGAAGATGTCTCTTTCGTCGAAATGTCGACTGCGTGTCTCGCCTTGGTTCTCCCAAGGTTCCCCGATGTCCTTCAACCACTTAATGGCCAGGCCCTTGTTGGCGTGACTGGCGGGAAGAATGGTCTTTCCCAGCATCTCGATCTCCCTTAGATTTCTGAACAAAAGGAGGTTGAAATGGGAATTCACCGAAAGTCCGGAGATTGCATCGACCAACTCCTGCTTGATTGTACGGAACCTGCCGCGGGCTTCAACTCCATTGGTCATATACCGGCTCACGTCCAAGGCGAAAACAACAAGCCTGCCGGGAGTACGAAAGCCAAATGCGTTCACCTCGAAAGTAGGTCTCGGCATACCCGGTACACCAGAGAAAATCGGTGGCTTTGGATTACGAGGCTCGCCTCCCGCAGGGGACAGGGAGGTTGTAGTCGAAGCACCGGAAGAAGGCGGCAATTCCAACGGGGGATTGGAAGATACTGGTCGAGACTCAGAAGGATTAAGTAGATCATCTAAGTCATTCACGGGCTTAACATTTTTGGCGACCACGTTCACCGAAGACGTATCTTTGCTTGATGCCTGCGAGTCCTGCTCTTTGGGGGGCAGTTCATCAGGAGAACTTTTCTCTCCCCACTTAATCCATCCAAGACCAAAAGCTGCAGCCAAACAAACTAGAACCAAGTTGACGAGAACACTCAACCCAAGCAAAACTCCTGAAGACTTTCCTTGCCGAGGAGGCGGATCGAACCCCATCGGAATATCCTGCACTGGACTGGACTCGTAGATTTTTCCTCCATCCTTCATCAGGCGTTCACGCCACGAATCGAATTCCTCTTCGGAAACATTGTACTTCTCGCATTGCTCCGCCTTGGGAACGTTCCGGATAATCGACTCCAGAACAATTCGAAGTTTCTGTTCGCCAGTCAAACTTTCAGCCATGTCAAATCAGTATTGAAGAAAAGCCTAGACTGCAAAGACTTCCTGCGCAACTGCCAAAGCACAAACTGCTGCAGTCTCGATTCGCAAAACATGCGGCCCCAAACGAACAGGAACGAAACCAAAAGCAAGCGCATGACCTTCCTCATTTTCGGAAAACCCGCCCTCTGGGCCTATGCCTATGCAAACCGACTTTATAGCGGATTGTGAGAGAGAGGAGATGGGACACGCTTCGGGCGAAAGGCTTCCGAACAATCGATAAGAGTCCTCTGGAAATCCCTCGCACCAGTGCTTGAAAGGAACTGGTTCACGAATAGTCGGCAACCAAGGATTCCCCGACTGCTTGGTTGCCTGGACAGCGATCCGATTCCACTTGTCGAGTTTGCCCTCGATGCGATCCTTAAGCTTCCCAACCTCACCACGCTCGGTAAGAAGGGGGGTGATTCTCGAGACCCCCAATTCGGTAAGCTGTCTCACTGTCTCTTCCATTCGACCAGCCTTGGGTAAGGCCATGGCGACCTCGAAAGCAATGGCAGGTTGTGGTGTTTCTCGAATTTCTTCTATCTTCAAAACAATGGATCGTGCCGAGACCTCGTTAACCTTGGCTAACCAAACAAGACCCTTCCCGTTGAGTACTTCAACTTGTCTGCCTACTTCTACGCGCAAGACTTTCAACAAGTGCCTGGCTTCCTCCCCTCCTATGGTAAAAATTCCATCTGCGGGAGACTGATCTTCAGGAACAAAAACTCTCAACAAGCGACTCATTATGGTAAATGAAAATTAATTTCTTGCCGAAAGTGAGAGATAATTCCAACAAAAAGCGCCGTCAAAAAGACGACGCTCTTGTTGCCAAACAATGACAGGAATGTCATTCAGTACACTAAGTACCATGAAAACGCATTTTTTAAGACCCATGCTCTTGGCCCGACGTTCAAAAATCCTGAGTCGAAAATGAGAATTTCCGGTGGAAAGGCAAAAGGCATAATCCTGAACGTGCCGAAGGGAAGAAAGCTTCGCCCTGTCCTAGAGCCAGCGAGGGAACGCCTTTTTTCCTCGATAGGACCACTGGTAAAAGAGGCTTCCTTTCTCGATCTCTTTGCCGGAACCGGATCTCATGGACTGGAAGCACTAAGCCGAGGAGCCGGGCGAGGCACGTTCGTTGAACTCGATGCCCTAACCGTCGCTTGCCTTAAAAAAAACCTCGTCGCCACCTGTAAGAGCGCAGAATTGGATGTACGCAATTTCGAAGTCATAAAGGGAGACGCACTTAGAGTCATCCCTAGACAACAAGCACCTTTTGACATCGTTTTCGCCGATCCACCCTATTCGATTCTGGAGTCGATCGCACCAAGGCTATTCAAGCGACTTCTGGCAGATGACTTGGTCGGTAAGGAAAGCCTTCTGGCACTGGGCATGCCGGGAGATTTCGAGAACTTTCCCGAAGGTTGGTCGTTGGAGCGCCGATTGGGCAAACCCACCAAGGGTTCCCCGACCCACGGTCTATTTCGACCAATCCCCTAAAGCTCTTGCCAATGTGGAGAGGCGAGAACACCCAAAGCCGCAACAACTGCGGTCTCCTCTCGAAGGACCCGCGAACCTAGACCTCGAATTAAAAAATTACCGTCTCGGAGCAACTGCCGCTCGCGTTTCGACCAACCTCTCTCAGGTCCAACAGCCAAAACCATCGGGGCAGCTCGTGCATCACTTGAGGAAAGATTCCGATCGGCTTCATAAACATCTAGGGCAATCCTTCCCGCTTCGCAGTGCAATTGTCCCAATGTCTCCTCCAGATTGTCTATCACCGAGACCTCGGGCAAAAAGGAACAAAAAGCCTGCTCTACGCCTCGCAAGAGGTGACGACGCCATTCTTCCGTCATCCAAAGCTTGCTGTCCGCATAGGAAGGTTCGCCTTTGTCCGAACCAAAGAAAGTCATCCTCCGAACGCCCATGGAAGCAGCCTGTTCGAGAATCTTTCTTGCGGTTTGGGGGCGTGGCAAGCCTGCGACAAGGTGGATCGGAAACCTGTCGTCGTGAAATTCCCCTTCCCAAACGAAAGATAAAAGCAGACCCGTGGAATCCTCTCGAACGACTGTCGCCTTTCCCTTCGGTCCATTGACCGAGGCGACGTCCAACTGATCCCCGGGAACTCTCCTCAAGACCTTGAGCACATGATCGTATCGGGGATCATCTTGAGACAGAAGAATCTCCTCGCAGGGAGTCTCAAAGAGCAGAAGGTTCAACTCAGACTAGCCAAAGGGCTTGGTAGGGACGTAGAACAATTCCCTCGGAAGGGATGACCACCTCTCCTCCGCCGACTAGGTCACGAGCCTTGCCCCCAGAAAAAACCTCCGCAAGCCGACCGGCTCGGGGGATGGATGCGGGAGAGGGAGTGAAATTGAAGAAACAAAGAATGGTTTGAGCTTGGTCGAGGGAAACGCGCTCCAGGGCGAAAACCGAATCACCAAGATCGAGAATGACTTGATCGGCATCGGGATGGAAGGCGGGGCAAGAAGATCTCCGACGTAGCAAGCGAGCAAGCCAGTCGAAGACTCGTGAAGTCACGGAATCTCCATCGCCAAGCAAGCCGTCGAGCTCGTCCACCTTCCACTTCTTCCTGTTGACGGAGCGTTTTTCACCCGTTTGCTCAAACCCTTCCTTCCAGTTCGGGGAAGCCGTTAGCGAATGGAAGTAGACTGCAGGGATGCCGCGCATAGCGAAAGCGACTGCTTGAGAACAAAAAAAACGAGCCTTGCTCAATTCCGAATCATCGCAGGAGAGAGCTTCGAAAAAAGTGGTGTTCAATTCGTAGGGTGACTCTTTGCCGTCCTCCAGTGAACGCATGGAAACGTGGCCCCCGCGTTCTTGAATCTTTTTAGCAAGTTCATCGATTTGCACTTGCGGAAGAATGCCTTCCAATGGACGGACGCCTATGCCGTCGTGACTGGCGGTAAAGTTCAGGAACGAGCACCCCGGAGGAGGTGGGGCCAAGTCCATCGCCCATTGAGACAGGTGAACTGCGGTTCCCTCAAGAAGTCCATGAAGCAATAGAGGAGGCAGGCTGAATTGATAGACGAGATGAGCTTCGTCGCCATGCCCAAAATAACTCACGTTCTCTTCATGAGGTACATTGGTCTCCGTCAACAAGATGACGTCCGGAGCTACGACCTCGAGAAAGTCCCGCAGAAGTTTGACGACCTCGTGGCACTCAGGCAGATGAAGGCAGTTTGTTCCGATCTCCTTCCAGAGGAAGGCGACGGCATCCAAGCGAAGAATCCGACAGCCCTTGGAAAGATAAAGCATGACGAAGTCGAGAAACTCGAACAACAAATCGGGGGAACGCCAGTTCAGATCTACTTGATCGGCACTGAACGTCGTCCAGACATGGCGTTGGCCCGACCTAGTTGCCGTAGGGGTCAAGAGTGGTGAGGCTCGGGGGCGAACCACGGCGGAAAGATCCGACTCGGGATCAGCTTCTTGGAAATAATTGCCGGCGGGCTCAATCCCTGCGACGTAATCCAAGAACCATTCGCTACGAGAGGAACAGTGATTGAGGACAAGATCGAACATGAGATCAAACTCCCCCGCAAAACGAGAGACGTCTTGCCAGTCGCCGTATTCGGAAGACACCTCTCGGTAGTCAATTACGGAAAAACCCTCGTCGGAAGACCAAGGGAAAAAAGGAAGCAAGTGAATGGTGGAGAAGGAACCCTTGAGATTTTCCGAACAGAACCTGCAAAGCGTCTGAAGAGGGGATTCGCCTTCCCCGCGAACCATGTCGGCATAAGTGATCAGAATGGCATCTCGCTCATCCCAAAGGGACTTGGGAGAAGAGGTTTCTATTCCAACGCCGTAGCGCCCCACCATATGGTAGAAGCGCTCAAGCATACAGTCCGCCATTTCGCCTCCGTAGAGGCGGGCAAAGCGTAAGCGAATGGACTTCAGCTTTGCGCTGGACACGTGCTTGACGATAGAGGAATTGGGATTCATCGGTGTTCCTAGTAGCCGGTAAGACTTGAAATCAGGGCACGCAAATTGCGACGAACCACTGCATAAGAGAAAAACTGTCTGGCAACCTCGTAGTTGTGGTCAACCACTTGCTTCCTGAGAGTTTCGTTATCCAAGATTTCCCCGACCTTTTCAGCTAATGCAGGAGTGACAAAACCGTCCATCGTCAAAAGGTTGAAACCCTTTGGCTCGATGTCGCGCACAAAGATGGAATAGCGATTGATCAAGACTGGCTTACGGAAGTAAATCGCCTCCAGCAAAGCATTGCCAAAACCTTCGTATAGGCTCGGGTAGGTCACGAAGTCAGCATGCGGATACAAGTCCCACAGCGTATACACCTTGCGCCCCCGCGAGTCGTGCTGGCGAACTTCCCCTACGCGATCCGCAACGATTCGAAGGTCGACCTCTTCCTCCCGAGCCAGCTGCTGCAGCATACCGAGGTATTCATAACCCTCATCCCCTGCCTCGTGCGAAATCACCAGTTTACAATTGGGATTCTTTAGCAAGCTCACTAACTTGATGGCCTGCTCGATACCCTTACGGGGGACAACCCTAGTTGGCTGAAGGATGAAGATGTCTTCAGGACTCAAGCCAAGTTCTTCCCGTACGTCGGCAGCATATTCGTCGGGAGGGGCAGGAGGATTCTCGAAGTCGAACACATTCGGAATGACGAGGGAAGAAATCCCTTTCCGAAGAGCGAGTTGCTCCTGGGCCTCCTGATTGATGACGACATCCCTAACGTTCGACAGGTCGGGAGGGAAAGCCATATCCAAGTATTCGGGTACGGCGTTCACGGAAAATCGGGTTCGCTCCCAAAAGAAATCGTGGTGATGAGCGATGGAAGGGAGACGAGTTTCGGAGATGAACTCGGTCAGAGCAATGCCGAGTGGAAGGTTCATGGGAATGGCGAGGGCATTCTGCGGAATCAGGATGTCGATATCGAATTTCTCGACGAAACGATAAAGAGTTCCCTTAATGTATTCCGCCAGATCACGGATTCTCTCCGTCACGAAACGACTGCGCTTGTCATGCCCCCAAACGCGATCATTGATCCATTCGTTCTCGGAAAAACCGAAATACGCCTCAGGAACGACATGGCTTATTTCGGCAGCCCTATCGCTCTTTCCGCTGTACCAGAAGCTGACGTGACGATCTTCCCATAGGACCTCCGCCCACTTGGCGCTCTCCAGCGAGACTCCGTCTTGACCGGCAAAACGGGTGGAAACAAAACCGACATTCTTTGACATTTGCGATATGTTGGACCTCTACGCGAAAATTTGAGGGATGGCTCAAGCCAAGGGGTTTTTCAACCACAAACAATCTTTCTGAACTTTGTCGTGGCAAGTTTGCCCACATTTACCTAGATGCCTCTACTAAATGACGGAGACTGAAGAAGGTTGGGAAGAAGAACTTGGCAAACTGATCGAAGGCTTGCCAGCCATGGTGGAGAAGCTTTCGGCGGTGAGAGAGGAAATACTCTCCACGGCAGTAATGATCGCAGAAATCCCCTCGCCAACCTTCGGGGAGAAAGAACGCATAAGGTTTGCCCTCGATCGATTTAGGGAGAACGGTCTGGAGGATGCCGAGGTAGACGAGCATGGAAATGCAACGGCCCTAATTGCCGGCGCCAAAAGAGAAAACGCAATACTCCTGATGGCCCATGCGGACACCGTGTTCGACTTGGAAACCCGGCACGTCGTCCAAGTCGGACCGAACACGATCAGCGGACCCGGCATCGCAGACAACTCGATTGGCCTCGCAACGGTAATCTCCCTGCCAAGGATTCTCGAGACCTTGGATCTGCAACTAAAAGACGATCTTCTCCTACTCACAAATGTTGAAAGCCTCGGGCGCGGCAACTTGAATGGTTCTCAAAGTTTTCTGGAAACAGTTAGACTTCCGATAAGGGCCGGCATTTGCGTTGAGGGAGCCAGTCAGGGAAGACTTAGCCATTGGGGACTGGGCACGATGCGCGGCGAGATTCGTATTCGCATCCCAAGCAATTACGACTGGAGTCGATTCGGAGCCTCGGGAGCAATCGGGCACCTGTCGAGGATCGTCAACCGCATCATGCAGATTCCAATCCCAAAGGAGCCCAAGACCAAAATGGCATTGGGGTCCATGCGTTCGGGTTCCACCTACAACGCAGTTCCCTTGAGGGGATTGCTCCGCTTCGAAATAACCAGCGAGGAAGACGAGGTTGTCAACAGCCTGAAGACAAGGGTGGAAGAGGTGGTGGAAGAATTCTCTCTCGAAACTGAAGTGGAAGCGATACTAGAGGTCATTGCCCAAAGACCGAACTCGGGAATTCCCTTCGCTCATCCAATGGTAAAGACCACTAGGAGAATAATGGACGCATTGGGAATCAGTCCCAAGGTCGACCCCACAACAGGAGACTTGAACTCTCTCATTCAGGCTGGGCACCCTGGAGTGACCCTTGGGCTAACTACGGCAGAGAACCTCGGCGACGAGACCGAAACCATTCATCTGCCTCCACTCTTTGCCGGCATTGCTCAGCTCATCGCTTTGCTGCAGGCGATCGACAACGGCTTGTGCGTGGAACAATGAAGAAGAAATCCTGGCTGGAGAAAAACACCTTTCACCACGGCGAGTTCTGGGACATCCTGAAACTTGTCGAGAGCAAGGAAAGCAAAGGGTTAACCATTTCTCTCTGCATACCTACCCTCAACGAAGAGAAAACTATAGGAAAGGAAGTGCTGATCCTGCGCTCGGAGTTAATGGACCGCTACAAGCTGATCGACGAATTTGCCGTAATCGACTCAGGTTCGGACGATCGCACCTTGGAAGTGGCCTCCTCCTACGGAGCGGACGTCTACTTGGCCTCCGACATCCTGCCCGAGACAGGAGAGAAGAAAGGAAAGGGCGAGAACCTGTGGAAAGCGATCCATCAACTCAAGGGAGACATCATATGCTATGTCGATGCCGACATCTCCAACATTCACCCACGCTTCGTTTACGGCTTGGTTGCCCCTCTGATCAACCGAGACGAGATCAAGTACGTAAAGGCATTCTATGATCGTCCGCTCAACTACTCTTCCGGTCTCAGGCCAAGCGGTGGAGGCAGGGTAACGGAAATTCTCGTAAGGCCACTATTCTCCCTGCTCTACCCGGAGCTTACCAATATCATTCAACCTCTCTCAGGAGAATATGCCGCCAGAAGAGAAGTCTTGGAGCAAATCCCTTTTCCAATTGGCTACGGTGTGGAAACTGCCCATCTGCTCGACCTCTACCATATGCACGGTTTGGAAATATTTGCCCAGACGGACCTAGACCGCAGGGTGCATCGCAACCAAAAAACAAACGCCTTGGGAAAAATGAGCTTTGGCATTCTTCAGACGTTTCTAAATAGGCTCCACACTCAAGGGAGCATTGAGAAACTCCCACTCATGGAGACCATGCATCGCCAATTCGAGGTTGAAGACGGAAAATATAGGCAGGCAACCAAGGAAATCATTGAAGAGGAAAGACCTCCCATAGTCGAAATCGAGGCTTACCGTGAAAAGCATAAAGGCCCCTGAGACAATTCATCAAACGAATTCAGCATGAACGTCGCCATAGTCCACTACCATCTGGAACCGGGTGGAGTGACTAGAGTGATCGAGAACACAGTTCATGCCTTTTCCAGATTACCAAACTCGCCCAATGTCGCAGTCTTGTCGGGCAGAGAGTACAAGGGGAAAGTTCTCGAGAGTGTGGCCACGGTAGAGGGACTCGACTATTCTTCACGCAAAGATTCTCCCGACCCAAGTATCCTCCGAGAACGATTGGAAACAGCGGCCCAAAAGGTTCTAGGCAAGACTCCGGACCTTTGGCATATTCACAATCATTCCCTAGGAAAAAACCCCGCCCTGCCCCACACATTGAAGCAGCTTGCGGAAAACGGGTACCCCCTCCTGCTACATATTCACGATTTTGCCGAAGATGGACGACCCGAGAATTATTTGGCATTAGAGGGAACTCACCATTGCCTCTATCCTCTAGGGTCAAGAATCGGATATGCACTATTGAACGAGAGAGACCTAGGTTTCATTAAGGATGCATTCGGTTGCAATCAACTCGTCAGATTGCTCCCCAACTCGATCGCACCCCCTCGACCCGCTGATCATCAAAATGTTTCTAAGGGCAACATACCGGAGAACCTGAACCTCTATCCAGTCAGGGCCGTGAGAAGAAAGAACCTTGGCGAACTGGCCCTACTTGCAGCAAGCTATCCGGAAAGGCATTTCGCCAATAGTCTGGGACCGACAAATCCGGCTTTCAAGAAAACTTACGATAGATGGGAGTATTTCTCGGAGGCAAAAAAGCTTCCCTTAACTTTCGGATTGAACCAAAAGATCGGGCTTCCCTTTCATCAACTCGTCAATGCTTCACAAACGTTGATCACAACCAGCGTGGCAGAAGGGTTTGGAATGGGTTTCCTCGAGCCATGGACATTTGGTAAATCAGTCATCGGGCGCAACCTGCCTGAAGTCACTTCGGACTTCAGCGGCATGGGAGTCGATCTCTCTCACCTTTACCACCGGATCGAATTGCCGACAAACCTTCTGAAGGACCAAAGCATCCTAGAATCCCTCATTCCAGCCTCTCTTGAAAATCTATACAAAGCCTACCAGATAGAGTTACCTCCCGACTCTTACTCAAGGGCAAGAAAAGCGATCGAACGTAACGGTCGACTTGATTTTGGACGTCTGAACGAAGACATTCAGGAAGAAATGATTTGCGCCACAAAAGATTCGGAGGAAATCATCAGCGACATCAGAAGACAGACCCGATTCCAGGCATTGCCTCAACAAACGATCAATGAAAATGCCTTGGCTGTGGAAAAAAACTTCTCTGAGCAGACCTACGCGTCAAGACTGTGGGAAATTTACGAAAAGCTTGTTGCGTCGAATAAAAGCCCGACGACATATGCCGACAGCAAGAAAGTCCTGCTTAAGTTTTTACGCCCTGAAAGGCTAAACCTCCTGCGGAACTGATTGTATCTCTATTCAGGTGCCAAACCCATACCTTTTGCCAAAAGTCGCCAAAGATTTGCAAAGTCAGGCTCATACCAACTGCCCTCAATCACAAGGGGAGCATTCTTCAAGATACGATACTCCCCGAGCTTGCCTCCTGCCGACAACATTCCCAAGGCTTCCAAAGCTTTTCCCAATTCCCCTCGAACTCCGACTCGCAAAGAAAGCTTCATTCTTCCAGACGGAAGGACTTCTCCAAAACCCTTTGCCTCAAAACTATCATTTTCGAGCTGAAACTTGGAAATCGTCAGTTTCCCATCAGAGGACCTGTTGATCTCAAGGGAAATTTCACACAAGCCAATATCGGGCAACAATTCCACCAAGTTCTCAAGTCCCACAAGTTGTCTCTCGGGCAAGCGAACCTCCTCTCCCAATGTTCGGGTCAACCTCTCCAGCAAAAAAGTGCGTTTTCGCGTGAGATTTGCATCCGAAATGGCAGGAAACGCCACCTGCTTCAAGTTAAGTCGCAGATCGCCAACGAAGCCTGAATCAACTGAAAAGGATCCGTTCGCCTCAGAGGAAAGAAATCCATTGGGCAAAGAGTCTAGAGCACCCAAAGGCTTTAGCAGACTAATATTGCAATCCTCTACAGCGATAAGAAGCTTCTCAAATGAAGGAACAGCAAGAGCCTTTTGAAAGGACATTTCGCTCGAAGAGGAAAAATTACCATCCCCGAAGATACCGGAAAGATTGAGGTGCATTGATTTATCCGAGGAGGCATTGGCCTCGCCAATCAATTTCTTCAAGACAAGTCCATTAGACAATTGAACGGATCGGAGGTCAATTTGCCAGTTCTTTGATAAATCAACCAAACCTTCAATCAGCCCTCGAGAGGATCCATTTGCCTCGGATAGCGAAAACGTTTCCAAAAATGGAACGACTTGGGCCAAGCCAAGGTTTTCAGCAACTAACTTTGCCTTGGAGGATTTTGAATGAAAATCGAATTCGGCAATGCTGTCGGAAGGTTCGCCCGACAGCCTTACACCAAACCAAGCCGACAAGCCTTGCGAATTTTCCTCAACCGTCAGGCTAAGGCCCGCTTTCAGGTTTTTTTCATTTGACTGGATACTAGGAGCACCCTCCTTTCCGACAAAGGAAGCGTCTAGTTCCAAGGTAAACCCATCCCCCAATGACACCTTCAGTTTCTTCACAGAAAGAGAACCCTCCCCAAGATTTGTAAAATGCGGCAAATCAAGGTAAGAAAAGCCCTTTGGATCAAGTTCAAGTCGAGTGCTTTCGATCTTGGAAATGTTAGTTTCTCCTTCTTCCCCGCCAGATTTGAGAGACAAGCTCAAGTCGCCCTGAAGCATCTCTGCATTATCTCCCGACAACCTGAAGTTGGTTAGATTGAGCAAGCCGGACTGGTCCGCAGAAACCACATAAAGGGGCGAGCCAGATAAATTCAGGTTTTCGAACAAAACTTTCTTGTCCTGCAGGATTTGAAGATTCTCGACCTCGAGATTTTTCGCCCGAAACCCAACCTGATCACCTCGAAAGAAAACAGTGCCATTGGCTTCAAAAAGGTTTCCTTGGAGACGACCTCCAGACCAGTCAAGCAAACCGTCTATGGGAAGATTAGAGGCAGACAAGTGAAATGCATCGGACTCACGATCATTTTCAACTAAAGGAGCAAGACCGAGAGAGGTGTCCCGCAAAAGAAGCTTGAACTTACTTAAAGAACCAAAAGCCAAACTGCACTCCCCGGAGGAAGCAGAAAAAGACCCCTCTGCAGTTGAAACTTCCAAGTCTCCCCTATTCCATGCACCCGAAAGCTTTAGTCTCCCTACTGATTGCCCACTCCCAAAGACCTCGCCAAAATCACCTTCTGGAAAAATCCGACCCAAGAAAGCTGAACCGAGTTCGGCATCAACCGAAAAAGAAGCTGGAGTTTCGCCATCCAAAGGTAAATTGACATCAACCAACCCTGAAAGTCTGGCCCAATCCTCGCCAGTGTCACGAAGAGCAACTTCCTTGAAACGAGTCAGTACCCCAGTCTCGTCGAACTCCACTTCGGTTTCACCCGAGAATGCCAATCTAGATGGCAAATCCTCTGAGAACCTTCCCAAGCGAAAACCATCGATGATAATTCTAGCCAAAGCTTTTTCTCGTCCCACTTTCCATGGTCTGAGGGACTGAAGCTCGAAACGCTCACCCAATTGATCTGAAACCTCAGAAACGATTTCGCTCAGGACAGTGGTTCCATTGAGGTCGCGAAAGAGACGTGCAGTCAACTCCGCCTTCACTTTCCCCGCATCCCTGAAGAAAAAAGACGACAACTCCGCAACCATGGCAAGACTTGCATCGAAAGTGTTTTGTTTAGGGTTCCATGTAAAGTCACCACCACCAGTTGACCTGAGGTTGACAAGAGAAAGAACAGGCCAAAAGGGAACGAGGTCGGCTGTAACCAAGGTCGAATTCCAGTCTCCGGAAAATGATGGTGAACCTTTCTTTCGCTCGGCTCGCAAAGAAAATCGTGGAGAACGTTCGTCCCCATACTTGAAAAGCAACTCTTGTCCAAGCTTGGAAGAGGAAACCATGGCCTGCACCTCACTAGGAAACGTTACGGTTAGGGCTAACTCGGAAGCAGAAGAGGAACGATGCCTCTCCCATTGCAAAACACCTTTGGTTTTTCCTTTAGGTTCAGTTTCTGAATCCAAGGGAATCAAGGACGGAGCAACATCCACGACAAATTCAATCCGGGCAGACTTTTCGAAATCAGGCCGAATGCTGGAAATCTTAAATGGGAACGCCTTGCCGTCCCACAAGTATTCACCTTCAAGGCCAAGCGAATCCAATGACGACAGGTTCTCATTCACCCGAAGGTCTTCAAGATAATTCCAAAAGGTTTCGCCAAAAAGTTCTTCTTTCGAGGATTTCAGTCTCATTCCCTTGATCTGAAGATCTTGCATCGAAGAAGTATCGCCAAAACACCAATCGATAGGAGAATAAGTAAAGACTGCCTCGAGAGAAAACGCCTCGAATCCTTTTCCCGTCAATCGAATTTCCTTGAGAGTTCCACTTCCCCAAGACAGATCGACGTCGTCCACTTCAAGCTCGATGCCGCTGAAGAACTCTCTAACCGATTCCTCCACTCTCGAAGGCAGCAAAACACCAAAAATCAGCCACCAACTCACGCAGGCCACGAAAGCAACCAAAGCCAATCGACGGGCATTCCTCCGGTTCATAATCAGAGGCTTAGCCTAGTAGGCTTAAAAACTCAACTTCCCAAAAGTCGTTCCGTTACAAATTGGAACGAAAAGAGTAATAAAGGCAAATCAGCGACGACGCTCGTGAATTCGCTTTTCCTTAACCTTCACGGCCTCCTTGCCCACTCTATCCCGCAAGTAATACATGCGGGCACGCATAGTAACACTTTCACGATCTACCTCCACCTTGTCGATCAGGGGAGAATGCACGGGAAATACTCTTTCAACCCCTACACCAGAAGCAATTCTGCGAACTGTGAAGGTCTCGTGAATGCCTCCGCCTTTACGAGCAAGCACAATTCCAGCGAAGATCTGAATGCGCTCCTTGCCCCCCTCGCGTACTCGAACATGGACCTTCACCCCATCGCCAACCTTGAAATGATCCCTGTCGTTCTTTAATTGATCTTGGGTAACCTCGTGAACTATAGCATCGCTCATGACAATTCCTCCATATGTTTAAGTAAGTCCGGTCTCAAATCTTTCGTCTTTTCGTGCATTTTTTCAGTTCGCCAACGATCAATGGCTCCGTGATCTCCCGAGAGCAAGACCTCGGGAACTTTCATTCCACGAAATTCAGCGGGACGAGTGTATTGCGGGAAACTTAGCAAACCTTCCGCGAAGCTGTCTTGATTCAAGGAAGCCTCATCACCTAGGGCTCCCGGCACAAAGCGAGTCACTGCATCTATAACTACGGCAGCGGGCAAAACGCCATTGGTCAGGACATAGTCGCCGATGCTGACCTCTCGATCAATCAACTGGTCTCGCACCCTTTGGTCGATGCCCTCGTAATGACCGCACAATAGAATCAAGTGAGACTCGGACGACAATTCGCGAGAGAGCTCTCGCGTGAGAGGCTCTCCGTCGGGAGCCAGATACAAAACCTTGGCATCGGGAGTGGTCAAATCTCTCACTGCATCAAATATAGGCTCGGGCTTTAAAACCATTCCTGGTCCCCCGCCGAAAGGTCGATCGTCAGTTACGCTGTGCTTCCCGTCCGCCCAATTCCGCAGATTGAAAGCACGAACGTCGATTAACGAACGCTCACAAGCTCGCCCTATAATGCTTTCACCAACAAAACCTTCCAAGGTCTCCGGAAAGAGAGACAACACATCGAATCGCAAGGTTTTGGGCATCACGCGAATCATCAGTTAACGACATCTTGGTTGGCTAAAATTCAGAAAAAAGAACAGATCAATCCTTGCCTTCTTCTTTTGGCTGATCCTCGTCTTTGGTTTCTTCAGCATTATCATCGGCAGACGAGGCATCTTCTTCGGCTGCTTCTTCAGACTTGGCTTCGGGCTCCTCCGCAGGTTCCTCGG
>CAZNWO010000002.1:0-28987 GCA_964576585.1 uncultured Puniceicoccaceae bacterium | reverse complement strand
CATCAGATGAATCCTGACCGGCATCCTCATCCATAGAAGGAGCATCGGAAGACTTCTTTGACTGCATTCTCTCAGTCTTCTTTTGAGCCAATTTCTCGGCACGATTCAACCAATCCTCTGGACTTAGACGACCTTGCCGAATCAAGCTGCGTGCCGTATCGGTCGGCTGGGCGCCAACGCCTAGCCAATGATCGATCCTCTCCATGCGAAGATCGAGTTCTTCCGTACGAACATGAGCCTGTGGGTTATACGTCCCAAGAATCTCAATAAACCTGCCGTCTCTGGGTGCAGTGGATTCAGCAACCACAACCCTGTAGAATGGGGCATGCTTGGCACCGTGTCTCTGCAAACGAATCTTTAGCATAAATAAGCAACGAAGTTAAGGGTAGCCGGAATAGGCAAAAACAGAAAAAAAAATCGAAAAATCGAGGCAAAGTCAACGGGAAACCTCTACTTGAAAGAGTTCAAGAAATCGGAATCGACAAATACAGGTTGGTCAACCAAGCCTTGCGTTTAATCAAACAAGCGTTTTAAATGAGTCCTACAACAATTTGAAAGCCACCAAAACACAAAAGGACTTACATGGGCGCGGAAAAGCAACTCGGATGAGATTGCTTGAATCCGCCGAATCTCTTTTTGCGTCAAGAGGCTACTTGGGAGTTACGATCCGAGACGTGGCAAAAGCATCCCGCTCCAACGTCGCTGCAGCTCACTACCACTTTGGCTCCAAGGAAGGCTTGGTAATGGAAATGCTAAGGAGCAGGATTGCGCCCGTAAACGAGGAAAGATTGCAGATGTTGGCTGATGCACGAAGCAAAGCCGAAGGGAAAGCGCTTCAACCAATCGAGATTTTCGAGGCATTGCTGCTCCCCTTGGGCAGGGCAGCCACACGCGGTGAAGGTCCTGATTTGCGTTTCATGCAACTCATTGGTAGAAGCTTTACCGAGCCCGCTCTCTTCATGGAAAAAGTGCATAAAAAGCTGTTTCGGGAATTGCCGGAAATTTTCATGGTGGAATTGAGACGCGCCTACCCTGAATCGAACGAAGAAGACCTGTACTGGAACCTTCATTTTGTTGTTGCGACAATGCTTGGGACTCTAGCCCAACACCGAAGGTTAGGTCTATTTACGGGAGGAGTTTGTGACGAAAGAGACATCAAGGGAATGATCCGCCGACTCGTGGCTTTTGCCACAGGAGGTTTCAGTGCAGGGATGGAAGGAGTCATGCACAAGTGAGTCGCTCGACCATAGCCATCGCCTTAGCCATCTTGGCTTGTTCCGGATGCATTCGGGAAACGAAGGATAACCCAATATCGAGTCTGAACGTTCCCCCGAATTGGCATGTCGCCACTCAACAAGCCAAAGACGACAACACTTATTGGGCAGAAGACCTCGGAGATGCAAACCTTACCTCGATGATTCGTGAATCTTGGGCAAACAATCCGGATTTGTCTGCTGCGTCTAGAAGGATGGAAGTGGCTCGCGAGGAAGCTAACATGGCTGGAGCAAAACTTTTGCCGGAAGCAGGCCTTGCCTTATCAGGTACCCGAAGCAAAAGAAACCTCGTGGGATTTTTTCCAGGCAGCAACAACTCCTTCAGCACCGAGAGTTATGGCCTGAACCTAAACGTAAGCTGGGAACTGGACTTGTGGGGAAAAGTGAGGGATTCGCGAAAGGCGGCAAAAAACGCTTGGGAAGCAAGCGTCCAGGACTATCAGGCGGCGAGGCTTTCCTTGGCCGGACAAGTTTCAAAGGCTTGGTTCTCCGCGATCGAAGCGAACAGACAAGTCGAGTTGGCAGAGAAGGCGGAAAACACCCAATCGGAAAACGCTTCTTACATCTCAACACGCTTCGAGAGGGGCCTTGCTACCGCTCTAGAGCAGAACTTGGCTCGAGCGACTCTGGCGTCCACTAGGGCAGGCAAGGCAAGGAGAATGCTTCAACTCGACTTGGCAACGAGGACGCTGGAGACCCTCTTGGGCAGGCATCCACGGGGCAAACGATGGACTGTGATCAAACTACCAGAACCTAAGAAGAACCCACCTGCATCCCCCCCTTCTCAAACCTTGGAAAAACGCCCGGACTTGCTTGCGGGAAAGCTGCGTCTTGAGGCTGCGGGTCTGGACAAGACAATCGCCCGGAAGAACTTGCTCCCTTCGCTATCCCTAGTCGGCGGTCCCGGAAGCAGATCTCGGGAATTCGACGAACTGCTAGACCAGCAGTTTCGGATTTGGAGCATAACGGGCAACCTCGCTCAGCCCATCTTTCAAGGCGGTCGCCTTCGAGCAAACGTCCGAAGGGCCGAAGCGGCTCGGATGGCTGCAGTCGACTCTTACAAGGCTGCAGCCCTGAGAGCCTTCAGGGAAGTCGAGGCCGCCTTGTCCGCAGAGAGCTTGCTGAAGGAGGAACACGATCGACTGGAAGAAGCTGCTCAAGCTTCAGCTACAGCAGCGGACCTCAGCTGGGATCGATATCAAAGAGGTTTAGAAGGTATCTTCGCCACTCTGGAATCCCGTCAGAGAGCTTTTGAGGCTGAAAGCAGACTGATCGCCCTCAAGCGAGAAAGATTGCTTAATAGGATAGACCTTCACATCGCCCTGGGCGACCAAGCCATTTCCGATTAGAATATGAAATTCGTCCTACCCCCAATCACCCTTTTGCTATTCGGGCTATTGACTTGGTGGCTCATCGCCATGAAGCCCGAACCGGAACGTCGAAAATTCAAGCCCAGAGAACCTGTCGTTGAACACATGGTGGCTGAAAGGAAAAACCTCAGGGTATACGTAGATGCCTACGGTTCGGTAAAGCCTAGAACGAGCACTATCTTGCTGGCGGAAACTCCCGGCTTGATCGAGGCGGTGGCGCCTTTCGAGGACTCGAATCGTTCGGGTCCCCATGCTTCGTTTCGAGCAGGAGGATTTTTTGAGAAGGGAGACATGCTGGTCAAGATCGAGGATATTGACCTTCGAGCGGCAAGAGCGGATGCGGAAGCTCTCCTCCGGACAGCGGAATTGCAACTGGAGCAAGAACGCGCCTTAGCCGAACAGGCCAAGAGCGAATGGGAACTAGGTAGAGACTGGAAAGATGCACCCGACCTAGTCAAACGCTTGCCCCAGATTCGCAAGGCTGAAGCAGATGCCAAGGCTGCGGAAGCCCGTTTGGCGCAAGCGAAAAGAAATTTTGAGAGAACCCGCGTTCGAGCTCCTTTTCGGGGTCGTATCCTCGAGACAATGGCCGATGTCGGGCAACGAGTCGGCGGGGGAGCTTCCCCCGCGCTGGCAAAGGTGTATGCGCTAGATATTGCGGAAGTCGATCTTTCCTTGAGCAGGTCCGAATTGCAATTATTGGCTTTCGAGGAAGGAACGAATGGGACAGGACATGCTCCTGAAGTTCAGATTTTAGACGAAGCAGGAAAATGTACACATGTCGGAAACCTCGATCGGTCGGAAGGCACTGTCGATTCGAGAACACGCCTGACCAACGTAGTGGCCAGCCTGGAGGGAGCCTTTGCGGATCCATTCGTCGAGAGAGAAATCGACGCCCCAGGTTCCCTGAGTCCTGGAGAATTCGTCGAGGCCCGCATTTTCGGTCCTGAGGTTGGCGTCTTCGTGATTCCCCGATCCGCCTTCAGGGAAAAGGACACCTTGCTCGTCATTAATGAGCAAAACCGCATCGAACCGAGGAAGGTCACCTCCCTTCGGCAAGCCAAGGATTTCGTCTGGGTCAAGGATGGCTTGAAGGAAAACGACAAGGTTTGCCTAACTCCACTGGACGTCATTTCCACAAAGATGAAAGTCAAGCTGGCAAGTAAGCAGGTCGACTCTAATTCGAGTGAGTGATGATTAGTTGGTTTGCCAAGAACGGAGTTGCGGCAAACCTCCTGATGGGGGTCATCCTGGTAGGCGGATTCTTTTCGGTAAAGGGACTTAAAGTCGAATTGTTTCCTGAGTTCGACCTAGACCTCATTACCGTTACCACGCTTTACCCTGGAGCCGCGCCTGCCGAGGTGGAAGAGGGAATCTGTAAACAAGTCGAGGAGAAGATATGGGACCTCACCGGCATCAAGGAGCTCAATTCCTATTCGAGGGAAAACGTGGGCGTCGTTTCGATCGAAGTTGCGAGAGGCAAAGACACCGAGCAACTTGCGGACGAAATCAAGGTAAGGGTTGACGCCATTGCCAACTTCCCGGAAGAAGCTGAAAAGCCGATGGTCGAGGTGGTGACAGCCAAGCGGCGGGTAATGGCCGTCGCCATCCATGGAGAATGCGACGAGAAAACCCTAAGGTCTCTCGCCGAAAAAATGCGAGACGGCTTGACCGCAATTCCCGGAATCACGCAAGTAGAGATCGCAGGAATCAGGAAACCAGAGATTGGCATAGAGGTCTCGGAGCGATCTTTGCGTGAACATAGCCTGAGCTTCAGCGAGCTGGCAAGCTCGCTCAGACGCTCGTCGGTCGACGTCCCCGGAGGCGTAGCCAAAACCTCCTCGGGAGAAACCCTTCTGCGGGTCACGGGCAAAGCGAGAGAAGGAAGTGAATTCGAGGAAATTGAACTTTTGGCCGCAAGCACGGGAGCTCGCGTACCTCTAAAGGATGTTGCAAAAGTACAAGACGAATTCGAGGACAAGTCCCTGTACACCCTCTTCAAGGGAAAGCCTGCAGTCACGCTCAGAATCTTTAGGGTCGGGAAGCAAAGCCCTTTGGAAATCTCTACAAAAGTAAACGAGTTCGTAGACGAGAGAAGAGCCGAACTTCCTGAGGGAATAGACATGACGGTCTGGCAGGATAGCTCCTACTACCTGCGGGGAAGGCTCCAAATGATGATTGAAAATGCCATCCTTGGCCTAATTTTGGTATTTTGCGTCCTCTCCTTGTTCTTGAGACCGTCATTGGCTGTTTGGGTAGCCTTGGGAATTCCCATATCCTTCTTCGGCGCCTTTGCCTTAATGGGCCCGATGGGAACTTCCATAAACCTGGTTTCACTCTTCGCGTTCATCGTCGTGCTGGGAATACTGGTTGACGACGCAATCGTGGTGGGCGAATCAGTCTACACCCTCGGGCGAAGAGGAGAACCTCCCCTTCAAGCATCCATCAAAGGAACGCACGCAGTAGCAGTTCCTGTGACCTTTGCGGTTTTAACCAGTATCGTGGCCTTTGTTCCGATGTTGTTTCTTCCGGGATGGTTGGGAAAGCTTATGAAGGACATCCCCTTGGTCGTCATCCCGGTATTGTTTTTCTCACTGGTGGAATCGAAGTTCATCCTCCCCTACCACCTTTCGCTCTGTAGATTTAACCAATCTGCCAGCAACGTTCTTTCCCGACTACAGGAACGGGTAGCCATAGGACTTGAAGGCTTCATCGAGAAAGTCTATTCGCCATTCCTAGAGAAATGCCTCAGGCGAAGATATTTCACCCTGTCCATTTTCGCAGGTTTGTTTCTCCTTACCATGGGCTTGATCTTGGGAGGGCACGTACCTGCAATTCGTGGAATCCCCCCTGTGCCTTCCGACTACATTTCAGTAAAGCTTACGATGCAGGAAGGCATGCCCGCGGAAGCTACGGAAAAAGCTTTGATGAAACTAGAGCAAGCTAGGAAGGAGGTGGTGCAGGAGCTTGAATCCGAAGGTCAACCGAATCCCTTTCGTCACTCTATGCTAACGATGGGAGCGCAACCCTTCTCGGGAGGACCCGGAGGATCCAAGGCCAGCCCGGAAGCATCCCACCTAGGAGAAATTTCCGCAGAATTAGTGAAGTCCGAACTAAGGACTTCCTCCGCACCCGAAATCTCCGCACTCTGGAGGAAAAGACTCGGAGTCCTTCCCGGAATGAAACAATTGCGCTTCATGGACGTAGCCGCAGGCGGAAGACCCATTGCAATCGACCTTGAAATTTCAGGCTTGAATATAAACCAGATGACCGCCGCTGCCGATGAAACGAAAAAACAACTGGAAAAATTCAAGGGTCTCTTCGACATATCCGATAGCCACGCGGGAGGGAAACGAGAGCTACAACTCAAGCTAAAGCCAACCGGCAGGGCTCTGGGGCTTACTCAGGCCGACCTCGGCAGACAGGTTCGCCAAGCCTATTACGGAGAGGAAATCCAGCGTCTCCAGAGAGACAGAGATGAAGTGAAGGTAATGCTCCGATACCCAAAGGACGACCGCTCCAGCCTTGCCTCTCTCTCAGCACTAAGGATAAGAACGCCAAACGGCATAGAGGCTCCGCTCGAGGAGGTCGCCACTGCCACCTTCGGAGCGAATTCACCAACGATTCGCCGATCAAATCGCTCTCGCACGGTCAACGTGCAAGCCTCCGCCGACAGAGCGGTGGCCGACGTCAGCTCCATCGAATCCCAATTGGAAAGAGACTTTCTCCCTAGGCTTTCCGAGAAATACCCCGACCTCCGGTTCAAGTTCGTCGGTGAAAGAAAGCAGCAAAAAGAAACCGACTCGGGACTCGGACAAGCGGCCGGCATAGCATTGTTCGTTATCTACGGTTTGCTTGCGATTCCTTTTCGATCTTACCTCCAACCTTTCCTCGTCATGTCAGTCATTCCCTTCGGGTTGATCGGTGCTGTCTTGGGTCACTTGATCTTCGGTATCACCCTCAGCCAATTGTCGGCATTCGGCTTGGTGGCCCTTACCGGCGTCGTCATAAACGACAGCTTGGTACTCGTGCATTACGTAAACCGACAACGGAACGATATTTCGGTCGAGGATGCGGCGCGCATCGCAGGCTGCGCCAGATTCAGGCCAATCCTGCTTACCTCACTGACGACTTTCGTGGGACTTCTCCCGATTCTTTTCGAAAGAAGCCTACAGGCTCAATTCCTCAAACCGATGGCCATCTCAATCGGTTTCGGGGTTTTGTTTGCTACGCTCATTACGTTAGTCCTGATCCCGGCGCTGTACCTTGCCTTAGAGGACTTTAGAAGAATCATTGGCCTTCGAAAGGCCAACAAAGGCGAAAGAGCGACACAGCCGGAAGACGAAAATGCCTTTGCCTAGCCAGGTTTGTCTCCCGAGGCCAGCAGGGTCTCGAAGTTCGGCTCTTCGGACTCCCTAGCGACGACCTCTGCCGACACCTTTCTAAACCCCGCCTCACGAAGCATGCGGTAGAGGTCATTCTCGGAAAAGCCTAGCCAGCGATCGGCATAAAGTTCCCTTGCTTTCTCGAAACTGTGTTCCTTGAGGTCCAGCACGATAATTCGACCACCGGGGCGAACGATTCGAAAGGCTTCTGCAAGAGCGGATTCAGGACGCTGCGCGTGGTGGAGAGACTGGCTCATCAAGGCTAAGTCGACGGATTCAGCCTGCAGGGGAACCTTCTCTATATCGCCATGCTTGTAGACTAGGTTCGTCAATCCGTTCTTGCCGGCAAGTTCCTTGCCCACCCTTACCATGCTGCGAGAACTATCAATGCAATAGACTTTCTTGGCTCGGCGAGCCAAGAGTTGCGACAAGGTCCCCTCGCCCGCGCCAAGATCGGCTACCACGATTTCGGGAACCAGACGCAACAGGAAATGACCGATCGCTTCCCAAGAACGCCCGGGGCAGTAAGTCTTGCCAAGTCGTCCTGCGACTAGGTCGAAGTACTTCTCGGTAGCTCGACGTCTTTTCTCGACGATTCGGTTGAGAGCCACGAGGTCCTTGGCAAAGTCACTCTCCTTGCGAGCGAATTCGAGGGCCGCGACAACAAGCTCTGCCTCACCGCCTTCCGAGGGCCTGTACTCATAGAAAGTCTTTTTGCCGTCTCTTCGATCAATCAGGAGTCCACGCCTGCGAAGTAGCGAGAGGTGAGTCGAAATTCGCGATTGGCCCATTCCGAGTATTTCCTGTAATTCGGCAACCGACAACTCCTCCTCGGCCAAGAGGGCCAGGATTCGCAGTCGGGTCGAGTCCGACAAAAGACGCAAGGTCTCAACTGCAAACATGAATCATATTACAGTGACTTGCCTAAAGTTAAAAAGGCAAGTGCGGGAGAAATCAACTATACTCGGCGCAAGGGTCCTGCCGAGCGACATCGAGTCAAGCCCGATCCACCCAACGGCCGACGCTCTCGACTCGCCAAAGGTGAGACACCCCGTCTATCTCGGTACTCACGTCTTCCCCCTCCTTTTTACCCATGAGGCTTTGGGCCAAGGGAGTTTGATAAGACAAGATGTTGTTTTCGGGATCGCTGTCCCACGCGCCGAGTATGGAATAAACCTGATGCTCGCCCGAGGCTTGGTCATGGAGGTTGACGACCGAGCCGATTCCAACGCTGTCGGCAGGAGCCTCAGAAAAGTCCGTGGCCTGCGCTCGAGCAAGATCGACTTGCAATTCACCTTGACGGGCAAGCAAGGTCTTCTGTTCGTCCTTGGCCATCTGATACTCTGCGTTTTCGCGAAGATCTCCATGCTCTCGGGCGGTCTCAATCGCTGCCGAATTCTCAGGGATTCTCTCATTGTTTAACTTTTCCAACTCCGTAAGTCGATGATCGAGACTTTCTTGGGAAACAATGAGTGTCTCGGTCATGGTCGACTCGGTTGTTTGACTAGAAAACGAAGTTTCTCCGCTTCCGTCAACCAGCTCTTGGATTGCGGGAAACAGCTTGATGAATCGAGCGAGCAAGGATCTCTTGTTAAGGTCGTCGAAACCAGGATTGAGCAAAAGGGCCTGGGCCAAATCTTTTGCGGTCTCGGCATCAGCACTGGCAAGGATGTCGGGGATTAGCTCGCGGTCCTCACCAAGAATTTCCGCCAATGGAATTCGACGCGTGCTTGCGTTCAGAAGTGACTCGTGGTCAATTGCAGAAAAGACGGCACCTAGGATGCGGGGAGTGATGAGCGGTTGCAGCAGCTTCTCGAACTTGGACAGTTTGCGGAACTTTAGCATCCAGAGCAGAACGGGACCTTTGATTTTCTGCTCGTCGAGCCAGCGTACAAGAGACTTTCCAAGCAAAGCTTCTTCACCTTGGTCGATGAGGAAGTGAGCGGCCTCGCCCGAAAATTTCGTTGTCGTGTGTTGGAGAAGTTTGTCCAACAGGACTTTCTTCCAGTTCTCGGGATACACCCGAGTGACCAAGTCCAGAAAGCGCCTGTGGAACTTGGCGGGCATCTGCTCGGCCAACTCGGGCAGATTGTCTTCGCATTGCGATAAAATGGATGCCGAGGTGGGTTCGATCTTCTCGGCGTCCTCTTCAACGTTTCGGGCAAGGTTATTGCGAACCCAGATGCCGTAAAGTCGATCCGCTTGATTTAGATTGCGAGCCTCTGTGATTGCAACCGTGAGCTCTTCCAACACCTTGGGCAAGTCTTCCTGGAGATCCTCCTTCTCAGAAGAAAGATCAAAGAGTTTTTCAGCCAAAAGAATCTTTTCCTTGGATCGACGTTCATCGAAAAAGTCCTGAAGGATTTCCTGCTCCGGATTAACGGGTTCGTCGCGAAGGACATAAGGCTCCGTCTTCTTGGTGGGCACGGCAACCCGCGGGTCCCTCACCAGAAGCTTCTTTGCGTTGGTCCACCACTTCTTGGCCTTCGAGGGCTCGAACAAGTACTGCAAAAGACGTTCGATCTCACGGTTGGTGGCGCATTCGTTGTCACACTCTGCAAGAATGGCCATTATAAGCTCCACAGGCTCCTTTTTAGCCATGAGTTCGATTTCCTCGGTGTTCTCGCGGTGGCGTGCGAGAATGTGAGTCTCCTTGAGAACCTCTAATTTACCGAGGCAAAAAACCGGATCCATGGCATGCCCCTTTCGCTCCTCCCCGTCGAAGTCGATAACTAACATTCCATGATCTCCTCGAGCAGGATCAAAACCCGTGATCTTGCCGAAACCCCAGCTACGGTGAATGCAATAGGCGCCTTCCTGCATTGCCTCCAAGGCCTCCCGGGATGTAGCTAGGCTCGGAACGTTGTCGATCAAGCGATCGATGGCTTCGGTATTCATGTCGAGTGATTAACTGATGGATTTGAGCCTATTGGCTCGAATGAGAAAAATAATCGCAAAAATTATACAACAGACTCCACCTAGGTAATGAATTCCAATCGAAAGGCGAGAGAAATCCTCACATTGGAAAACAAGCGACATCACCTCACACTCAATCCGTGGATGGCTGCGGAACCCATACGAGAATCAAAGCCGGAATGAACAGCAAGCAAGCTCCACCGAGATAAGCGACAGAAGAGCCAAACTCAAAATAGACAAAGCCGGCGAGCAATGGACCTACGGCGCGAGCCAAAGATCCCGAGGAACGAAAGACCCCCAAATGGAAACCTTGGCTCGACTCGCTCGAATAAAGGGAAGTAAGGGCCGTGAGAGTTGGACTGATGAAGGCCACGCCTGCGGACATGAGCAACAAGCCGACGAAAAAGTCGGCGCCGGCATCGCCGGAGGATGATTTGGCGATCAGGTAAAAAGCGATGATACCCATGAAAATCCCGAAGAACGCCAACTTCCTCTCTCCCAAAGGTCCTGCAAGCCGTCTAACGAAGAAACCTTGAGCAACGATCAAGGTTAGACCGATGAAAGTAAACATCAAGGCATTGTCTCGCGGAGTGTACTCGAATCGTTCGACCGCAAGAAAAGTAAGGGTAAATTCCATTCCGCTGAAAGAGATCATGTAAAACAAATAGGAAAGACAAGATAACTTGACGGCGGAATTTTCCACCTTCCCGAGCTGAAAGATTCCGGGCCTAATTGTGGCATTTTTTTCTCGCTTTTCCTCGGGCAGGGTTTCCTTGAAACGAAGGAACAACCAGAGCAAGTTCAACGAGGCCAACCCAAAGCTTCCGATGGCGGGAACCGAAAAGGGATTTAGGCCGAAGAAGCTGGCTTCGGACATATCCCCTGCAAGGTCGAGAGCAGGGGAAAATCCACCAATGGCAGGACCGAGGATGAATCCCAAACCAAATGCAATACCAACGATCGCCATGCCCTTGGCACGCTCTTTTCGAGGTGTCACGTCGGCAATCGCCGCCGTGGCAACGGACAAGTTTCCACTGGCAATCCCGCCAACTAATCGAGAGAGAACCAAAACCCAAAAGTTTCCTGCAAAAATCCAAATGAAGTAACCAAGAACCGTTCCACTGACGCTGATGAGGAGTACCCGCCGACGCCCAACTCGATCGGACCAGCGTCCCCAGAGGGGAGCGAACAGGAATTGAAGCACTGCAAAGAGCGTACCCAGACATCCGCCGAAGATTACGGTTTCGATCCGGAAGCTGGTATTGTCGCTGGAATAACCTGACCCTCGAATGGAATTCACGAAGTCGTTCAACATGCCGCCGCCACGGAGTTCCTCTACCTTCAAGTAGTGATCGAGCATATCCGGAAAAAGTGGAAAAATGACGGAGAAACCGACCATATCCAGAAAAATGGTGAGGAAGACCACCCCGAAGGTGGATCTATCTCGACTGGACGCGCCGTTATTGCCGGAGTCAGTCACTGGTCCGAAGATTCCCCTATGGAACCATTCTCCCTCAAGCAGCTAAGCGCTTTCAGAACGTTTTGGGGAACAAGCTCGGTTTCTCGCTCTCCTCCAAGATGAACCTGTTTGATCAACTTCGAACTGGTATAGAAGTACTTCTCGCTCGGCATAAGGAAAATGGTTTCGATGCTTGCATCGAGGTGACGGTTCATCTGGGCCATCTGGAACTCGTACTCGAAATCGGAGACCGCCCTAAGTCCGCGAACAATGACTTGAGCATTCAACTCCACGGCCAAGTCTACAAGCAGACAGTCGAAAGGAACTACGGATACGGCAGGAAAATCGCCCAAGTTCTCCTCGACCAAGCTGATTCTTTCCTGAATGTCGAAGGTAACGTTCTTGTCGGAATTCACCTCGGCGATGGCGACGACAACTCGATCAAACAACCTGCACGCACGAGAAAGAACATCTAGATGTCCATTGGTGATCGGATCAAAGGTTCCGGGATAAATCGCGGTCTTCACGTAAGGATTGAGGGACAAACTATGAGAAAACTCGAAGAGTGTCGACTACCAAGGCGGAAAAGTCTTGCAGGAAACCCGAATCAAGGGGAAAGGATGTCTGGAGAAATTAATGAATTTCCCAAACCTGATAACACTGTCCCGCATACCTCTCATGCTGGTTGTAATCGGCTTCCTGTTCCTAGATGCCGAAAACGCACCGCCTTGGTCCAGAACGATCGCTCTGTGCGTCTTTCTTTTTGCGGCCATGACCGACTGGCTCGACGGATGGATGGCCAGAAAAATGGGACAAGTCTCCGACTTTGGGAAATTCATGGACGCCCTTTCAGACAAAGTTCTCACCCTTGGAATGTTCGTCAGCTTTCTCGCCTTGCAAATTGTGGATCGATGGGCTCTCTTTCCGGTTTTACTCATCCTGTCCAGGGAACTCTTGATAACGGGATTGCGTCTCGTTGCTTCGGGCAAAGGAGTAACTTTGGCTGCGGAAAAGGTGGGAAAGGTCAAAACCGTGGTACAAATCGTCTGCATCAGCCTCTTCCTCATTGAAATCACACTGCTGGACGACCTTTGGAACCTTCTGCCCGAAGGCTTGCGCGAACCTCTCCATGAATTCGTCTCCACTGCTGCCGACGCCTCGTTGTTACTAGCCACTGTCCTGACGGTTTTTTCAGGCATAGTTTATCTTTGCAAGCACTGGGCAATCCTAACGGAGAACGAAGCCTAATGACAACTCGGACAAACCGAGAACTCTCAATTCTTTCCCCAAGAAACCTAATCATCGCTTTAGCCACGCTTGGCCCAATTGGCGCAAAGCTACCGGCACCGGGAACTTTTGGTTCGTTATTCGGGCTCCTTGCATTCGTGGCCCTATTGCAATGGACTTCGCTGAATGGTCTAGAGATTCTGCTTGGATTCGGTTGCCTTGCGCTACTTTCAATACCGATTTGCGGAAAAGCCGAGAAACTTCTTGGAAAAAGGGACCCAGGCGAGATAATACTGGACGAATTCGTCGCTCAGCCATTGGTTTTCTTGGGTACACCTTGGATACTGACAGGTTCCGGGCATCTTCAGGATGGCGGAATTCTGCTTCTTATTGCTAGTGGCTTTATTCTTTTCAGGCTCTTCGACGTTACGAAACCAATTGGAATCAAGAAGCTCCAAAGTCTTCACGGAGGACTCGGGATCGTTGCCGACGATTTAGCCGCTGCTTTTGTCGCCGGTATCTGTCTGTGGATTTTTTCTTGAACTTTTTCTTTGTCTTTTTTCGCCTTTCGCCTCCAAATCGGTGCAAGTGAGTGACCAAAGCCTTAAATTCGAGCTGGAAGTTTCGAACCAGTTGGGAGTGCATGCACGCCCCGCAGCCATGATCGTTCGCATAGCAAACAAATACGAAGGAGAGGTGTGGCTGGAAAAGGACGGTGAACGGGTAAACGGCAAAAGTATCATGGGGATCATGATGCTGGCTGCTGCAAAAGGTACGAAACTAACCATTCATGCCGACTGTAAGGACACGGAATCGCTAAAGGAGGAAATGACCACGCTTTTCAGGAACAACTTCCAGGATGAGTAAGGCTCTCCTGCTGGTTTAGCCGGATCAATCCCCCAAGCTTAAATCTGCCATTTTGTCGTCGTGAAAGCTCTTGATACGCTTGAGGATTTGCGACGGTCGTGACATCTTCAGCACCTCATCCTTGAGTTCACGCGCTTCTCCCAAGGAGAAACGTCGAGAGAAGAACTTCACCTCGGAGATTAAAGCTGAAGCCATGCTCAGTTCCCTAACGCCGAGTCCCATAAGCAAGGGCAAGTAATGTATGTCACCTGCAATCTCTCCGCAAACGGCGACTTCCACATCCTTTTCGCTGCCCACCTTACAGACATGCATTAATGAGCGCAGGACTGCAGGATGATGAGGTTCGTAAAGGTAAGCAATCTGGTTGTTGATGCGGTCCACGGCCAGCATGTATTGAACAAGGTCATTTGTACCGATGCTGAAGAAATCGACATGGTCAGCCAAGAAGTCGCAAATGGTAACGGCCGAGGGAGTCTCGATCATGCAACCGATGGGAGTATCGGGATCAAAAGATTGACCTTTGTCCCTCAATTGCGCCTTGGCTTCTTCAACGAGCTTGCCTGCAGACAGAATCTCTCCAACACCACTGACCATGGGAAACATAATCCGCACCTTGCCATGGTCGCTTGCCCGGAGAATCGCCCGAAGTTGAGCGAGAAAAACATCGACGTTCCGAAGGCAGTATCGAATGGCGCGAAAACCCATGAAAGGATTTCCTTCCTTGAATTCCGAAGATCCATCGATGATTTTGTCTCCGCCCAAATCTAAGGTGCGAATGGTAACCGGAAGGGAATCGGCTCCTTCCACCACCGCCTTGTAGTGTTCGAACTGTTCTTCCTCGGACGGCATCGATCTGCTTCGTAGGAAAAGAGCCTCGGTGCGAAATAATCCTACGCCGGCCGCACCTTTTCGTACGGATCGCCGGACTTCCTCGGGGGAATCTGCATTGGCCATAACGACTAGGTCGTGCCCATCGGAAGTCCCTGCAGGAAGAGAACTCTCCTCTTTGATTAGAGCTCGAAGTCTCTTGCGTCGAAGGCTTACCTTTCCGTAGCGATAAAGTGTCTGTGGGGAAGGATTGACCACCACCGTTCCCTCAAAACCATCAAGCAAAAGAACGTCTCCATCTCTCAACTCGGCGGTCAGTCCGCGCACACCGACCACGGCGGGAATCTCACTTGATCGAGCCATGATGACAGCATGGCTTGTGCGGCCTCCACCATCTGTGGCTATTCCCAGGATCTTTTCTCGATCCAAGGACGCAGCATCGGAAGGCGTAAGGTCATCTGCCGCCAAGACCCTGGGTTCGTCTAGAAAAGCAGTACCCGAAGCGGTGGCGCCCAAGAGATTATGTAAGAGCCTACGCATGACGTCGCGGAGATCGGAAGCCCTTTCCCGCAAGTACTGATCGGACAACTGGTCGAAGAACTTCAGGTAACGCAGGGAGACTCGATGCAGACACTGCTCGACGTTGTCTCCGGTCTCGCGAATTTGCTCAACCACATCGTCGATCAGGGCTTGGTCCTCAAGAACAAGCACATGCGCATCGAAAATGGCGGCCTCTTCTTCTCCAAGGTTTTCAGCGACATCGGATCGAATCCGCTCAATTTGCTGACGAGTGAGAAGCAGAGCCTCCTCGAAACGCTTGATTTCCGCATCCTGGCTATCTGCGGAAACGGCATACTTGGGGACTTCCACCTCTCCATGCACGAACAGGAATGCAGGCCCATGAGCTACACCCGGAGATGCGGCAATGCCATGGAGCACGAGCTCCTTTCGTTGGTTTTCTTCAGGCATGATTAGGGAAAAGCTTGAAAACTCAGGCTACATTATGAGCCAGATTACTCTCTTTCGCCACAAAAAACTAAGTTCAGACTAAGACCGTCTCCCAAATGAAACAACCTCTCCCCCAAGCAGACCAAATCACTTCCTTGCCCTCATCGGTGGTAGAATCCTCGGGAAGAAGTGCAAAACAGCAAGAACCGCTGCCGCTCATTCCACAAGACCAGTCGAAACGCTCACGCAATTCCTCCAACAGGATGCCAATGCCGGGGTATTTGCGAAAGACGGACCGTTCAAGGTCATTCCCCAAGATGGATTCGAGAGTGTCGTTGCCGTCCAGCCAAGAGCGAACCTTCCCGTGAGCTCTATCAGATACAGAAAAATCACCGAATTCGGAACGCAAGGCCGAAAAAGCTTCTGCGGCGGAGATGCTCAACTTGGGTGCGAAAAGCAAAACCTTTCGACCTGAAACTCGGGCTGAAGCCATCGGGAGCAGGTCCTCGACCAGTTCTCCCCTACCCTCGATCAAACAAGGACTATTCGCCAGAAACAAAGGGCAATCGGAGCCCAAGGTCGCGGCCAACTCTGAAAGAAGCTTCTCCGGCAGAGGCTTTTCCGCCAAGAGGTTCAAACCCTTAAGCACTGCGACGGCATTAGAGCTGCCACCTCCCAACCCCCCTCCGACAGGAATTCGCTTGTGGATGCGAATACGGACTCCTTGGCGTCTTCCTGCCAGTCGGAACCACCCCTCCGCAGCTTTTGCCGCGAGGTTATCCATGCCGTCGGGGACGAGAGTGTGATCGCAGCTACATTCCAGGACCTCCTCATCTTCATCAGGACAAAGAGTAACCACATCTCCCATTCCAACCAATGACACCAGAGACATAAGATTATGAAAACCATCCTCACGCTTACCGGTAACGGCGAGAAACAAATTCAACTTTGCAGGGGAGAAAACGCTGACGCTTCGGATTCCTTTTCTCATAGGCAAATGCTCAACTTAGGGATAATCAAACAAGACAGCGAATAGAAATAAACGTTTGCCGAAAAACGCCCTAACAATAAATGCTTAGCCTTTATGCCTGAAAATGAAAATCCCGACGTGATCCTTGCCTTGGACGTTGAGTCCAGAAAAAGGGCGGAAATTCTTCTTGATGCCGTTGGAGAGGAATTGAACTGGGTAAAGATCGGTCTGCAGACCTACTTGAGGGATGGTCCCGACTTCGTTCGCGAACTGCACTCCAGAGGAAAGAAAGTTTTTCTCGATCTCAAACTTCACGACATCCCGAACACAATGGCCAAGGCAATCGTGAGCTTAGGGGAATTGCCCGTCTCAATGCTCACGATTCATGCTACGGCTGGACCTGTGGCGATTGAGCGATGCTCCAAGACCATGCGGGAAGTTCTCCCCGAAGCCACCTTGCTAGCGGTCACAGTGCTGACATCCATGGACGAGGAAACCCTTCGAGCACTTGGCGTCCCAAACTCGCCCGAGAAACAGGTTCAAAACCTCGCAACACTTTCGGCGAATGCAGGGGCAAAGGGCATCGTATGCTCTCCGTGGGAAATACGAACGCTTCGCAGTTCTCTTCCAATCGACACCACGCTCGTAAGTCCGGGCATAAGACCAACGGGAGCTTCTCTCGACGACCAAAGCAGGGTCATGACACCCTTCCAAGCGGCTGAAGCAGGAGCTGACTTCTTAGTAATAGGGCGACCAATTCTTGCAGCGGAAAATCCTTCGGAAGCACTTGCTAACATCAAGTCCGAACTGCAAGAAGCGAAGAATACCTCCGAACAATGAACGCCGCGATTTTGCTGGCAGCCGGCAAAGGCGCTCGCATGAAAGAGTGCGTGCCGGACAAAGTTCTTGTCGAAGTTAACCAAAAGACGCTATTCCTTCGTTGCCTTGAAGCCTTTCTCGAAGCCAACGTAGCGGATACATGGATCATCACCTACAGGGACTCACTGCAGAAGGATCTGCTCTCCGAGGAAACAGAGAAACTGAATCCTCGTCCACGAAAAGTGATCTGGGTCAAGGGTGGGCAAGAGCGCAGGGATTCCGTCCGGAATGCATTGTCAAGGATTCCCGAGGAAACCAAAATCATATTTGTGCATGATTGCGCCAGGCCAATGATTCAACCCGACAGCCTTGTCGAACTTCTCGAGCATGCCGTCGAAGAGGGAGCGGCGGCGCTTGGTCGCCCAGTGCAGGACACGTTGAAGCAAATTGATGATATGCACGCTAGCAAACCTCAAACCTGCGGGACAGCGAGAAGAGAAATGCTTTGGGCCGTGGAAACCCCTCAAGTCTTCCAAAAGGACCTCCTGCTGGATGGAATGCGCAAAGCAAAGATGGAGAGCTTGCCGGTTACGGACGAAACCAGCGCGGTGGAATTGTTGGCGCGTTCGGTAAGGCTAATCAATCCGGCTTACCCAAATCCAAAGGTGACAACGTCGGACGACTTGAATTACGTGGAATTCCTTCTGACGAAAAGCACGACATGAAGACCCCCTTCAGAATCGGTCAAGGTTACGATGTCCACCGCTTTGCTACAGGCAGGAAACTCATCTTGGGTGGGGTCGAAATTATTCACGACAGAGGTTTGGATGGCCATTCGGACGCAGACTGTCTTACCCATGCGCTGGCGGACTCTCTTTTCGGGGCCTTGGGCCTTCCCGACATTGGGCGGCAGTTCCCCCCCGACGATCCCGAGCTAAAGGACATGGACTCCATGATTATCCTGCGGAAGGCAATCGAGGAATGTCTAAAAAGAGGGTATCGGGTGGGCAACGTCGACGCTACAATCATTGCGGAGGAACCGAAGATTTCCCCTTACGTCGATGCAATGAAACAGAGACTCTCGGAGGTACTTGAAGTTACTACTGATGAAATCGGCTTAAAAGCCACCACGAACGAAGGGATTGGAGGCATCGGAGAAAAAGAAGGCGTTGCAGCGCATGCCGTATGCCTCTTGATCAGCGAAGAAAATCGGGACTAGTTGCAAACCTTAAACACTTCGGCGGGAGAAAAGAAACGAGCAATCTCAGTCCTTGCACTATCCTCCCCGTCGGAGGCATGAACAACATTCCTCATTTTGTCGGTCCCCAAATCCCCTCTAATTGTACCCGAGGGAGCAGATGCAGAATCGGTTGGGCCGAGAATCTCACGAACGCCTGCAATCACGTTTTGCCCGCTCAATACCATCGCAATCACGGGCCGAGAGCTCATGAAGCCGGCAATATCAGGAAAAAAAGGCAGATCGGCCACGTGAGCGTAGTGCTGATTCAGAATCTCGTCGTCCAAGTGAATCATCTTGCAAGCGACGATCTCGTAACCTGCTTTCTCGAACCGCGAAAGAACTTCTCCCGAACATTTGCCGGCAAGGCAGTCGGGTTTAAACAATACCAAGGTTTGTTCCATAATGAGTGATTACAAGATACAGTTTTCGCAAGGAAGCTAAGACTCTTTCTCCTCGTCTTCATCGGAGACAGGACTAGTAGTGACTGCCTCTTTTTTGGTCTTCTTGATGGAACTCCCTTGTTGTTCAAAAGAAAGACCCTCATCTTCATCCTCAGAGACGACTACCTTGATGGGCTTGCTTTTCTTCACATTACCAGCAAGAAGAGCTTCGGCAAGGTTGTCCTCGAGGAATTTCTCTACCGCCCTTCGCAATGGGCGAGCTCCAAGCTTTTCGTCGTAACCGTTTTCGACGAGAAATTCTTTCGCCTCGTCCGTAACGTCCAGCTTGAGCTTCCGCTCCCGAAGCCTTTCAGAAACCTTGGCCAACTCAAGCTCGACGATCGAGCGCATGCTCTCCTTTGCAAGGGGCCTAAAGATGACGATCTCGGTCAAACGATTAAGGAACTCGGGCTTAAAGACGTTTTTAGTCTCGTCCATAATCTTGTCCTTGATCTTTTCGAAATCCTGATCCGAATCACCGACCGCAAAACCCATAGACACGTTTCGCTGCAGAATCTGGGCTCCTACGTTCGAAGTCATTATCAGGATCGTATTTCGGAAATCGACCTTACGGCCCAAACTGTCTGTGAGTCTCCCATCCTCGAGAATCTGCAAAAGAATCTGAATCACGTCGGGATGCGCCTTCTCGATCTCGTCAAAGAGGATGACTGAATAAGGTTTTCGGCGAACGGCCTCCGTTAGTTGCCCGCCTTCTTCATAACCCACGTAACCGGGAGGCGAGCCTATCATGCGCGAAACCGCATGCTTCTCCATGTACTCAGACATATCTATCTGGACGAGTGCATCCTGCTCGCCGAACATTTGCTCGGAAAGCATCTTAGCCAAGTGTGTCTTGCCGACACCCGTGGGACCGAGGAAGATGAAAGATCCAATGGGACGCTTGGGGTCCTTGAGATCGGCTCTAGAACGCCTTAACGCCTTGGCGATTACCTCGGTGGCAAATTCCTGACCAACCACTTGCTTGCGAAGTTCTTCCTCCAAGTTCAACAGCTTCTTGGTTTCCTTGGTCTCCATTCGGCTCAAGGGAATGCCCGTCCAGTCCGAGATGACTTGGTACATATCATCTTGTCCTACCGAGCTTCGCTTTTCGTCACGAGACTTCTTCCATTCGTCAAGAACACGCTCACGCTCTGCCCGCAGTTTCTTTTCACGATCACGCGAATTGGCGGCTTCCTCGAAATTTTGTTCGGCAATAGCTTGTTCCTTTGCGGTACAAACCTCCTTGATTTCGTCGGACAGCTTTTCCACTTGAGGCGGTCTCTTCAAGGATTCCATTCGAGCTCTGGCACCAGCCTCGTCCAAAGCGTCGATGGCTTTGTCCGGCAGGTATCGCCCCGTCACATATCGATCAGTTAACTTGGCGGCGAGCTCTAGCGACTTATCCGTGAAGGAGACATTGTGGTGCTCCTCGTACTTCGAGCGAATCCCCTTGAGGATAAGTACAGTGTCGTCCACAGAAGGAGGATCGACCTTGACGGACTGAAAACGACGATCAAGAGCACTGTCCTTCTCGATGTACTTCCGATATTCCGCAAGTGTGGTGGCACCGATGCACTGAAGCTCACCTCGACTGAGAGCGGGCTTGAAGATGTTGGATGCGTCCATTGCTCCTTCGGCAGCCCCTGCACCGACTATAGTGTGAAGTTCGTCGATGAAAATAATAACGTTCTTTGAACGCCGAATCTCATCCATCACTGCCTTGATTCGTTCCTCGAACTGTCCTCGATACTTGGTACCTGCAACCATCAGAGCCAAATCAAGAGTGATGACCTTCTTATCAATAAGGTTTTCCGGAACAAGCCCACCTGCAATTTGTTGGGCAAGTCCTTCTGCGATTGCCGTCTTTCCGACTCCAGCTTCGCCAATTAGTACAGGGTTGTTCTTAGTCCTACGGCAAAGAATTTGAGTAACCCTTCGAATCTCCTGCTCTCGACCGATTACGGGATCCATTTCTCCCTTCTTGGCGATCTCGGTAAGGTCTCTCCCGAAAGCCTTGAGGGCCGGAGTCTTTACGTCCTTGCCCCTTTCTTCTGCAGAACCCGTTCCTGCCAGCGAGGTTTCCATCTCCTCATCACCGGCGAAATTGGGATCCAGTTCCGAAAGGATTTCCGAGCGGCAGCGCTCCACATCGACGTCCAAGGACTTCAGCACACGCGCAGCTACGCCCTCCCCTTCTCGAAGGAGTCCCAGCAAGATGTGCTCAGTACCGACGTAGCTGTGGTTCAGGGACTTCGCCTCTTTACCTGAAAGAGAGAGGACTTTCTTAACCCTCGGAGTGTAGGGCACGTTACCCGATGGCTTTGATTCGGGCCCGGTGCCCACCTGTTGCTCTACGGCTCCTCGAACGGTATCGAGATCCAACCCCATCTTCTGCAAGACATTGACTGCCACGCCCTGCCCCAAGTTGATTAGACCAAGGAGAAGATGCTCCGTCCCGACATAGTTGTGGTGAAATCGATCCGCCTCCTTTCGGGCCAAGGCCAATACTTGCTGGGCCCTTGGAGTGAAGTTGCTCATTGGTTCTGACATAGATCTCTTGCTTTTAGGTTTCTCTCAAAATTGATTCGCTCATGCCTTGTCGATAGCCAAGGCAGGAACTTTCTTAAATTCCTCACGAAGAATTTGCGCCCGCAGGACGTCGCGCTCATCGGGATCGACCGCCCTTCCGACGGAAAGCTGAACGTGTCCAGGCTGAATTTCCATCATCAGCCGATCGGCTATTCCCCTATACTTTTCCGGGAGAAAACCCAAGTCGGCAGCCAAACGGACCAGGGACAAATGATCCATGCTTTCGGAGCTCTGGATGATCCAAGCCCCGCGAAGGCAACCAAGCGCACGACCGATCTTATCGAAGACTTGCTCACGAGACTCATCCAGCAATTTCGCCCGGGCATTCAGCTCCTGCTCAACCAATTTACCCAAAGTTTTGTCCAGACGATTGAGAATGTCTTCTTCCGATTCTCCCAATGTTTGCTGGTTTGAAATCTGGAAGACACTTCCGCTGGCATCGGAACCCTCTCCAAAAATACCTCTTACTGCAATACCGAGCTGATTCACGGCATTGATTACCTTGTCCATGTTCTTGGACATTACCAAGCCTGGCAAATGCATCATGACGGAAGCCCTAAGGCCCGTGCCCAAATTCGTTGGGCAGGCGGTGAGAAAGCCGAGTTCGTTGTCGTAGGCATAGGAGAGATTGGTGTCCAAGCCTAAATCCAAGGTGTTGGCTTTTTTCCAAACGCTGCCGAAATTCAAGCCATTGCGCAAAACCTGAATGCGCAGGTGATCCTCCTCGTTAATCATGACGCAGCACGAGCGATCCTTGCTAAGGATAAGTCCTGCGCCATCATCAGCTTGGGAAAGCTCCGGACTGATCAAGTGTTGCTCAACCAAAATCTGTTTGTCGAGGTCGCTCAAGTCATCCATCTCGGACGAAACCCCTCCAGTCATGCCGCGCAAATCCTTGAGCACGGACAGGCACTTGGTCAAAACTTCCCGTCGCTGTGACGTTTCGGCTCGACCGGGAAAAGGAAAGTCACACAAGTTGCGAGCAAGGCGAATCCGTGTACTCAAGGCGACAGGGGTCGGCTTAGGCTTGCGACCGGCACTTCCCGTTAGGATTGAATGAAACATGCCTGGCTTCTGTTTGGGCTAGGAAATTTCAAGCGGTGGTTGCTTCCGCCGAATCCTTGAGTGACCTGATCTCATCCCTCAGACGGGCGCACTCCTCGAAGTTTTCGTCTTCCAAGGCTGCCTTGAGGTCCGACTCCAAGCTTAAAATTCTTTTTTCCAATTGCTCCGCTAAATCCTTGGAGCGAGTTGCCTTCTCTTTCTTCCCCAAGGTGGCTTCGATCCCTTTTGGCACTTTGCCGACGTGACGAGTTCCCGCATGCATCCCATCCAGCATGGGAGTAAGCACAGAACCAAAAGCCTCGTAGCAAGCGGTACAACCTAGGCGTCCCGCTTTCTTAAACTCCTGTTGAGTCAGGCCACAGCTCTCGCAAACCAAGTCACGTGCAGTATCCTCCAGACTCATGCCTGCAGAGGCCATGAGACCGCCCATGGAAAAGTCCGCAGTGTTTGTGACACCCTGCTTCTGGGCGCATTCCTCACACAAATCGATCTTGTGCATCTGGTTATTCAAGATTTGGGTAAGGTGTACAGTCGCGGGATTGTCGCAACTGTGGCATTTCATTTGTTCAGACATCGTATTTCCACCAAAAAGAAGTTTTGAAACTACAATCTACGAAGATAGTCGGAAAATCACAACTTTTCAACGCAGAATATGCGCCAAACGTCGTCATAGGCCGTTTTTTCGCAAAAAGCGAGTAAAGGACTAAAGCATCCTGCCTAAAACCGACGACTTCTCTCGAAAGCTAGAAATAAATCTTTTGGTAAACTCTCCCGGAATACCTGAGCCTACAGTACGGTGATCAACCTCCACGCAAGGGATCACCTCAGCCGCGGTGCCCGTCAGGAAGCACTCCTCGGCCGTCCAGAGGTCGTAGCGGGTCAAGGCCTGTTCTCGAAGAGGCACTTCAAGCTCATCTGCGATGTCCATGACGGTGCCTCTGGTGATACCACGCAGGGAACCCGCGTCCAGCGGAGGGGTAAGGAGAGTTCCTTTGCTCAAGACGAAAACGTTGTCTCCCGTGCACTCGGCGACCTCACCTTTGTCATTGAGCATCAAGGCTTCCTGAAAACCGACTTTCTTGGCCTCGATCTTGGCAAGAATGTTGTTCAGGTAGTTCAGGCTCTTCACTGCAGGTGGAAGGGCCGAGGAATTGATTCGGCGGGTAGGCACCGTAATGATCTTAAGACCCGTCTCGTACAATTCCCGGGGATAAAGCTGGATGTCGTCGGCGATGATGATGACTCCAGCGGGTCCGCAGCCATCGGGCGTAAGGCCGAGGTGACCGGGTCCGCGGGTGACGATTAGCCGAACGTAGCCGTTGCTCAAACCGTTTACGCGGCAACTCTCGCAGACTGCCTCGGCAAGCTCGCCCCGACTCATGGGAAGCTCGAGCAGGATGGACTTGGCGGAAAACTCCAGCCTCTCCAAGTGCTCGTCCAGTTTGAAGACGCAGCCGTCGTATAGGCGAATGCCCTCGAAAACCCCGTCCCCGTACAAGAGACCATGGTCAAAAACCGAAATCTTGGCATTCTCCCGATCTACAAACTCCCCGTTCAAGTAAACTTTCATAAACAATGATTCCTATTCAGGAAGCCCTCCATCTTGGTCAAAAATGCACGCAAGGCGAGAGTCTTTCTTCCCGACAGAGCCTTACTTGTTTTCGATCAGGCTTTCCACCACGGAAGGATCGGCCAAGGTCGAGACGTCTCCGATTTGATCGGTCTCGCCCGTGGCGATCTTGCGGAGGATTCGACGCATAATCTTGCCCGAACGCGTCTTTGGCAGGGATGGCGCCCAATGAATGACGTCGGGCGTGGCGATCGGCCCAATGACGGAACGCACCTGCTGTTTTAGCTCTCCTCGCAGCTCCTCGGAATATTCAACCCCGGCGTTGAGAGTCACGTAGGCATAGATTCCTTCTCCCTTTACCTCATGAGGGAAGCCGACCACCGCCGCTTCAGCCACGTTGGCATGAGCCACCAGGGCGCTCTCGACCTCGGCAGTACCCATGCGGTGCCCGGAAACGTTTATCACGTCGTCCACACGTCCCGTAATCCAATAATATCCGTCCTCGTCGCGCCGGCATCCGTCGCCCGTGAAATAGTAGCCCTTGTACTGCTGGAAGTAGGTATCCTCGAAACGCTTGTGGTCGCCGAAGACCGTACGCATCTGCCCAGGCCAAGGTTCCTTCATGGCCAGCACTCCCGTAACCCCGTTGCCCTCGAGCTCCTCTCCAGTCTGAGGATCGAGAATCACGGGCTTCACGCCAAAAAAGGGAAAAGTGGCCGAACCCGGCTTAAGGGGCGTGCAACCGGGTAAGGGAGATATCAAGATTCCGCCGGTCTCGGTCTGCCACCAAGTGTCCACGATCGGGCAACGTTCCTTGCCTGCGTTGCGATGATACCATCTCCAGGCCTCGGGGTTAATTGGCTCTCCCACGCTGCCAAGAATCCTCAGGCTGGGCATGCTGTACTTCGCGGGCCATTCCTCACCTGCCGCAGCGATCGCGCGAATCGCGGTGGGCGCCGTGTAAAACTGGTTGACCCCCCACTTCTCGATTACCTGCCAGTATCGGTCGGGTTCCGGATAGGTCGGAATGCTCTCGAACATGGTGGTCGTGGCGCCATTCGCGAGAGGACCGTACACAATATAGGTATGGCCCGTGACCCAGCCGATGTCGGCAGCGCAAAAATAAATGTCCTCGTCGTGGTAGTCGAAGACGTACTTGTGCGTAGTCGCCGCATAAACCATGTAACCGCCCGTGGTATGGAGCACACCCTTGGGCATGCCTGTCGAACCCGAGGTATAGAGGATGAAGAGAGGATCCTCCGAATCCATCTCCTCGCAAGGGCAATCGGGCGAAGCCTCCGCCACCGCCTCGTGCCACCAGAGGTCTCGTCCATCTTGCATCTCGCATTCGATGCCCGCGCCATCCTCCACACGCTTTACCACGATACAAGTCTCGACGGGTTCTCCCATTCGCTCGGATGCGGAAGCCATCGCCTGGTCGGCATTGGGCTTCATGGGAATCGCCTTTGCCCCACGGAAGGTGCCGTTGGCGGTTATGAGGGTCTTGCAAGTCGAGTCCACGATCCTGTCGGCAAGCGCTTCCGCCGAAAAACCGCCGAACACCACCGAGTGCATGGCACCGATCCTGGCGCAGGCCAACATCGCCACGGCGGCCTCGGGAACCATAGGCATGTAGATGGAGACGCGATCGCCCTTTTTCACTCCCCGGCTCTTCAGGACGTTTGCAAAACGGCAAACCTGCTCGTGCAGCTCGCGATAGGTGATGGTGGCGTCCTCGCCGGGCTCGTTGCCCTCCCAGATTATGGCGGTCTTGTCGCCTCGCTCGTTCAAATGGCGGTCCAGGCAATTGTGGCAGACGTTGGTTTTGCCACCCTCGAACCAACGCAGCTCGATCGGGCCGTCGTTCATGTCGTAGTTGTAACTGCTTACGGAATCCCACTTCTGGTACCAGTGAAACTCATCGGCCACCTCTGCCCAGAAACCTTCCGTGTCGTTTACGCTGCGCTCGTACAGCTCGTGGTACCTTTCCATGCTGCCCACGAAGGCATTCTCGGAAGCCGCCTCGGGAGGCGCCACAGGATCATCTTGATTGTTCTGGCTCATGATTCTTGCTTGGGTATGTATTTTAGAAGTATGCAAAATATCCGGATTGAGAGCCCCTTGTCGATGCGCTTTTCCTCTACCCTGCAAACATGCTGACAAGCGAGCTACACTACGAGCTCCCCCCCGAGCGAATCGCCCCGTCGCCCTCCGAAAAGCGCGACGAATCCCGCCTGCTCGTCCACGACCGCGCCTCGGGCAAGACGACCCACCACCGCTTTCGCGATCTCCCGGACCTTCTTCCCGTAGGAACACGTATCTTTCGCAACGACGTCTCCGTCCTCAAGGCTCGCCTGCCCGGACAACGTCCCGGAGGCGGCAAGGTCGAGTGCCTGCTCCTTCGTCCCGAGCAACCATCCGAAGGCATCTGGAGGTGCCTGCTTAAGCCCGGCGGCAAGGTGGCCAAGGCGGGCGCCTTTTCGCTTCCGGGTGAATACGAAGCCACCGTGCAGGAAGTCCTGCCCACGGGCGAATACCTCGTACGCTTCCTGCTCACCCGCGACCCCGACGTTCCCGCCCTCGCTCGGCGCATCGGCTCCATGCCCCTGCCCCACTACCTCAAGCGTCCCGCCGACTCCTCCGACGAGCAACGCTACCAGACCGTCTACGCCGATCCCGCCAAGCGCACCGCGGCAGCAGCCCCTACCGCAGGACTCCACTTCACTCCCGAACTCTTGGAGCAACTCGAAAGCCGCGGCCACCCCATTCACGACCTCACCCTGTCCGTGGGCCTAGGCACCTTTCGCCCCATCGAGACCGAGCTCGTCGAAGATCATCCCATGCATGCGGAAACCTGCCTCCTTCCCCCCGCGACGAAGGCGGCCCTCCACGAACGCGGCCCACCTCGCCTCGCCGTGGGCACCACCACCGTGCGAGCAGTCGAGCACTACCTCGCCCAAGGCGAGGATCCCGATCCGGACTCCCCCACCCTGACCGAGGCCAACCTCTTCATACGCCCACCGTACTCCTTCAAGGGAGTGGACCTCCTGCTGACAAACTTTCACCTGCCGGGATCCACCCTGCTTTGCCTCGTCGCCGCATTCCTCCAAAGCGAGGACCAACACGGACTGAAACTGCTTAAGGACCTCTACCGCCAAGCCATCGAGAAAGGCTACCGCTTCTATTCCTACGGCGACGCCATGTTGCTACTTTAGCAGGAAAGCTTAGAAGCATCCAGCCTTCGACCGAGGAAAAGGGGGTTCACTAGATACCAAGAATCACCAAGCCTACTGTCCCAAAGCTAATCAAAGCCAACTCATTAAATATTTAGAGGAGAAGAAAATTCCTCCCCTGCAACCTTCAGACAATAGAACAAATTAAAAACTGAACCTAATTTCCGACGAAGGTGATGGTTACCTTGCCATGCCCGGAATTCGCGCCGGCAGTGTTGCTCTGGTTGGTACCGGCGTTGTAGGAACCACCGCCGCCGCCAGCCTCGGGCGACTGGTAATCACTTCCATCTCCTCCAGAATAACCGCCACCACCACCGGGTCGAGTTTCGTTATTAACCCAACCGCCGCCGCCGCCGCCAAATCCTCCAACAGATGACACTGAAGTAGATGTATGTTGTGTTCCAAGACCACCTACTCCGCCATTAACAAATGAATGACCTCTTCGATCTTGACCACTACTTGAAGATGCACCATTACCTGAAAAACCACCGCCGCCACCACCAGCAAATGAACCAGGACTTGCACCACCAAGTCCATTAACGGACCCAGTACCACCTATAGAAGTAGTTCCATAATTTTGTGTTACAGCATTATGACCATTACTTGAATAAAAGGAACTTGCATGATGACTACCGCCACCACCGCCAGCAACAATTAAAGGAGTATTATTATCAACAACGAAAGTACCTCCACCGCCGCCTGTTGTAATTGAACTCGCACTTTTAGCATACACGCCACCTTGTTGCCCTACTAGAATTTTTAATGTCTTTCCTTTTGTTAAACTAAAAGCGCCTTTCATGCGAGCTCCTTTCCCTCCAGTTTTATTCCCCGTGCTTCCTCCCTGCGCTCCCCAAACTTCGATAGAATAAGTTCCAGTAGCCGGCAAGGTCCATTCCTGAATGCCTTGAGTATTGATCGTGACCTTGCCCGCCAGCATGGTTCCTGAATAGTTGGCGTCGACTTGGGCTTGTGTCGGCCCGAAACGTCCCGATGCCCCTGCACTGGTGAAATTCCATGGACCGACTGGAACCACGTTGACCGTGCGAGTTACGGCGGTTGCAGCATTTCCAGCACCATCGGAAACCGTGTAGGTGAGAGTGCTCGAGCCCGTCTGGTTTACGTCGACCGAGCCCGCTATGGAAACCTGTCCGGAAAGGTTTCCGTCCAAGGAATCGGTAGCCGTGAAGCCCGGATCCTGCCAAGGAGATCCAATGCCATGGGTATGGTTTGCGTCCCCGATCAAGCTGATGACGGGAGCAGTCGTATCGACCACGGTCACGGTGCGCATCTTCTCGGCGGCTGCGTTTCCACCGGCGTCGGTTACGTTGTACTTGATCTGATTCTGGCCCGTTTCGTTGACATCCACGGAACCCGTGACGACGATAGCGGCGGTCAGGTTGCCGTTCAGCGCGTCCGATGCAGTGGCTCCGGGATCGACATAGGCCACACCGCCCTCGTGAGTCACGCTGGCGTTGCCCTCGAGAATGATGACGGGAGGATTGGTAGCGACGGTGAAGGTGGCTACGTTACTGGAGACGCTTCCCCAGTCGTTGCCGACCACGACGCTGTAATTGCCATCGTGCAAGGATGCATTGGCGTCCGTCAAGTCAAGGGTGGCGTTGTTTTCCCCGGACAGGTTCACGCCGTTCTTTTTCCACTGATACGTGAGAAACTTTCCTAAGGCGGACAAGGAAAGCGTTACGTTCGTGCCCTTTAGACCTGCGGAAGAAACCGGTTGCACTAAAATTTCGGGCAGGAAGTACTTCACCAAGTCCGGGTGGATGTTT
>CAZNWO010000001.1:63186-74848 GCA_964576585.1 uncultured Puniceicoccaceae bacterium | reverse complement strand
GAAAAAATCGGCATGAGGATACCGGACGGCTGGATAATTGTCGGGGTCGAAAATCCCGTACCGATCATCGCCGACTGGCCGCCGTATTCGACGAATCCATCAAACTCGGTTACCTTTGGATTCAGTTCCAGTGCAATGGAGTTGTATTTTTCAATTCTGGGCGTTACGTCCAAAACCACCCCGACCTCACGGAACCCGGGTTGTTCGTCGTCGGGGGCTACGGTATCAAACTGGGGCACGGCGGGTTGAATCTGAATTCCGCCTCCAATGCCACCCCCCAGTCCGCCGCCGCCGCCGCCGCCGCCGCCCGGCAGCTGAGCGGGCTGGTAATCCGTGGGATAAATGAATTCCTGGGCAATGGTTATTGATGCAGGTTGACCATCCATAACGGTAACGCGCGGAGCACTCAGTAGGTCGGTTCCCTGTTTTCGCTTTAGGGCATTTACCAAAAGCGACGCCTCCCTGCTGCCTATAATAAGACTGTTGGAACTGAAGTCCATGAGGGGCTTGATCCCAGAGCCGATGCTAATGTTGTTGGGCAGCACGGGTACAGGATTGGGGAACTTTTGATTACCGTCGGGATTGTCTGGAAAGGTAATGGTGATGTCTCGCTCCAGACCACCGGGAGAGTGGGCTTGGGCAAGAGTTCGGGTATTTCCCAGCATGTTTTTTTCGTACACCATTACCGGTCTGCCCCTAGAATCAATCGTTGGCATCCCCGTTTGCGGGTCCAGGGCGGGCACGGGATTGCCCCACTTGAATTGCCAGTCAAAACTGATTTCCTCTAGGGCTCCTTCCTGTACTTCAAGAAACTTGGTCTCGATTTCGACTTGGCGACTGGAGTCTTGGTCCAGACGCTCGAGAATTCGCTCGATCAAGTCCAGAAAGCGCCTCTCGTGCGATACAATCATCTGGAATCCGTCAAAGACGAACTTGTGGCCCCGCGTCTCGTCGAAAGGTATGCCGGCCTGCTCGAGGAAGGACTTGATCTTTGCACCAACGTCGCCTGCGCCTGCACCTCCTGCGCCACCACCACCTGGAGGAGCAAAGGGGTCGCCGCCGCCGCCGCCGCCGCCTGCCCCGGCACCTCCAGTCATACGCTGGATCGTTCCTTGGGTAACCTCGTAAAATTCGGTTTCCAGTCCTATTGGCCTGCCCCCTCCAAGCCCAGTCTTGGAAATGACCACCGCATCATTGCGAACATCGAAACTCCATCCGACCATCTCGGTGATGAAGCTGACCATTTGGTCCAGGGGCATCCCGTTAAGAGTAATTGTTACATTCGGGGGCGCCTCGCCCGCAGGATTCATAACTAGGATATTAACCCCCTTTTTGGTGGGATCCGGTTCGGCGAAATCGAACTGCTGCGCCAAGCGCTGAAGCTCGAGCGCAACCTCCGGCAAGGGAGACTCAAAAAATTGTACCGCCGGAATATTGATGGTCTTGAGCTTCTCGAGCAACTTATTGCTGGTATCTCGAACTGGCTCCACTTCATCTATTTGTCTCTCGAAAACCTTTGGCCTTTCCCACTCACGGTTAATTTCCTCAAGCATGGATTCGCGGGTCTGCAAATACCCGAGATAGCTTTCTTCCTGTCTGATCCTTGCTATTCTCATGAGCATTTGCTTCGCCTCGTAATTTTGTGAGTACCGCGCCTCGATGAGGCGATAGGTTTCTTGGGCTCCAGTCAGGTCGTGATTGATGAACTGCACCTTTGCCCGCATGAGCAATTCCCTCAAATCCCTCTGGCGATCCTCCCAGTCCGGCGTAAACTCGGAAATATGCCGACGGTAAGGGTTTTTCATGTCGTCTTCAATGCGCCCCCTCATACGGTCGGCCCGTTTCAAAATATTGTCGACCGACCCCTTGCCCTTTGTCTCGTTGAGGCCAGGCCGACCAGGATCCATGCCGCCCGCACCCATAACATTGCGGTCCTGCAGAAGTCCCGTCCTGTAGGCATCGGTGTACTGGTTTGCAAGTTCCCAATCCTTCGCCTTGCGGGCGTCTTCCGCTTTTTCCAAGTTGATTTGATTTCTCGTTAGGGCAGCATCAAGGATTAAGGGCCAAGTTCGCGTACTCGGCTCAAGGTAGTTGGTGATCTTGACGAGATCCTCCTCGGCCTTGTCATATTCCTTATCTCGAATGTTAGCCTTAGCGCGCGCCAACATTTTTTCCGCTAATTCAGCTTGTTGTTCAGCCTTTTCCTTGGCCTTTTGCATTTCCGCCTCGAAGTCCGGGCCCTCCTCGATTCCCAAGGTTTCAGTCTCTTCTCGGCGTCGCTCCTTTTCCACATCTTGATATTCTAGAACCAAGGTCTGCACGTTACCAACTTGTCCTTTTTGCATGGCTTCTCCGATGCGGTACCACAAGACCTGTTGCTTCGCCTTGAACAGGTCGCTCATCAAGGCGATGGTTGCAACGTTCTTTGGAAGCAGTGAAATCGCTTGGTCTATCTGCGAAATGGCCAAGTCGTATTGGCCGTCCGCAGCATCGACTCGCGCCTTCGATAGCAATCGCTCAGCTTGCGTCTTTGCTTTTTCCAGCTCCATCTGCTCCTGAGCCATAACTCGATCGTAATCTACCTTGGCATCATTTTCAGGTAAGCCTGCCTTGGCTCGAATTTCGGCCAGCTCCTTCTTTGCCTTGTCGAGTTCCCCGACTAATTTACCCACAAGGGAAACATCGCGCTTGCCCTGTTTTCCGATACGGATTTCTCGTGCTTGCTTGCGTTCCTCGACCTCACGAGAGACATTGGCCTGGTATCGGGCCAAGTGCTTGCTGGCCAAAGAATACTTTTTGTCCTTCAGCGCCTGATGGGCCAGACGATAATAGAGATTGGTTTGCTCGCGACGAACTTGGCGAAGGTAAAAGGCGTTTTCGGCAGTTTCGGCAAAGGTGCGGAGCGTTTGATCCGTGAGGGCCTCGGCTCCAATGTAGTCGCCGCGTCGCGTACGTGCCCTAATTTCATCGAGCAAGCGCATCAGTCCTGCGTTGTCAGTAACGGGGGGCAAATTGAGACCCGCGGGAATTGTGCCCGCAGGAGCTTCAAGGACAGGTTCGTCGCCAAGAGGCTCTTCGGGCGGTGGAATAGCAGGAATAGGTGCAGGTGCGGGCTCGCCTGAGTCTAGCGGCAACAGCTCGGGCAAAGGTGCGGAAGGAGTTACGCCGGGTTCACCGCCTGGCAAAGGCGGCAGGCCCGAGGGAACGTCAACCGCATCGTCTCCCGGCGGCAAGGGCGGTAACCCTGGCGGAGCCCCAAGACCGCCGCCTGCAGGAGCCGGCGGAGGGGTGGTGTCGGGAATTGCAGGCAAGGGTGGATCACCCGGCAGAGGCGGAAGTCCGGGAGCAACCGAAGGTTCAGCGGGCGGATTAGAGGGAAGGGGCGGCAAGGGCGGTAACCCCTGAGCATGAAGAAGGCTGCCAGCACACGCGAAAAAGAGTGCGGTTAAAACCGCACTTTGCCTACCGACCAATAGGGCTAGCAAAGTTTTCATTTCGGGCATGTCGGGATAGATTCATTGAAAGCGCATATCCCAAATTAGAAGCTTAAGATGGAACACTTTCAGGCAAGTTGGGTCAACTACATAAAAAAGCTCGGAATAGTGTGCGCTGGAGACGATGCAAGCGAAGACATCAGAGAAACACCTAGGGGGGCATCATCCTGTTAACATTAAACTGAAGAAGTGTTAGCCTAAGATCTGTGCAGCCAAATCTTAATTGCCGGGAGCTCCGGTACCCGGCAAATTCAGCCATTCGGTTTGCAGTTCGGGTGGATCCAAGGCTTTTTTCTGAAACTTCACCCGGGTGCCATTGACATCGATCTCCAATATGCTGTATTCCCTTTCATTTAAGGAAAAATTAGTACCCTTGGCGTTTTCCTTGAAGGCATATTCCTCTCCGCGAAAATCCTTCATGGCGGACTCAACCACTATGTTAAACTGCCCGGCATGAGTGGATTCCATGAAGCTGTTGATTTCAAAGCTCTTTACGGGGAGGGTGAAGTCCTTCAGCATTACCCTGCCAACGGGACGAATGCCGCCAGTCTTAGGGTCGCGAACCGGTTGAACGACAAAGGCCTCCACCATGATCAGTTTCGCAGGGTCATTGGCAGTTGTGGGAATCAAGCTGGGAAGCCCGGGCTTGTAGGAGGGATTCACCTTGTGGGGAACCTTTGGCTGAATGCGGTTTCGGACAAACCTGCCCGAGCCTGAAGGAAATTCCATGGAAAGGTCCTCGAGAACGGGCGTATTACCCGTCCAGCTACGAATGCGGAAACGATAGGGTACTTTATCAAATTTCGACAATTTCAATCCGAATTCCTCGGGCGGCTTCTCGGGCTCCTTTTCCTTGGGCAAACGAGTGGTAAGCCTTCCCTTGATGACATAAATTTGCGGAGGCGTAAAAAGGTCGTAGCTCGGTTCGCCCTCAGGCGCTTCCTTGGTTTTTGACCATACCTTGCCGGAAGCAGGATTGATTGCCTCTTTTGGCTCGGCGCGTTGCTGATAGGCAATGAGCTTCAAGTCCCCGTCCGCCTCTCCGTCGCCGATATCTGTTGATTCGAAAGTCAGGGTCCGCGACCCCAAAAGGTTTTCAATTTCTGAAAGAAGAACAATTTTTCTGTCCCCTGCGCCACGCAAGCGGATTCCCCCTCTAGCCTTTTTCCAGTCACCCTCCAGATTATCTTGATCAGCCCCCGAAAATATCGCCTCGACAACCTCCCCGCCCTTGAGGACTAGGCGAACGTCATCTCCCGTCTCAGGCATTGCAATTGATTTTACGGCAAAGTTTCCGTTGAAAGATTCGGGGTTGGCGCCGGAAACAATAATTTTCATGCCGGGCATAAGTCCGTGTGGGTTTCTGGTTTCAAGGGTCGCAATTCCTTCTTTTACCACCAAGGATTCGATCAAGCCTCCGGAGCGAATTCCTCGGGATGACTTGAGGTCTGGTTCTTCGGCCAAGAAGGCGAAAAGGGCGAAGAGAGACAGCGTCAAAATGCTTATGGCAATGACGAGCTTGTCGTAATGAGATTTCAAAAACTTCATCACCCTGGAGGCTATTCGTCTTGTTTGGGATAGAGGGACTGCACTAGTTCTGCTGCCTCGCCATCAAACCCAGATGCCTCGAGAAAATCAGACAGCATGTTTTCGGGGGGAGGTTTTTCGGGATAGTGTGCCTTCAGGAAGTCGACGGGGTCGGAATGAACGGCAAGAACATACTCGACCGTCACCTGAAAACGTGAGCCCACGTCGGTGATAACGGGTAAGGGCGTACTATTGGGCGCATTGTCCGCGAGGGAGCCAAATGGCGGCACAATCCCCGGTCCACCAGAAAAACTCCCCCCCGAATCTTCCACGCGCCGGACCTTGACGTCCCGTATGAGAAAGGGGTGTGAAAGGGTATTGAGAAAGGTTCGCAAGGCATGAGTCCTGGCTTCAAACCGAATCTCGAAGGCATAGGTTTCGATTCTTCCCTTTCGCTTTGCCAAGAGACCGGCCAAGGGCTCAATTGCCAAAGCTTCGCCACCCGCTTCTCGCTCATCCACCTCGCCGACGGTTTCACGCCTAAGGCCCAAAATTTCCAAGGGTTCGTCATCAGGCCTAGATTTGAACAGTGCAGCCAAGAGCTTTTCCAGAATCAATTTTTGCTTCAGTAATTCACGAGCCTCTTCGTCCGAAATGCTTGGCCAAGCTCCATCATAGCCGGAAAACCCGAATCCCTCTCGATCCTCGATTTCGGGTCCACCACCCGGGAAAAGTCCCGGAGAGTCCGACGAAGCTTCGGATGCCCCGCGAATCGTAAGGCCATTCTCAACAGCTTCTTTTCTGTGACGATCAAGAAATCGAGAAATTTCCGCATTCACATCGTCCGAACTCTTCTTGCTCACACCATCAAACAAGTTTTCACGCCCTAATATTTCCTTCCATTTCTTTAACTCTCCAATGCGATTTTCCAACAAACCCTCATTATCCTTTCTGGCTAACTCCAGGTTGTCTTCCACGCCCTCAAATCCAGCTCTTTCAAGTTGAGTGTCCGAGAGGCTTCTTTGCAATCTCTTGACCTTGCCGGCCGCATCTTCCAAATCCTGGGAGCTACCACAGGAGGTAAACTGCAAAAAGCAAAGAACCGAAACAGCCAGAACGATGCTGGCCAAAAAAGCTAGGTTTTCTTTGAAATAACCCTTCATGTGAAGGTTGTCACGTTAGAGATTTAAACCTTCCCTTAGGTTGATTTCATAGTGAAAATAGGTATAGAAGCGATTGAAGAGGTCCCCCTTGCCTGTGGTCTCAAATTTCTTTTCAGTAATCTCCCCCACAAAGGCACATTTTTCAAGGCTTTCGGTTAGAGCAGCTTGACGGCGCCTGTTGAGCTCAATTAGCTCATCCCGGCTTTTTACTTCTGGCTCCGACTCGTCTTCGGGGGAATTGTTTTCTTCGTCCGCACCCTCCGTTTCATTCGCATCCCGCACCAGAAAACGTCCGTTGATAATCAATTTTCGTACGACCTGTACAGACTGCTTGTTCCTTGGCGCCCCAGACCTTCTGCCTCGATTCCCGGCAGTCTGCGCATCTGCACGTTCCACATAAAGCTCGTCCAGCCAGACCTCCCCCACTTTCTCGTCGAAAATTCTCGATTGAATGTCTCCGAGCAAAAGGCGCCAATTGTCTATGCCCCTGCTGACTTCTGTAAGCGGGATGAGATCCTTTTGCATGGCTCCCGCAAGATGATCAAATGCCAGATACTCCTCAAGCTTGCCCTCCTGGTCTTCAACCTCTAGCTGCTTTTCATCGAGAAGATCTTCCAGCCGTTCCACCCTTTCCTGTGTTTTCTCCAGATGACCCCCCGAAACCAGCAAGCCGGGAAGGGGCGACAGGGCCGCAATGCCTGCTGCTGCCGCGAGCCACCAGCGTTTTTTTCGCATGGCCATGCTGGCAAGCTTGTTCTTTGGAAGGAGGTTGATCCCCCTGTATGACTTGGCCTTCTCGGGTGAAGCGAAAAGCCGGCAGGCTTCACCGATGACCTCGCTGAGGACAAAGGGCAATTGAGGCTTTAGCTCTTCGTCGATCTGGGGCCCCAATTGGACGGAACGGAGAGGATCGAAGTAGTCCACCGCCAGCGATTGAGTCTGGCTTAGGTGTTCGGGGAGACCTGGCAGAAGCGAACCCTTTCCGCAAAGAAAAACACGTGTGGGGGATTTTCCTTTCTTGAGTCGTTTGTAGGTGACCACGGAACGGGTGACCTCTTGGCTCATGCGATCCTTGAATTGTTCGGCGTTCTTCTCCAGAACCTGAACGGCAGGATCATCCGCCGCGAAAGCGACCTCCCCGGAAAAGAAGGTTTTCTTTACCTCTTCCGCCTTTGCAAAAGGAGCGCCGAGATTGTCCGCCACATGCTGGGTCAGGGAATTTCCGCCCAAGGCGATGTTGCGAATCAGGAAGCCCTCGGGGTTAATGAACAACAAGTTCGTCGACTTCGCGCCGACGTTGATTACGAGGGTCTCCTCGCCCTCCATTTCGATGTGGGAGTGACGGAGAGCATTAAAGTCAAGAATTGAGGCGGCACTGAGCTCTACTGGGTTTAGCCCAAGGGAGCTTACTTTTTCGCAGAAGGATTCCGCAATGGTCGGCCGAACCGCAATGGCTAGGACCTCCTGTTCCACGCCATCGTCTTCCACAACTTGATAGTCCCAGATAAGCTCTGCCAAAGGGTATGGCATTTTTTGCTGTAGCTCGAAGGCCACGATTTGTCTTTGCTTACCTTCCTCAACGCGAGGGGCGCGAATGGTCTTGGTCAGCAATAGACTGCCTGGCAAAATCATGTAGGCTTCGCCCTTGAGGTTGAGCTTTGTGGTAAGTTTGCCCAACCCCTCGACGACGGCATCCAGCCATAGGTTGTCGTCCGAATAATCGTAGCGCAAAGTTTCGACTCCCGACTCCAACAGGGTCAAGATTTCGTCTTCCCCCTGGGAAAAGACACTTGCGGAAACATGGCTGACCCCGCAGTTGAAAATTGCCTTGCGCAGCGGTTTCACCAAATGAGCCTAAGGTGCGGGGTTAAGAACGGGCTTCCCTCGAGTTATTGAGGGGTTTTCGGTGCCTGAATCCTGACTGCCGGTGCATTTTGAAGATACGATGCGCTTACCATGTGGGCAGGCACAAGCAAGCCTTGGTTGTCCCTCGATTTCTCCTTGCAGTAATCCTTGAATGCCTGGATTGCCCGGGCATGGTCTGCTTTTGATTGGGTATACTTTCGACCTCCGGACTCGAATTGGATGCCATCTTGAAACTCAATTGCCTTTCCTCCTATGGTCATTTCCACGACGTATCCCACCGGTCTAGGGTTGCGGTTAAATCCATCACGCTCGGCAAGGTCATTGGATAGAAGGAAATGCAGTTCTTTTCTCGAACCATCGACTTTCATGGTCACTATGTCTACCTCGGCATGATAGTAATCATAAAGGTCGGGTTCCGCATAACCTCCCTGTTGCCCTTCCCTTTTACCCTCTTTCCTGAAATTTCCCTCCCGAGTCTTATTATAAAATGCCACATAGAAGGTTAATTTGACGTCATCCACAAAATCTTTGTTGTAGGCCGTTTCGGCATTGGGATGCTTGCGAGGAGTGAAGGTAACGGTGGCGGTCAACCATTTGCCCGTCCCCGTTTGAAGCGTCACGCCGTTCAATTGAATTAGTTCTCCGGGCCGAGGCACCGATTGGGAAAAGAGAGATGAACAACAAAGTAGAATCACGGCGGGAACCAACTTGTTTATGGGGGCGCAAGATAGGTGGATTAGGGATTTCATGAAAGTTTTGTAGGTTGCAACTCGACAAAATTCAACTTGATTTTTCCATCGCTTCCTATGCCCTCGATGCAAAAATCGCACTCAAGTTGAAACCGACTCCTCCCACAAACTCCTTTAGAATCTCCACCTTGGTATTTGTGCGAGACGAAAAAGGCAGGCTTTTGCTCCTAAAAAGGACAAATCCCCCAAACCGTGGAAAGTGGAGCCCCATCGGTGGAAAGCTTGATTTCGATTCAGGCGAATCTCCATACGAATGTGCGATGAGAGAAACTCTCGAAGAGATAAATCTTGAGGCGGACGAGAGCGACTTCAGGCTATTCGGCTACGTATCCGAAAAAAGCTACGACAACACTGGTCACTGGCTGATGTTTCTCTTCGACTGTATAAGGCCGATGTCTTCGCTTCCCCCAAATGGCCCCGAGGGTTCCTTCGGCTTTTTTTACAGGGAGGAGATAGAGCATCTGGAAATCCCGGGAACGGATCATCAGCTGATATGGCCGCTTTATGACAAGAGATCGGAAGGATTTTCCGCCATTCGAGCAGATTGCTCGGAATTAGGACAGCCAACAATTTGCACAGAGGGAGGTGCCGGCGGAAAGATTCGGCCAAAAGGATAGTTCGGGATGGCTCTATGCTGGAAATTCGTTCACGCACAAACATTAGCCAACACATCAACAGAAGATAGGTTCAGCCTGAATTACTCACTCCGCCGCGTTCGTTGGCATCTTCCTTAGCCCACGCGGCCATCGATTTCAGGGTTTCGTCGACCTCGTTCCTCGCAGTCGAAAGGGCACTAGGTTGAGACACCTCCGCTCGCCCAAAAAAGTAATATTTGATTTTGGGCTCGGTACCACTGGCTCGTATGGCCACCTTGTAGCCGTTCTCCAGATCGAAGGTAAAGAAATTCTCGATTGGCAGAGGTTTTTCATCCTCGTCAAGATGACCTGGCTTTCCAAAGTTTTTCGCCCTACCAACCTGTAAGCCGTTGATCGACGCAGGCAAATTCTGAACATAGGACTCGATTATGCTGCCTATTACCTCTGCCCCAGAAGCTCCTTCAAAAATCAAATTTACGGTTCTTTCTTCGTAATAACCATATTTTTGATAAAGGTTTGACAAAAACTCAAGAGGCGACGATCCGATTGAGTTGAGATAAGCCAGTAGCTCTGAGAATGCAAGTGCGGCGGCATTGGCATCCTTGTCGCGAACAAGATCTATGGGCAAATAGCCAAAGCTTTCCTCGGCGGCCAATACTACATAGTTGGAATACTTAAGGAGTACCGATATGCGTGTTTGCTGATCTGTCTCCTCGTAATCCCAGGCCAAGCCCTCGTTATCGAGCAAAGCAGACGTTGCGGTTTCTTCATATTCGGCCAATTTCTCAGCCATCCACTTGAAGCCCGTTAAGGTGTTTACGAACCTCAAGCCTTGGCGGGTCGCAATGGCTTCTAGCATAGGGGTTGTAACGAATGTTTTCAAGATGACCGCTCTTTCGGATCCTCCTTCGGGCAGTATTCCGGAGTTTTTTAGGCGATTGATCCGATATTCCGCCAAAAGGCATGCAATCTGATTTCCCGTAAGACAACGGTAGCGACCTTGATCCCCCAATACCGCCACCCCCAAGCGATCGCAGTCGGGATCTGTTGCCAAAACTGCCTTTGCCTTAATTTTTTTGGCAACGGAAATACCCATTTTGAACGCTTCGGGATTTTCGGGGTTGGGAGATTCAACGGTAGGGAAATTCGGTTTTTGTCTAGATTGCTCTTCCACCGAGGCCACCTCAACCCCGTGATCCCTAAGTGCGGGAACAGCAGAAACCCCACCCGTTCCATGTATGGGTGTAAACACAATTTTGGGGCAGTGGGCTTTAAGCAGATCGGCATCAAGAACGGCTTCCTCCAAAATAGATCGATAGGCGATATCATCAACGGAGGGAAGGGTATTGAAAGATGTTTCGGTTTTTTGGGGCAAAGCCTCAACATAAGGAATTGTTTCTTCCAGGGAGATCTTGGAGTAGCGATCTATTATCGCCTTGTCGTGAGGGGGCGACACTTGGGCACCGTCCACGAAATACGCCTTGAAACCATTGTCGTGGGGTGGGTTGTGGCTTGCGGTAATTACTATGCCGGCATGGGTAAAGCGACGTCGAACGGAGTAACTGAGCTGGGGCGTGGAGCGAGGGCCGTCAAAAATCATGGAATAACCGCCCAAGTCGCTCCAGGTGGAAGCGGCCAAGCGGCAAAAGTGACTTGAGAAATGCCTTACGTCGTGCCCAATAATTATCCGTGGAATATCCAAGATTCCCTCCCCCGCCATCCAAGACTTGACGTATTGGTATAGTGCCATGGTTGCCCGTACCACCGTAAAGTCATTAAGCGTATTGGATCCAATCGCTGCGTGGACTGGTGTTGTTTCGGGATCGGATTTTCCGCGTTCTGCCCCAGTAACAACTTTTCCAATGGTACGCCCACGCATTCCGCCCGTTCCAAAGGCGAGGTTCTTGTGAAAGCGATCGTTCAATTCCGACCACTCCCGTTTTTCAATTAATTCAGCTATGCTTTGGCCCACCCATTGGGGCATTCGCTCAGCTCCAAGCCAAATGCGTAAGTTCTCGCCAGTACCAGTCAGCAGTTCATCGCCTGAAATTGCATCGTTGATAGATTGGGACAAGTTTTCGTCCATAGGATAAAAGGATTATGGTCTAGAATGGATTTCGGCGGTGAGATTGTCGTTTCGAATGGAATTCCGCATTCTGCGTTTTCAAGCCCTTGTCGCAAGGTGTTTTTCGCAGAAGACTATTTCGGTTGCCTCGGCCCCGCAACCTTTTGGGCGGTTTGGGTTAGAGAGAAGAGGTCAAGGAAGC
>CAZNWO010000001.1:51832-63086 GCA_964576585.1 uncultured Puniceicoccaceae bacterium | reverse complement strand
GGCGAGTAAATGTCATGGAGCCTCAAAAGCCCCACAAAGGTATTTCCATCACTTTCCACAACAGGCAAAACCGAAATCTGTGAAACCCTATTCTCCATCAGCCGAAGGGCTTCTCCAGCAGATCCTGTGGGAAATATGGTTGTCGGGTCAGCGGTCATTAGCTTTGACGCCTTGATGTCCATAATCTCTGGATTTTCATGCAAGGCCCTCCGAAGATCTCCATCAGTTATTATACCTTCAAGCTTTCCATTACTCAAAACACAAGCAGCACCCAACGGATATTCCGTCATGGCAATGACCAAATCTCTTAGGCAAGATTCCTCCGAGCAACAGGCTACTTTTTCGGCAGAATGCATAAGGCTTTCCACATCTAGGCTCAGGTTCCGTCCTAGCTGCCCTCCGGGGTGCGTTTTTGCATAATCCTCCTTGGTGAAGCTCTTGCGAAGCATCAGTGCTCCCGCCAATGCATCTCCTATCGCGGCGGTGACCGAAAAGCTTGCGGTGGGCACTATATCGAGAGGATCGGCTTCTCGGTCAACGGAAGCATCCAAGACGACATCTACTTTGGCGGCAAGTGGGCCTTTCGGGTTTCCTAAAATACCAATCAAGCTTGAGTTGTGGGCAACAAAAGACGGTACGAGACCGAGCAATTCGGCCGTAGAGCCACTGTTGGAGAGGAGAACAACGGGATCACCCGCCTGATGGATTCCTAGATCTCCGTGAGAGGCTTCCGAGCCATGCATGAAGACCGCTGGAGACCCAGTACTGCAAAAAGTTGCGGCCATCTTGCGGCCCACATGTCCCGATTTCCCTATCCCTGCCACCACGATTTTGCCCGAGTCTATGTCCAACAACTCTACTGCCCTTGTAAACTCTTGGTCCAAGCGATCGGCGGCTTTTTGTATTGAAGCGGCCTCTGTGGCTAGAGCATTTCGAGCAAAATCTAAATCTGTTTCCATTTTCAATCGCTTTTTGGTGCCCTTACATAGAAACAATATTTCCGAGCTGATTTTCCTGCTCGCAAAAACCAATCCTTACCACAAACAGTTTGCTTTAGACAACTCAAGGAAATTTTGCTGTAATTCAAACATGAAAAGGGCTTGCAAGGAACAAACAGTCGAATGTCTTGGCTTTAGGTTATGCTGCAGTTAACCTTTAGCGACCAAAGCATGGTCGAGTTAAACTCCCTGAACAAAAGCGATCAACTAGAGCTCATGGAAGAGTTGAGCGGTCTATCGTCTGACATTTTGACCGCCACTGGTTCTGGGGTCGGTAAATTCCATAGGGAAGGAAAGCTGCTTTACAGATTGAGGGTTGGTGAACTGCGAGTGTATTTTGAACATGACAAGGGTTCCCTGCACTGCCACTACATACTCAAGAAAAATACTTTCAATGATTTTGTGGTGCGGTGCAAGCTACCCGTCGGGAACGAAAAAGACTTGGAGAAAAATCAGTCCTTTTGGGAATATTTGGAGAGCTTGGGGAAAAAAACTTCCGACGAAAAGTATCCCAATAAAACGTGAAGTTCTTGCAAACAACTTAATTTTTATTCCCGACTATTTACAAAAGATGCCGACTGCTAACTTTTTTTTCCCAACAACAGGTTCCCTTAAGTTGTTTTGGGTTATGGGTTTAAGATACTTATTTTAAGTTTTATAAAAGCATATGATGTATGATAAAATATTTTATATTGTCTTTCTCTTATAAATAGAATTTGCCGATTTCGTGCAAAGGTCTCAATTATTGCTTCCATGAAATTTAAGATCAATCGAGATTTCTTCAGTTCAGGACTCCAATTAGTCACAAATGTGGTTGGTGCCAGAAAAACGATGCCCATTTTGCAGAATGTTCTTATCGAGGCGGAAGAAGACAGAATTTCCTTAACGACCACAAACCTGGATCTTGGTGCAAGGTGTTCTGTAAAAGCTAATGTAACCGAGTCGGGGTCGGTTACCCTGCCCGTAAGGGAACTGGGAAACATAATCCGTCAACTGGCAGATATGGAGGTCAATGTATCAACAGGAACAGAACCAAAGGCAAAGATTACTACCAGGGGATCCATCTTTAACTTGATGGGAATGGAGAGCAAGGAATTCCCCCCGCTTCCCGCACTGGAAGATCAAAAGGATTTCAAGCTGTCTCGACAGGAATTGAAGCAAATGTTAAAAAATGTTTCTTATGCCCAGTCCGTTAATGAGGAACGCTACATGCTTAAGGGGGTATACTTCTCTCTCAACGAGGAAGATCTGTCGCTCGTGGCAACGGACGGGCGAAGACTTGCCCTAACGACCAAAGCTCACAAAGGAGAAAACAGTGCGGTTGGAGAATTTATCTTGCCCGCCTCTTCCGTCGCGGAACTAATGAAGATGCCGGACTTGGGTGATCTCGTGCGAATTTCCTTCACCGATCGTCAAGTTGCTTTCGAAATCGATGTGGAAGATTCCTCTGGAGAAGAAACCGAAGACCAAAATGGCTTTGTCGGATCGGTGTATATGGTTTCGAAGGTCGTGGAAGGAAAGTATCCTAACTATAGGCAAGTGATACCTAAAGACAGCTTCAATAGAAGTGAAGTTGAGCGAGAGTTGCTACTGGAATGCGTTACGCGTGCCGCACTAGTGTCCGACGAAAGAGTAACCTTTCGGATTAAAAAGGATAAAATGGAAATTACTGCACAAAGTACTCTTGGCGACGCTTGTGAGTCGATGAACGTTTCCTACGAAGGAGATGATGCCACCGTCTCCTTTAATCCGAGGTTTCTTTTGGATCCGCTAAAAGCCTTATCTATGGACAAATTGTCTTTTGAGTTCCGTGACGACATGAGTCCGGGAGTGTTTAGAACGAACGACGAAAAGGAAAGTGGAGAATTAAGCTTCCTTTGCGTTGTCATGCCCATCCGCACGGACTAAGAATCATATATATGTTTAAACACTGTTTTCCTGAAACGACAGTGTTTTTATGGGCTATCTATCCACCGATGTAGTGCATTTCGGCTTTTGTCGTTTGCTGTGCCAACCGCTTTCTCTGCATTGAATATTTATCATTTCTTTTCAGCCAGATTTCTTGGATAAGTTGACTCAAGTTTAAATTGTTATTTTTACCCCTGATGTGATCCTTGATATCAAAGCCATTCTTGCCAAATAGACATGTGAAAAGCTTGCCATCCGCGGTTAATCTAGCTCTGGTACAGTTTGAGCAAAATGGCTCGGTTATAGAACTGATTAGGCCAACGATTAATTTTTTGTTAGTCGACTGATAAATTTTGGCTACATCACTTTTATTCTTGGGATTTAAGGGGGTAAATAAAAAATCTGCACTTAAAATTTCTAGAATCTCCTCTTTTGTCACAACCTTTTTCCAGTTCCAGCGATTTTGATTTCCCACATCCATAAATTCAATAAATCGAGTTTCAATTCCTAAATCATTGCCATAATGGGCAATAGGCAAAATTTGAGACTCGTTTATATTCTTGTGAACAACCATGTTTATTTTTGTATGCAAACCGACCTTTACGGCCCTCTCAATTCCATCCATAATTTTTTTAGGAGTTGAAAAATTGCCGTTCATTTTTAAGAAAATGTCTTTATCAATTGCATCAAGGCTAACCGTAATCCGTTTTAGCCCAAAATCCTTAAGTTTTTGGGCTTGATCTTGCAGTAAGTCGCCATTGGTTGTTAGTGCCAAGTCGCATATCCCGCTAACATTCGAGAGCTTTTCTATTAAAAGCGGCAAATCTTTTCGAAGAAGGGGTTCGCCTCCTGTCAGCCGGACTTTTGTTACGCCAAGCCCCGCAAATGCTTTGACTATTTGCTCTATTTCCTCAAACGACAAAATTTCCTCTCTTGGCATGAACTTAAAATTGCTTGGAAACTTTTCAATAGGCATACAGTAATTACATCTAAAATTACACCTGTCCGTAACAGATATTCGCAAATCCCTCATCGACCTGCCTAGCTTGTCTGTGATGCTCACTTAATTGTTCTGCCCTTTACTGTCACTATTTTCTAAGACATGCACCAAGTTATTTCCGTAGATAAAGCAACCGAGTTGATACTGAAAACTCAAAAGCCGAGGGTTGAAACCAAAGTATCCATTTTAAAATCAATGGGTCAGATTTTAAGTCAACCCATTTTGGCAGACCGCAACCTGCCACCGTATGACAGGGTCATGATGGATGGGTTTGCCGCCCGCAGCGAATCTTTGGCCTCTGGGGTGGCTCGGTTCCGTCTTGTTGCAGAACAAGCCGCCGGAAGCCATGGTGCAAAAATTTCTAATCCCGACGAATGCATAGAGGTTTCAACTGGAGCCCCCCTTCCATATGGTGCAAATGTTGTTTTGCCGGTAGAGTGGTCTCGAAGGAAAGGGGAATTTGTTCAATTTGAATTTCCCAATAACGACGCAATTCGATCTTGGCTTTATGTTCACCGCGAGGCATCTGATTATGTCGTTGGGACCGAGTTGATACCGGCGGGTACAAAGGTTGGGCCACCCGAAGTAGCAGTTGCCGCATCTTGCGGATACTCCCGCCTCGACGTCTTTAAGTCTCCGAGCGTTTCAATTATTGGAACTGGTGCAGAGTTGGTCGACATTGATGAAAAGCCATTGCCCCACCAAATAAGAAAGTCGAACATCTACGCACTTGCCTCTACCTGTCAGTCAATAGGCGTCCATGACCTCAAAATAGAAACTGCAAACGACGAAATACGGGTTCTCAAGAAAGTTATCCGAAGCCTAGAAAAAACATCTGATGTTCTTGTATTCTCGGGCGGTGTATCTATGGGGCGCCATGATCATTTACCGAATGCGCTTATGGGGTGCGGTTACGAAAGGATTTTTCATGGCGTAAGCCAAACCCCCGGAAAGCCAATGTGGTTCGGTAGAAAACCCAATGGAGCGATAGCCTTTGGGCTGCCGGGCAATCCCGTTTCCGCCTTGGTTTGCTTCGTTCGATTTGTGGAGCCACTTGTTCGGTGTTTGCTGGGTTGCCCAAGAGCGATTCAGCCCGTTGTTGAACTTGATCAAAAAATAGAATTTGAACCACCCCTAACTCGCTTCTTGCCCGTTCGGCTAAAAGAGTCAAGTGGGCAGAACCCCGCGGCAACTCCTTGTGTCCCAAACAACTCGGGCGACTTGGCCGCCCTGAGTGGAACGGACGGATTTGTTGAGCTCGATGCGGAAATGAAGACCTTCCGGAAGGGTTTTAGGGTACGCTTCTTTAGTTGGTGCCCTTAAGTTGCTTGCCCGCACTGTTCGCTATGCCAAAATCTCATTAAATAATTCCCCGAAATCTCGCGAGCAAGAAGTGGGTCCTTCTTTTCCCAGGGGATACTTAAAGGTCTTGCCTTGAAAATTTCTAAAATGAATCTCGTCTTCTGTTACTTTAGTCACGAATTCTGGATTAATGGGTACTTTTCCGCCGCCACCCGGTGCATCGATTACGAGTTGGGGTATAGCATATCCCGATGTATGTCCGCGTAATCCCCGAATGATCTCAATTCCCCTGGAGATGGTTGAGCGAAGGTGACTGCTTCCGGTTATCAAGTCACATTGGTAGAGATAATATGGGCGAACCCTCATCATGAGCAGTCGATGAACCAAGCTTTTCATGGTTTCCAAATCATCGTTTATTCCGCGAAGTAGCACCGATTGATTGCCGAGTGGAACGCCAGCGAGCGCCAGCTTGTCGCAGGCCTGCTTAAGTTCTAGGGTACACTCTTTTGGGTGGTTGACATGAATGCTCAACCAAATTGGCCCATGGCTTGTAAAGATTTTGGCAAGATCGTCTGTAATTCGTTGAGGTAAGAAAACGGGAATTCTAGAACCAATGCGTATGAACTCAAGATGTGGGATTTTTCTTAAACGTCGCAAAAGGTAGTCTAGCTTGCGGTCTGAGAGCAAAAGGGGATCTCCCCCGCTCAACAGAACATCCCTTACCGCACGATTTTTTTCTATGTAGGCAAGACCCTGATCCAGTTCGGGGTGGAAATTGTAGTCTTGTGCGTTGGAAACCATTCTGCTTCTTGTGCAGTACCTGCAGTAAGAAGCACATCGGTCTGTGACCAGAAACAAGACCCTGTCGGGATACCGATGAACAATGCCCGGAACCGGCGAATGGGCATCTTCTCCAACGGGATCTATTAATTCCTCGTCTCCCACAAGCTTTTCTTCTTTCCAGGGAATGACCTGACGCCGAATCGGGCAACTTGCATCCCCGGGGTCAATGAGGTTAAAAAAATGGGGCGTTACAGCCAAAGACAGTTTCTTGTTGGCGAATTGACACCCCTCCTTTTCGCTTTCTGACAAATCAAGATACTCCTCCAGTTGTGAAAGGCTTGTAATTTTGTTTCGCAACTGCCAAGACCAACTATTCCAGTCATCACCGGCAGTTTCCGACCACAAACCTTGCCCTGAATGCCAATTGTCAATGCTGTCCTCTGGGTACATAAATTCTGCCTATCATACTTAGCATTCTCCCCCCCAAGGTCAACTGTCGGTTGATGTCTCTGTGCAATGTCTTTTAATCAAGGACCAGTCGAATTCAGCTAATAAGATTTAGGGCGCACTGTATTTTCCTTTTGCGACACTTACGCCAAACTGCAATTAATTGTCTTGTGTTAAGCATTCGCATCAACCTGGCCTTGCTGTGTGCAATTGCACTCCAATCAATATACGCGCTCGAAAATGGTGATCAAATGCCTAACTTTAGGCTAAAGGGAACAGATGGAAAAATTCACGATTCCGACGCTTACGCCTCTTGGCCCTTGCTGGCCATAGTGTTTATATCAAATCATTGTCCGGTTTCTCAGAGTTTTCAGGAAGAGCTTCTACTGCTGGAGAAGGATTTTGCCGCCAAGGGGTTCAAGCTGATTGCAGTTTCCCCAAATGACCCCCAGGCAATACCTCCTGACGAACTGGCGTTTTCGGACTTGGGAGACTCTTACGCGGAAATGAAGATTCGAGCCAAAGACCTCAATTATACCTTTCCATACCTATATGACGGTTTAAGCCAAGATGTATCTCAGGCATTTGGTGTTCGGGTGACCCCCCACGCTTATCTTTTCGATGCTAATCGCTCATTAAGATATTCGGGTAGAATAGGTGACTCAAAGAACCCATCTAATCGCAATAGACAAGAATTGAGACAAGCACTAAAAGCCCTAATGGGGGGAGGATCGCCAAAAGTAGAGGAGGGCCCGACCTTTGGCAGTTCAATCAAGTGGAAAAAAAACAGGCATTTAGTCCAAAAGATAAACGAACGTTTTTCCCGTGAAACAATAGTTCTTAAACATGCCGACAAAAGAACATACGCATTCATTAGAAAAAATGTTTCATCTAGGCCAAAGCTAATCTATGTTTGGAGCTCTAGAGATGAAAATCACAGAGAAGACCTTTTAAAAATTTCTGCTTTACACAAAATTTACAGGAAGAGAGGTATTGAGTTTATTACTGCATGTATTGATGGTGTAGATGAAAGGGAGAAAACCCATAATATTTTGCGCAACACCCTTTGCTCGTCACAAAATTATATCAGCGAAGGTACAGAGATATCTCCATTCGCTGACTTGAGGGGAGAATCCAGCGATCGCATCACACCGTTTTTAGGCCTCTTGGATTATTCTGGAAAAATATCATATAGATCCACAAAGGGAATATATGAAATAGAAATAAAAAAAGAAGTCCTAAAAACCCTGAACAGAAAACAATAAATTCACACACTGAATATAAAAGAACCCCTTTTTTCATGACAAATAATATAAATATTAAAGTGCTGGTTGTTGGGGCTGGTCACATGGGGATTTCGCATGCTCGTGCTTATTCCGCACTACCAAATGTAGAAATTTGCGGTGTCGTTACGCGGACCCTTGACTCTGCTGAAAACTTATTAAATGAATTGGGTCCATTTCCTCACTTCACAAATCTTTCCAGGGCATTGTCGGAAGCAAAGCCTGATGCGGTTTCCATTTGTTCTTATACGGAAACCCATCACCCGTTTGCCATTGAGGCCCTTGAGGCTGGTTGCCATGTGTTTGTGGAGAAGCCATTATCCGAAAATGTTCAGAATGCACGGCACATTGTCGAAACTGCCCAAAAATTTAATCTTAAGGTCGTTGTCGGTTACATTCTTAGGCATCACCCCTCTTGGATAAAGTTTATTGAGATAACGCGGTCTATGGGGTCTCCATTGGTGATGCGCATGAATCTTAATCAACAAAGCAAGGGGGCCAATTGGGAGACCCATAAAAATTTGCTGAAAAGCACATCGCCCATAGTGGATTGCGGAGTCCACTATGTTGATGTCATGTGTCAAATGACTAGATGTAAACCAGTTCGTGTTCATGCTGTGGGTTCTAGGCTTAGTGACGAAATTGCACCCGATATGTACAATTATGGAGTTTTAAACATTCAATTTGAGGACGGATCTTCAGGTTGGTACGAGGCTGGATGGGGTCCAATGATTAGCGAAACAGCTTTTTTCGTCAAGGATGCCATTGGCCCCAAGGGCTGTGTTAGCATTGTGGCAAACGAACAGGAACCAGGAAATAGCGACGATGTAGATTCACACTGCAAAACCAACTTGCTCCGTGTACACCATTCTGACCTCAATGATGCTGGTGAATTTACCCGTAAAGATGAGCTTATTAGCACTGAAGACGAGCCCGATCACGACGAGCTTTGCTTTAGAGAGCAAAAGTTCTTTATAAATTCAATTCAGGAGAACATTGACTTAACGGACCATCTTGCAGATGCCGTCAACAGCTTGGCAATAGTCTTGGCTGCAGATAAATCATATCGCGAGGGCAAGGCAATAGAGCTATAGCTTTTGTGCGGTTAAAGTTTAAAATTAAGCCATATGTTACTTCATGTCGCTCCAGCTAATTTTACAATAGGTATAATTGGAAGATATTATTAATAAATTACGCGGTGTTTTACCTGCTGAAAGAATCTTGTCGCGGGAAGAGCATCTAGTTTCCTATCAATCTGATGGTCTGACTGCATTCTCGCAACGGCCGAGTGCCGTGGTAGTACCGGAAACACCAAGTGAAGTAATCGGTATAGTCCGGCACTGCCAAAAGCATGAGATTCCCTTCGTGGCGCGAGGAAGCGGAACCAGTCTTTCCGGCGGTTGTCTGCCGGTTCAAGATGGAATCGTAATTGCCCTCAATCGCCTTGATCGTATCTTGGAAATAAATCCAAAGAATCGATGGGCAAGAGTTGAACCTGGAGTGGTCAACCTTAAGGTGTCTGAAGTCGCAAAGCAACACGGTCTTTATTTTGCCCCCGACCCTTCAAGTCAGCAAATTTGTACAATTGGTGGAAATTTAGCATTCAATTCCGGCGGGGCTCATTGTCTTAAATATGGAATGACGACCAATCATGTGCTCGGGCTCAAGGCGGTCTTGGCCAACGGAGAAGTTGTTGAATTTGGTGGTGAGTCTCTGGAGCGAGTCGGCCCAGACTGGGCTAGCTTGTTTGCAGGTTCAGAGGGTCTTTTTGGCATAGCATTTGAAATTCTTTTGCGGCTCCTGCCTGAAGTGACCGAGCGACACACACTTTTAGCCAGTTATAGCTCTCTAGAGTCTGCAGGAAATGCCGTCTCTGCCTTAGTTGCTTCGGGGCTTTTGCCTGGAGCAATGGAAATAATGGACAAGCTTGCTATTCAGGCTGCAGAAGCTGCAGTTTCTGCTGGTTATCCAAAGGGGGCCGAAGCCGTATTGATCGTCGAATTGGAGGGAACCCCAGAAGAGCTTGAATCCGAACAAAAGTTGTTGAGTGATGTCATCAAATCATCCTCCCCGGAGGAAACTCATGTTGCCAAAGATGACTTAGAAAGAGCAAAAATTTGGAAAGGAAGAAAAAGTGCATTTTCTGCAGTTGGCAGGCTGAGCCCAGATTTCATTGTTCAAGACGGTGTTGTTCCCAGGAATCGCCTAGGTGAGGCTCTTTCAATGATTCAGAAAGTCGGGCTAGAAAACAAAGTTTCCATAGCGAACGTCTTTCATGCTGGAGACGGCAACTTACATCCTCTTATCATGTACGATGGCAGGGAGGACGGCTCTTTGGCTAGAGCCGAAAAGGCTGCTGGTAAAATACTTGAAGCATGTGTTGAAATGGGGGGTTCTATAACTGGAGAGCATGGTGTAGGCATGGAAAAAAAACAATATCTTGGTACCATGTTCAGCAAAGACGACATAGGTTTAATGAAAAAGATTCGAAGGGCTTTCGACCCATGTGAAATTGCCAATCCCGGCAAAATGTTTCCTGACGGAGAAGCTCCCTCATTGTCCCTGTACGGGCTCCACCCTTTGGAAAAAAGCGGTACTATTTCTCGAGAGTGAGCCAAAGACCTTCAACCGTGGAGGGGGTAGTGCAGGCAGTAAGAAGCACACCATCCTTGCTTCCGACCGGTGGTCGAACCAAAAACGCGCTAGTTGACTGCGAGGGAGTCGAGTCGCTGGAGCTGAGCGACCTCAGCGGTGTTACGGACTATGATCCCGGCGAGTATGTTTTTACAGCAAAGGCCGGAACCTTGGTTGAAGAGGCTCAGGCCATGCTATATGAACAGAAACAATATTTTCCTTTTGATCCCCCTTTTTCCATCAAGGGGTCTACACTTGGCGGGATGGTCGCATGTGGCCTTAACGGGCCAGGTGCAATTCGATATGGGGGGTTGCGGGATTTCCTGATCGGAGTTTCTTTTGTTGATGGAGCAGGAAACCTTTTGAAGGGAGGCGGAAAGGTTGTAAAAAACGCTGCCGGATTTGACTTGCCTAAATTTCTTGTTGGCAGCTTGGGTCGCTTTGCCGTCTTGGTGGAATTGAGCTTTAAGGTATTTCCGGGTCCTCGAGCGTTTCGCTCTTTAAGGATCGATAGCGAGAATCTGTCCACGGGACTTGAAAAAATGTTAAGAATCGCTGGCACCGGATGGGAGCCTGATGCCTTGGAACTCATGTCCGACGGGACAGTCTTTCTTCGACTAGGTGGAACGGAGAAAGCTTTGGTTAAAAGATCGAGCACAATCCTTAGCGAACTGGGCGAGTCGGGAGAAGTTCTGCCAGAAGACCTTGCCCTAAATTTTTGGCAAGAGGCTAACGCGTTTTCTTGGACCCCAAAAGATAACATTCTAATAAAGGTTCCATTGACGCCCAAGCGAATACTCGAAATAGAATCTCTTCTGCCGAAATTTGTAAACCGTAGATATGGAAACGCGGGTAACGTTGCATGGTTGGCTTGGCCGGAAAACGAGGCGATTGTCGAG
>CAZNWO010000001.1:49415-51732 GCA_964576585.1 uncultured Puniceicoccaceae bacterium | reverse complement strand
GGTTTTTGTCTCCCGACCTGTCCGACCTACAAGGAATTGAATCAGGAAATGGATTCTCCCAGAGGTCGCATCATCCTTATGAAAGAAGTTCTTGAGGGAGACCTTTCCTTGGAAAGCGCCTTGCCTCACATCGACCGTTGTCTTGGTTGCATGGCCTGCGAAACCTCATGCCCTTCAGGGGTGGAATACGGAAACCTTTTGGGTCCTTTTCGTGAAATGGTACAAAAACAAAGAAAGCGTAAACTCGGCGAAAAACTTCGGCGAAAGCTATTGCTGATGCTTTTACCCTTTCCGCGTCGTTTTCGCTTGGCGGTCAAGCTTGGTCTTATGGCTCGCAGGTTGGAGAATCTTTTACCCAAAGGTCTTAGGCCAATGATAAGCCTGTTGCCGCCATCTCTTGCCAAAACTACTAAGCTACCTTCCGTAATTTCACCAAAAGGCAAACCTCGAGCACGAGTGGCCTTGTTAACTGGTTGCGCCCAGCAAGTTCTGGATCCGTCGATAAACCAAGATGCCGTTGATGTCTTGGTTCGAAATGGAGTTGAGGTCTTGGTTCCTCCAGATCAAACTTGTTGTGGAGCCTTGGGGTGGCATGTTGGGGAAGGTGATGGTGCCAGGGCATTTGCCCGAAAAAATCTATCAGTCTTCAAGGAAAACGTAGATGCCATTGTTACCACGGCTGCTGGATGTGGTTCTGGCCTAAAGGAATATCCTCTTCTCATGAAAGGTCGACCCGAGGAAGACGAGGCACAAATTTTTTCCTCTAAGGTGATGGACTTTAGTGAATTCCTGTGTCGAGTGGGGCTCATTGAGACCCCTCCCCCAACAAACAGCCTCAAGCGAGTCGTTTATCAGGATGCTTGCCACTTGCTTCACGCCCAAGGCGTTTCGACATCTCCAAGAAAATTAATTCAATCCATCTCGGGCCTTGAGTTGCTCGAGGTCGAGGAAGCCGAAATTTGTTGCGGATCTGCAGGCACTTACAACCTTGATCAACCTGAAATTGCAAAGGACTTGGGCAACCGAAAAGCTCTTAACCTATTGGGCGCCAATCCGAATTGGATCGTGTCGAGCAACATTGGATGCATTACCCAATTGAAACTGCATCTGCAGGATCGTCAGGATTCACCACCAGTGTTGCATTTGGCCAACTTGCTTCGCATGGGCTACGAAGGAAAACTCTAGTTGCAAACAATTTTGGAGAATGTGCGATTTGCTCGAATGATTTTTAGCTGGCGTACCTTTGAATTATGGCTCGGATGTCTTCCTCGTGTTCTTCCATTGAAGCCAAGAGCCGAAACTGGGCTCGAGTTCGATCAAGATTGTGCCCTTCCCTTTTCACTTTGAAATAGGCGTCACCCTCGAGATAGTCGGTCAAAAACCTTATTCCGAGCTCGAATGTAATGACTTTTGGAGCAAGTGGAAGTCCGGCAATCTCAGATGGTTCCAAAAATTCTCGGGCAGCGTTTAGGTAACCCTCGGCGATCGCCTCAAATATATCTGGAAGGAACCTAACAAGCGCCAAATTTTTTTCATCCTCAGCAGAGGAACATGCGGCAGTGCGGACAAGATCCCCAAAGTCGTGTAACACGCAACCAGGCATCACCGTGTCAAGATCCACAACACACAAGCCCTTGCCTGATTTCTTATCCAGAAGCACATTGTTTAGTTTCGTATCGTTGTGTACTACTCTCGTAGGAAAGTCTTCCACCCTGATCGCATCTGCCAAGGACTCTCGTTGTCTCGCAAATTCTACCAGGTCACCAACTCCCTCTGCTCGATTGCAGGCATTCGTTCTCACCGCTTCAAGAAAATGCTCAAAACGCTTTCTTGTGTTGTGAAAATCTGGGATGGTATCCTTAAGTGGATCGCCTGGAAGATCGGACAAATTTGCCTGAAATTCACCAAATGCCTTTGCGGCCTCATATGCCTGCTTGGGATGGTGTGGAACTTCAAGAGACTCGCTTTCGTCAATATAGTTTGTGGTGCGCCAGTAATTGCCGTCCGAATCCCTGAAAAAAGATCGGCCGTCTTTAGCGGGCACCAAAGCCAAGGCTTTTCTAGTGTGGTCTTCGCCGGAAAGTTTTCCTTGGAGGTGCTTTGTTACGCGACTGAAGTTTTCCATCAAGCTTTCGGGGTCCTTGAAAACTTCATGATTGATGCGTTGCAAGGTGTAGCGCTTTAGCTGACCTTCCTTTTCGCAGGCCAAAAGAAACGTATCATTTACATTACCGTTTCCATGAGGCGACGATGTCCTAAGCGAACCGTCCAGACAAAAACTGTTTCCGACATCGTCGGGTAGACCATTCATAGCCAA
>CAZNWO010000001.1:0-49315 GCA_964576585.1 uncultured Puniceicoccaceae bacterium | reverse complement strand
ACGACAGCATTTTCAGGCAGAATATCAACTTTAGAAAAAAGGTTTCTTTTCATAAACTCTTGGTAGCTTTCCGGATGGGTTGCCTCCAAGCCAAGATATTCGTCCAAATTAAAGCACTTTGCCTTTTTAAAGCTAAGGTGTTCCCGTAAGTGCAGCCTTACTAACTCCTCATAAACGAGTACTGGTGTTGAGCCTGTTGCTAGCCCCAAAACCAATGAGGAATTCTCAGATGAACGCAAACTCAGGGCATCTGCTATTTCCTTGGCGACAACAAGGGATGCCTCTCTTGAGGATGGAAAAACATTAAGATTGAAATCGTACTCTTGCATGATTGCTTATTGCGATGATACTACATGCAAGGCATGTATTACTGACAAGCAATATTGTTGTGAATTGTTTCAAGAAGATTGATTTTGCTCGATTTAATACCTGCTACAACTCGAGCGATAAGGCATCAGTTGACCTTCTTGGACATGTTATTGATGTTAGATGTCTTGGAGTAAAAATAAACGACAGTTCCAACCAAAAGAGTGCCTAGACCAGCAAGTGCCTGAATTGGCCTTTCCATAATTATATGGACCAAAATCCACCCTGTAATTAAAAGATAAATAATAGGAAATAATGGAAAAAGAGGCATTTTAAACCGTTCATTTAATGCCGCACCTTTTTTTCGAATAATGAAAACGCCTGCCGCTGTAGCAAAAGTAAAAAACAAAGCAACAAACTCAATGTAAATCAGCACGGAATTAAAGCTAGAAGTAAAAACTAAGAACAACCCGACAGAGCTAATTAATACAACCGATCTTGCTGGACTGCCCCAACGATTTGTTTTCGCCAAGTATGTAAAAGGCTTATAATCTTCTCCAATTGCTACGGCAATTCGAGACCCCGTCATTATCATTGCACCTATCGTGGAAAACAAGCCAGCGGCAATGATACCACTAATTATTAAACCTCCTCTCTCCCCATAAATGTAATATGCACTAAGGGCGGCAACTCCCTCTTTATTTTCAAGAGACTTGATTTCATCTAATGGTGTAACCCGAAGAAAGGCATAATTTAAACACAAGTATAGAATCGTAACGAGAATAACCCCACCGATTAGGGCTAAGGGGAGGTTTCGCGAAGGATTTTTAGTCTCTCCCGCTACATAAACGGCTGCATTCCATCCGGTAAAGGAGTAGGATACGTAAATTAATGAAACAGCAAATCCACCTCCCAAAACATCTCTCATGTCTAGAGAGTCTATAACGGGTTCAGTTTGAGCGTGAGGAATGCATAGTCCGCATACAATAATAAAGACAATTAACAAAAGCTTTAGTGCTGTCAGCCAGTCTTGGGTTTTGGATCCCGATTTGATTCCCAAGGAATGAGCGACTGCCATTAATGCAATAATCATAGCAGCATAAGCTCCTTGTGAAAGCTTTGGTAAAATGGTGCCAGCATAAACCTCAAAGGCGATTGCCGAAAGTGCTATTGGTGCAGCAAAACTTACCGTCACGGAAACCCAGCCCGCAAGAAAGCCCATCAGGGGGTGGTACAGTCTAGACAGTAAATGATATTCACCACCAGATCTTGGGAATGCCGAGCCCACTTCGGCATAGCAAAATGCCCCGCTTAAGGCATGCAGGCCGCCGACAATCCACAGCAGCAGCAGTGAGGAGGTAGATGAAAGTGTACCAACTTGATAACCCAAGGAGGTGTAAACGCCCGTCCCAATCATGCTTGTAATAACCAAGCCAGTTGCGGTGCCCCAATTCAGGACATGGGAATTCCCAAGAGACATCAAATCCAGACTTCTTTACATTCTAACTTTGTCATGTGCATGAACCTTGGCAGTTGTATTGTCCATGGTTTCTATGACAAAATATCTAAAGGCATCGGAGCAATCAAAACATCTACATATTCTGAAGGACCCATTATCTTGGTCTCCTTTAGCATGCCTTTTAGGGTGTCCTCAATCTCTTCGCAATCCTTTATAATTTCCCTTTTTGGTTAATTCGGTATAGATGGGTTTTGGTTCTGAGGATTAAATCGTCGTCTAATACTGCGGGAGAGGACATGAATCCACCGCTCAATTTATTCTTTGATATGACGACACATTTTTGTTCCGACACCTTAATGACCGTGCATGTACCCGATTGGTCAAAACAGTAAACCCTATCTTTAGACCTCAATAAGGAGGCAGAAAATTCACCACCAATTCTTTGCTGCCAAAGAACTTTGCCTGTGCGTGGGTCGATGCATGAGGCAACCCCCCCGTCGGTTACCGTGTAAAGAAATTTGCGAAACATTACCGGAGATGGCTTGTTTGGCGCACCCTTTCTCAAAGACCATTTCATGTGTGTATTTGTTACTTTGCCGCTGCCGCCTAATTTTATTCCTATTATTTCTGCTTTTGAATATCCTGTACAAACTAATGCTAGGTCCCCTGCAACCAATGTTCTGGAGGCACTGGAATGGTTTTCGTATTGAACTTGCCAGATTTCCTTCCCGGTCAACGGTTCATAGGCGAAAACTGCTTTTGCCCCAGGGCTAATCAATTGATCTTTGCCTTCAAATCTTGCAACTACGGGCGTGGCGTAACTCTTTCTAAAATCACCTCCCCTTTTTGGCTTTCCCGTGTTGGGGTCAAGATCACCAAAATCCGTGCTCCGTTCCGTTCGCCAAACGGTTTTCCCCGTGAATTTGTTTAGGGCTACAAGAAATTGATGATCAGCCCCATCCATCGTTAAAACAAGTAAATCTTTATAAACAAAAGGAGAAGAACCTGCCCCGCGAAAATGGTCGCAAACGAAGTCGGTTCTTTGCCAAACGACCCTCTTGGTTTTTCTGTTAATGCAGGCTGTGCCCGGCGAGCCGAAACTTACATAGACGAAATCCCCGTCGATTTGGGGAGATGGAGAAGCGTATGAATTGAAACGATGGGCAAACTGTGGCTCATCAACCTGAAAAAGCTTTTTGTCCATTAGCAATCTACCCGAGTCTCCGTCAACGCAGATGGCATACAGTTCTTTGCCGTTTGGCGTTGCTGTGGTCAGCCAAATTTGATCTTCCTTGACCACTGGACTCGACCAACCCCTTCCGTGAATGGGAATTTTCCATCGAACGCCATTTTCCTCGTCCCATTTCAAGGGAAGGTTTGATTCGTCAGCCGATCCGTCGTGTTTAGGCCCCCGGTAGTCAGGCCACGAAATTTTGGCATCCAATCCAAGAGGTGTAAATGCAAAGACCAATATGGAAAGTGAATGAAGAAATGTTTTCATATTTGGCGTTTTATGCTCATTGGCCCAAAGCTTGCAAATGGTTTCTAGGCAAAAGATGGCATCGGTTAAATCGGCAAAACATTGCCTTAGAGATCGAAACCTGCTTGCCCGAACGCTTTCTAGCCTTAGATTTCCGCAATCTATGAAATCTCATATTCTTTCAAGCATTTTCCTGTATCCCGTTCTCTTGCAGACTATTTTTTCTGTCCCTTGCTATGGAGAAAGCAATTTTCCTCCAGCTGACAAAAAGGAGGAATCTCTTGAGCTAAGCGCGGATCAGCTTAAAAAAAAGGAGGGGGTTTTGCTAAGCAGAACCAGAAAGCTTACCTTGGCCGGCAAAAGAAGTGGGGAGGGATACTTTTCGCAAGATGGAACTAGGTTGATCTATCAATCTGAGCGCCTGCCGGATAACCCCTTTTACCAAATCTTTTCTCTTGATCTTCAGACGGGTGAAAATGAAATGATTTCTACGGGAAGCGGCAAAACTACCTGTGCATGGTACCATCCGAGTGGAAAAAGAGTCCTTTTTGCCTCCAGCCATCATGACCCAGAGGCCAAGGATAAACAAAAGAGGGAATTGGATTTTCGGGAGTCGGGAAAGACCCGCAAATACTCTTGGGACTATGACGAATGGTACGATATTTTTGAGAAGAATGTTGATTCCGGAAAACTTAAAAATCTTACGAATGTGAAAGGTTATGATGCCGAGGGATGCTATTCCCCCGATGGGAACCTGATCGTTTTCGCTTCAAACCGCCAAGCCTACGAAAGAAAGCTGTCCTCAAAGGAAGAAGAAATCTTGTCTCGGGATAAATCTTATTTTGCGGAAATCTACCTGATGAATGCAGATGGCTCAAACCTGCGTCGTCTTACCAACTCCGCTGGTTACGATGGCGGTCCCTTCTTCAGTGCGGATGGAAAAAGTATTTGCTGGCGTCGTTTTTCAGAGAATGGTCATCAAGCGGAAATCTATGTTATGGATGTGGATGGATCTCGCCAGAGAAAGATCACAAGCCTTCAGAAAATGTCATGGGCTCCCTTTTTCCATCCCTCGGGACAATACTTGATTTTTTCAACAAATGTTCATGGCTTTCAGAACTTCGAACTTTATCTCGTGGATGCCAAAGGCGCGAAAGAACCAGTTCGAGTTACCTTTACCGAAGGATTTGACGGACTCCCCAGTTTTTCTCCCGATGGAAAATCCTTGGCATGGACAAGCAACCGAGGAACTTCCAGGCAATCGCAAATTCATTTGGCCCGCTGGAATCATGCCGAAGCAATTAATTTGCTCGCCAAATCGTCCAGCAGTTCCTTGTCAAAACCAGCAAATCAAGGCAATGAACCCCAAGTATTGTCCGACCTTTCGACAACCATCGAACCAGAAGACGCGCGCATGCATGTTGAATATCTGGCTTCGCGGGAATTAGAGGGAAGGTTTACAGGCTCTGAGGGTGCACAAAAGGCAACTCGCTACGTTGCGGAAAACTTTGAGGCTTTTGGCCTTCGGCCTGCAGGCGAAAAAGATGACTGGTATCAAGCTTTTCCTTTCACCAAGAACGTCACACCTGGAAAAAACAATGCCCTATCAATCAAGGGCAAAGAGTCGATAGTCTTCGAAATCAACAAGGATTGGCGACCTGTAGCTTTTTCAGAGAGCGGAGAATTTGAGGCAAATGAGCTCGTTTTTGCCGGCTATGGCATTCATACGCCGAAAGAAGGTGATTATCCAGAATACGATTCCTACGTCCATCTAGACGTAAAGGGCAAATGGGTACTGGTTCTTCGTTACTTGCCAAAAAGTTGGGAGAAGAAGCGCCGCGACAAATTTTGGAGTCACGCAGCTCTTCGAAAGAAGGCCACCTTGGCCCGCAACTTAGGCGCCGCAGGGATAATCTTTGCAACTGGACCGAATGCCGAGGATCGCAAGGAACTTGTCCGGTTCTTTTCAGGGGCGGAATCCGCGGGCATTTCCATTGCCGCCCTTTCGGTATCCGACAAGATCGCTTCGTCAATCTTTACCTCAGCCGGTAAGGATCTGAAAGTCGTTCATGATCAGCTCGACAAAGGTCTCCCAACCATGGGATTTCCCCTCAAGGGTATTTCATGTAGCGCAAAACTGGAAATTCTCAGGGAAAAAGGAACGGGAAGAAATGTACTTGGCTGGATACGTGCCGGAAAAAAGCCGACGAAGCACTTCATTGCTATTGGTGCTCATGTCGATCACGTTGGGAGAGGCAAAGCAGGTTCACGGGCTCAAAAGAAAGACAAAGACAAGATTCATCCGGGGGCGGACGACAATGCCTCGGGCATTGCCATCCTTCTTGAAATTGCCCAGTTCCTTGCAGACCTCAAGAAACGAGGATTATTGAACATGAAATTCGACCTACTGTTCGCCGCTTGGTCTGGAGAAGAAATTGGTCTCGTCGGTTCTGGCCATTATGCTCGTGAACTCGAAGAAAAGGCAAAAAAGCATGACGAAAATGCCAGCTTACCCCTCGTCACCTATCTAAACCTCGATATGGTTGGTCGCTATAACGAAAAGCTAACCATACATGGTATCGGTTCCGGGGAAGGCTGGCTGCCCATAATAGAAAAAGCAAATGTTCCCGTCGGTCTCAACCTGAACCCCCAAAACGATAGTCATCTTCCCACAGACACAACGTCCTTTTATTCTCGAGGAGTGCCAATCCTTAGTGCCTTCACGGGTCTTCATAAGGACTATCATTCTCCGACCGACACAGCCGAGAAGCTTGACTACGAAGCAGCAGCTGATTGCGGAAAGCTCATTTCAAGGATAAGCATACAGCTGCTGGAAAGGGATGACCCAATTCCCTACAAGTCAGTTCCTGCACCTAAAAGCCGAAGCCGAGGTCGCCTCACTGCCTATCTCGGCACGATTCCTGATTACTCCCAAGGCGACGTAAAGGGCGTGCTGCTTTCCGGTGTTGCCAAGGGAGGGCCTGCCGAGAAGGCTGGTTTGCGAGGAGGCGATGTAATTATTGGCCTTGCCGGCAAAAAGATTGAGAACGTCTACGACTACACTGATGCCATCGGGAGCCTTAAACCGAAAAAATCCTACAAGATAGAAGTTTACAGAAAGGAAAAGAAGCTGGTGCTGGATGTCGTGCCCTCTTCCAGGAACTGAAGTTTTTCTATTCCTTTTGGGCTGGCCAAACGATTTTTCCAGGACCGCTTTTGGGCGGAATCAGTTCTTGTCCCTCGTTTATGATGTAGCGAATATTCTCGAGCGAGGAAACATAGCACTGAAATGATTTGCGCAAGATAAAGCTTTCTTCCCAACCCTCCTTAAGGTCTCTTCGCTCGTAGTATTTGTTCTGCGTCGAAACAGCCCCATCGTCTTTAAGTATAAGCCTTTCGATGGGGCCGTACGCGGCAAGGTGCAAGGTGATTTTCGGTAGTTCTCCGCTAGAACCGACAGGAGTATTGCCTGCAGGAGGCTTTCTTTCACTGACCGTTCCGTTGGTTTCACCTGCGATGGGATTCGGTTGGTCGGGTCCCGTAAGCAATTTCACTACGCCCACGATTACGAGGGCCACGACAAAAATGCCTGCGACAACCAACAAGGCGGGCCTTAGAATACCGCTAGGCTTGGCTGTTTCGCTAACGGAAAGAGGGGAGCCTCCTCCTGAAGGAGAACCTGTAGGAGTTGGTGCGGCAGTGGCGACCTCGCCGTCTGAGGAAGATTCGGTAGTAGTGAGAGAACCAAGATTCTTTTTTGCAGACTTTGAGGAGGAAGATGAAGAAAGAGATTCCAGCTCGGCTAGGACTGCCTCTGTGTCGAGCCCAAGAAACCGAGCGTAATTCTTGAGAAAGCCACTTAGGTAGACGGGTGGGAGGTTGAGGTCGAAATTATCCTGCTCGAAGGAGGCCAAAAAGTGCCCGCGGATTTTAGTGCTCTCCTCCGCTTCCCGTATTGAAATGCCCTTTCTGTTTCGGGCCTCCTCGAGCTTTTGTCCTAGAGTTGCCATAAGGTTTCCTTTGAAGGCAAAAACACGAGACCCTTTTTTTCGCAAGCACCTATTGAGAAATCGTTGTCCTTTTTCAGGCGATTCATTTGCACTTACAGGTCTACAAGAATTTCTCGTCCTTGAGAGCCATTGTCTGGGCCTACGATTCCCCGATCCTCTAGCTCGTCCATGATACGGGCGGCGCGATTGTAGCCGATGCTGAGCTTTCGTTGCAGGTTCGAGGTGGAGGCCCTTTTTGTTGTACGTATAATCTCTACGGCCTTCTTCAGCATGGGGTCCTCGTTGCCGTCCTCATCACCCTCTCCCAATACATCTTCCGCTCCTGCGGCTTCCACCTGTTGTTGAACCTCCTCGATGATTTCCGGAGGCCCGTTTCTTTTTAGGAACTCTACAATCCCGTTGATTTCTTCGTCGCTTACGAAGGCACCTTGCGCTCGGAGAAAGTTCGGACTTCCGGGTGGGATGAAAAGCATGTCCCCCTTGCCGATCAAGGTTTCCGCACCCTTGGCGTCCAAGATGGTTTGGCTGTCCCTGAAGGAGGCCACCCGGAAGGAAATGCGACTTGGAAGATTGGCCTTGATGACCCCCGTGATCACGTTTACCGAAGGTCTTTGGGTTGCAATGATCAGGTGAATCCCTGCGGCCCTGGCTAGCTGAGCCAATCGGGCTATGCCGGTTTCGACGTCGGCTTGGGCTACCATCATGAGGTCGGCAAGCTCATCGATAATGCAAACGATGTAAGGCAATTTGTTTTCAGGAATTTCCAGCACATCGTCATCCCGGGGAACCTCTATGCTGGAGATGGCGGCTCTTTCTTCGGGCGACATTTCCGCCTCTAGCGCCAATGCCTTCTCCTTCTCCTCCTTGTCTTGAAGAATCTTAGCATTGAATCCCGCTATATTCCTGACGCCGACCTTGGAGAAAATTTGGTAACGCCTTTCCATCTCGATAAGCAACCACTTAAGGGCGCCCGGCACCTTCTTTGGTTCGGTTACCACAGGAATCAGCATGTGCGGAAGATCGTTGTACACCTTCATCTCGACGATTTTTGGATCGACCATGATAAATCGCACGTCTTCCGGACTGGAATGATAGCACAAGGATGCGATGACGGTGTTAATGCAAACGGTTTTTCCCGAACCTGTTGAACCTGCAACCAAAAGGTGGGGCATTTTAGCCAAATCCGCTACCAATGGCCTGCCGCTGGCCTCTTTGCCCAATACTAGAGGAATTTCCGCATTGGCTTCTGCCCACGCTTTGGATTCCAGAATTTCCTTTAGGCATACGGGAGAAGGTTTGTCATTCGGCACCTCGATGCCAACGCAACCTTTGCCGGGGACAGGTGCCAAAATTCTTACGCTTTCCGCCTTCAGGGCCATCGCCAAATCTTTTTCCAGTGTAGCGATTTTTGCTACTTTAACTCCAGCGGCGGGATGTATGTCGTACCGTGTGATCACGGGTCCGGTATGTACTTCACCGAGTTCGACCTCGATTTTGAACTGCGACAAGGTTTCCTTCAGTCTCAATGCCTTGGTCATATGATCCTCGTCCCCGCCCGAAATTTCCTCGGGCGCATCCATCAGCAGGTCGAGGGTTGGGAAGTGGTAATCGCCTTTTCGCTCAGGAAAGAGGTCTGCGGCTTTTTCAGTCTTTGCCGCCCGAACAACCTTGAAGCCCCCGATGTCATCGCCCTCTTCGGCATCTTCATCCCCATCCTTTTTGGGTTCGACCTTTTTCTCCTCATCTTTTGCCGGGACATCCTTTTCTGCCGATGGCTCCTTTTCTTTCGGCGCAGCCTCTTTTTTCTTTTTTGGCTTGGTGGTTTTCGATGCCTTGACTTCTTCTTGCGAGCCTCCTCCAACTGCACCGAAAAGTATGTCATCATCTTCCTTTTTGCGGCCGAAAAAGGAAAACCCGCTCTTTTTGTCTGCTATCGGTTCCTGAGCGGTCTCCACAAATGAGGTCTTGGTCTCTTTTGCAGGATTATCTTCCTCGTTTAGCTCATCTTTTGCAGGAAATTTTTCTCGCAGACTCCTTCCCAAGCCCACCAACCCGGCAAAGGCTTGGCTTGGCTGGACGGACCAGTGAAGGAAAAGGCTGGCCAAGAGAGCGAAGGTCAAGACCAGACCAGTCCCCAAACTGCCCAAGCTTTTTGCCAAGAGTCCCGTATACAGCAAACCACCCAAGGATCCCCCGCGACCATGTTCATAAAGTTGAAAGTCAAATTGTGAGTTCGTCGCCGCATCAAGCAGGCTGGCGAAAGTGGAAAGAGAGAGAATAATGACGAAGAGGGTGATCACCTTTCTAATTTTTTCGCTCTTGGTGGTTTCCGTTGCCAAGAGAAAGGCCCCAGTACAAAAAAGCCATGGCAAGAGCCATGCTACAATTCCAACAATTCCGAACATGTGTCGGGCGGCAAGTTCCCCTGCGCCTCCCAGCAGGTGGGGGTCGCCTCTTGGTGGAGATTCGTGGATGCTGCCGGGATCATAATCCCACAACGCCACCAACGTCAGAAGGCCGACCAAGGCAAGGCCAGTGGCTACCCATGGTCTGCGCTGGGGAGTTATTTTTCCAACGCTTGCCTTGTTCGCACGCACATTTTTTCCCTTTTTCACCACCATTTTCCCATTCCTTTTGACTAGGCAACATTGCTTTTCGTTGCCATCTTATGCCATCCTTAGGAATTATCTGCCCAATGTCGATTCTTAAGTTTAATCCAATTTATATGCAGCGCGTCTGGGGTGGTCGTCGTCTGGAAGAAGCCTTTGAGCGGAATCTTCCGGAAGAAAAAAAAATAGGCGAGTCTTGGGAGCTTGTGGATCGAGAGGATGCTCAATCCGTTGTTGCTGAGGGGCCTCTCGCGGGCCTTACCGTTAGGGAGCTCATCGAGGCTCAGCCCTCGGAATTACTCGGGAATTCCTGGTCGGCGTCAAAGCGCTTCCCCATTTTGGTGAAGTGGCTTGATTGCGCCGAGCGTCTCAGCCTGCAAGTCCATCCAACAGCTGCTTCCGCCTCGCTGTTTGGTGGAGAGCCCAAGACGGAAAACTGGTATGTGGCAGAGGCTTCAACGGGAGCCAGTCTTTTTGCCGGGTTGAAAAAAGGAGTTGCCAAAGAACATTTCGAAAAGGCCTTGAGTCAAGAAAACCTGGAAGAGTTTTGTCATCGCATCGAATCAAAGGCAGGAGATTCACTTTTGGTGGAAAGTGGGCGAATCCATGCCATTGGAGCAGGCAACTTGATCTTGGAAATTCAGCAAAATTCAGACACAACCTATCGAGTCTACGATTGGGGCCGTTTAGGGCTGAATGGCGAGCCGCGAGAACTGCATGTGGAGAAAGCCATGCAGTGCATCGACTTCAACGACTTTGAGCCCATGCCCTTGACCACGGACGACCAAATGGACGAAAAGCTATTGGCCGAAAGCAACCATTTTAGGTTGAGAAAATTCAATTGGAAGGCAGGAGAGTCAAAAAACCTTTCGCCTGCCCGTACCGATGCCGCCATGGTGCATCTATTGAATGGTTGTCTGGAGTCGGGCGAAACCAAATTGGTTGCCGGCGACTCCGGCCTTCTTCCGTTTGTCGACGATTGCGTTTGCTCTGCCGTTGAAGAATCGAGTTTCCTTGTTACGGACCGCTTTACCCAAGAATCTTAGGCTCCCGATTCCCGTTGACCCTTTGAAGTTCGCGAGGTTTTTTAGTTGGTTTCTCAAAGCTTGAATAGTGATGGAAGACGGGAAAGAGGCACAAACTGATGGAGGGGTCAAAGAACATGACGAAACTTTGGCTGGCGATGAAGTGGGCGAATCCGACGAAGGCTCCGTTGACGAAACAGCTGAAGGATCACGAGAAGAACCGGAAGATTCCCAAAAGGATTCCGAGGACAGAGTTCAAGCTCGGCTCGAAGAAGCTTACGGTAAGCGTGACGAGCTTCAGAACAAGTACCTGCGCGCCGTCGCTGAGCTTGACAACTTGAGAAAAAGAGCAGCTCGCGATCGAGAGGAAATCTCCACTCGCATCAAGGCGAACCTTATCGGAGATTTGCTTCCTACCATGGATGCCTTTCGATTGGGCATGGAAGATGCCCGAAAAAGAGAAGAGGCCAAAGGCGTGGTTGATGGTTTTGCCATGGTTTTGACTCAATTCGAGTCCGTTTTGAGCGAGAACGGCTTGTCTCTAATCGACCCTTGTGGCGAACCTTTTGATCCCAACCTTCATGAGGCTGTCGCAAGAGAAAACAGTGAAGATGTGGACGAGGGCTTGGTTTTGTCTACGGTTCGGGTCGGTTATAAGTTGGGAGAGCGCTTGCTGCGACCTGCCGCCGTGGTTATTTCGGAAGGAGTCGCAGAAAGCGAAAGCTAGGCAACCACCCGCAAAAGCCCCGTCAATTACATACAGGCTATGGCCAAGGAAGACTTTTACGAGCTGTTGGGCGTTTCCCGAGATGCTTCTCCCGAAGACCTAAAGCGCTCCTATCGCAAGCTGGCGGTAAAGTACCATCCCGACAAGAACCCCGACGACAAGGACGCCGAGGAAAAATTTAAGAAAATCTCGGAAGCCTACGATGTCTTGAAGGATCCGGAGAAACGTCGTCGCTACGACCAGTTCGGCCACGATGCCTTTCATGGTGGAGGTGGAGGTGGAGCGGGAGTAGATCCCTTTGACTTGTTTCGAGATGTCTTCGGCGGAGGCGGAGGTGGAGGCGGCGGCGGCTTTGGGAGCATTTTTGAGGATTTTTTTGGGGGATCGGGTTCGTCTACTTCGAGTTCGGGAGGCGCCCGCGGATCCGACCTACGTGTTTCTCTCGACATTTCACTCGAGCAGGCCGCCGAGGGGGTGGAGAGAGAAATCAAGTACAGGCGCTTCGGATCATGCAATTCATGTGACGGCTCAGGTGCGGCCTCGGGTTCGGGCAAAGTCATGTGCCCCACCTGTGGAGGGATGGGGCAAGTCGCGTCTTCGCAAGGATTTCTCAGCATACGCCGAACTTGTCCCAAGTGCAATGGATCGGGAGCAGTTGTCGAAAATCCCTGCGGAGATTGCAAAGGAGAGGGAAGGATTCGAGAACCCGACACCGTAAAAGTCAATGTTCCTCCAGGGGTAGACGATGGGAATCGACTATGTTCTCGTGGGCGAGGCGATGCTGGCCCAATGGGAGGCCCGTCGGGCGACCTATATGTTTTTGTACAGGTCAAGGAGCACGACCTTTTCGAGCGTGATGGAGATGATCTTTTTCATCAACTCTCAACCCCGTTTACCTTGGCTACCTTGGGTGGCTCAATTAGCGTGCCCACCCTTACGGGAAAGGTGTCGCTGAAGATTCCTGCAGGCACACAATCCGGCCGAACCTTCCGTCTACGCGACAAAGGTATGCCCAACCTGCGAAACTCAAGTCGCTTTGGCGATTTGTATGCCCGGATTTCCATTCACGTCCCCTCGAAGTTGACCAAGAAGCAAAGGGAGGCCTTGGTAGAGTTTGCCAAGACATGTGGCGAAAAGGACATCAATCCCGATGAAGGAATCCTCGACAAAGCCAAGAGGTTTTTTGAGGGAGAAGAGTAGCGGTGGCCACTCTTCGGGAGGTTGCCGACAGAGTTTCTTCTCTTGAAGAGGCTGCAACTGTTAGGCGCGACGCTAGCGAGCGAGGCGAAACCGTTGTATTGACCAATGGCTGCTTTGATCTGCTTCACTCCGGCCACTTGCATTTTCTTGAGAGCGCGTCTTCTCTGGGAGACCATCTGTGGATTGCCCTGAACGGCGATGCCAGCATTCGGGCTCTCAAGGGACCCTCTCGCCCCCTGCAAACTCAACTCGAGCGTGCCTACGCACTTTTGTCTCTTAAGTTTGTCTCGGGGATCTTTGTTTTCGAAACCGAAAGGCTTGTCCGGGAAATAAGATTCTTTAAACCCGATATTTACGCCAAAGCCGGAGACTATTGCCTTGATACTATAAATGCCGAGGAAAAGGAGGCATTAGAGGAAGTGGATGCGGAGATTCGCTTTCTTCCTTTTCTCGAAGGATATGGAACAACCACCCTGCTCGAGAAAATTAAAAGCTTGCCCGAAACCTGATACCTGTCAGCAATGTCTTCAATGAAAGTCGTCATCCTTGGCTCTGGTTCAGGGTCTAATGCCGAAGCAATACTTTCTGCCGTCAGCACCGGTCAACTGGAAGAGGTTGAGATTGCAGCTGTCTACAGCGATGTTGCTGAAGCCGGCATTCTTCAAAAAGCAGAAGGTTTTCAGGTGAAGGCCGCTCATTTGGATCCCGGATCCTTCAGGACGAAACTCGATGGAGAGGCCGAAGGGCAATGGATCGAAGCTATTTCCGCAGACGAGCCCGACCTAATTGTCCTTGCAGGCTTCATGCGGGTGTTGAAAGCTTCCTTTCTGCAAGCCTTTCCCGGCAAGATTATAAACCTGCACCCAAGTCTACTTCCTAGCTTTGTAGGACTGGATGCAATCAGGCAAGCTCATGATCGGGGGGTCAAGGTTACGGGCTGCACCATTCATTGGGTTAACGAGGAAGTGGATGGAGGGGAAATAATCGCACAAGCCCCGGTTCGGGTCATGCCTGGGGACACACTTGAGTTGCTATCCCAAAAAATTCACGCTGCCGAACATATGGTACTTCCATCCGTGATCCGTGATTTGTCCTTGGGCGTCATACCCTACCCCGCGGCATGATCAAGGCCAGCTGCCCCGTTTCTTCGGGGTTGGTTTCTCCGATTGAGGATTTCCTGTGCGAATTGGCTCCCACCAACTGGAGCTTGGTCGTGAATCGCCTGACGGGAGAAGGTGCTCTGGAGGGTTATTTTGACAACGAAGCCGAAGCCATGGATGCCTGGCAGACAATCCGCAATGTTTTGGTTCCCGAGGAAGCCAAGTTGGCTTTTCAGGCTTTTCAGGAAACTGACTGGAAAGAGTCATACAAGGAACACTTTTCGGCTTGGAGTATGGGGGCCCTTCACTGGGTTCCCGAATGGGAGCGATCCAGCTATCAGGTGCCGTCTGGTCATCAGGCCCTTTATTTAGATCCGGGCATGGCCTTTGGTACTGGTCTTCACGAGACCACTCGTCTTTGCCTGAATGCATTGGTGTCATTTGTTGAAAAGGGAGACCCTAGCGGGAAAGCCTGCATTGATGCTGGTTGTGGATCTGGAATCTTGGCCCTTTCTGCTCATTTGTCGGGCTTTGGGGAGGTCATGGGCTTTGATATCGATCCGGATGCAGTTCGAATTGCCCGCGAGAATGCGCAGGCCAACGGACTGGAAGAAGCAACGACTTTCGCGACCTGTGGCTTTGACAAGGGCCTTTTGCCCAACTCAGGCGACTTAATTCTTGCGAATCTGCAGGCTGACCTGCTCCAAGACAATGCTCGATTGCTCCTGCTGGCGATGCGACCAGAGGGCACCTTGGCCCTTTCGGGGATTCTTGGAGAAGAATTGGAATCGACAGCCACCGTTTTCTTGGAGCAATCTCAGGACATGAAGCTCGAGATTTCTACAAACAGTCAGAACGATGGCGAATGGTCTTTGTTGAAGCTTCGGAGAAAGTGATCGGACTTAGCTTAGCCCGATTTAGGCCTGCGTCAATTCGTAGCCATCAGACAAATCCTTGATCGTCCAACCCTTTTCCGCAATTTGTTCGCGCAGCTCGTCTGCCCTTCCCCAATCTTTCAGTTTTCGAGCCTCCATTCGGCTTTCGGCAAGATCCTTTACATCTTTCGGCGGTTCCGCAATTTGATCGTTGGTGGCCAGTTTTAATCCAAACGCATGTAGGATGAACCAAAATGAATCCCTTATGCGTGTCTTTTCTTCACATGAAAGCGGATCGAGATTTATTTCTCGTATTGCACCGAAAAGTTCGCCTAAGGCCTTTGGTGAATTCAAGTCGTCCAGCAATGATTTCCAGGAATCTTCAAAAGGTCCAAGCTCCGTGGGACCTCTAGCAACGGATTCCGAATAGTCGGCAGGTCTATCAGCGCCAAGAGATTCGTCGAACTTTTTGAGTTTGGCCAAGGCCCCGCTGGCCGCATCCAACGACGAAAGCGTGAAGTTTAGCGATTGGCGATAGTGACCCGATAAAAGTAAATACCTAATGGCTTCAGGGACAAAACCCTTTGCCTGCAAGTCCGAAAGCGTGTACATGTTGTTTAGGCTCTTGCTCATTTTGCCTCCATCGACCATTAGGTGCGCGATGTGAAACCAATGACGAGCAAAGGCTTTTCCGGTAGAGCATTCGCTTTGGGCAATTTCGTTTTCATGATGAGGAAAAACCAAATCCTCTCCCCCGGAATGCATGTCAAAAGAGTCGCCCAGGTATTCCCTGCACATGGCGCTACATTCGAGATGCCATCCGGGGCGCCCCTCTCCCCACGGGCTATTCCAGAAATTTTCTCCATCTTCTTCTCGGCGAGCCTTCCATAGTGCAAAATCCCGCAAGTCCTCCTTTGAATATTCGTCTCGATCCATGGTTTCGCCACTTGGGGCGGTTCGGACTTCTCTTTTGTCCAGACCCGACAACTTGCCGTAGTTTTCGAAAGAGGATATCCTGAAGTATACTGAGCCGTCCTCCCCCAAGTAGGCGTGCCCCGAGGAAAACAGGTCCTCGATCATTTTAATTTGCTGCGGGATGTGCACTACCGCACTTGGTTCTTCGTGGGGAGTTAGTAAGCCGAGCGAGTTGCAGTCGTTCTCGAAAAAAGCCCTCCACTCGGAGGTAAACTCATCGAGCTTCTTTCCTGCGGCACGGGAATCTCGTATCGTCTTGTCGTCAACGTCCGTAACATTTCTGACATGCATGGTCTTCATGCCCGAACATTCCGCTACCCTCCTGAACAAATCCTGCGCGATGAATGTCCTGAAGTTTCCTATGTGGGCGGGGCCGTAAACCGTGGGACCACAGCAATAGAACCTCAAGGTCTCGCCATCTTCGGCAAAGACCCTTTGTTTTTCACGAGTGAGCGTGTCGTAAACAAAAAATGCCCCTGGCTCTCCTTTGTCCATTGTTTGGCGGAGGTTGCGCGTGGCTTGGTCTCGGGCAAACAAAAACGGTCTTCACTGCGAGGCGTGACTTTCGACGAACATGACCTCTTTGTATTTTTTATCGACGATTTGGCACACCGCTAAAAGTTGTCTTATGCAGTTGACAGGACCCCCAAGCCTTTAAATTATCAGGTTTTTGATGTGCCTAAAATAACCCAATCCTATTGTGAGGTCTTGCCTGAATAAATTAATCCCGCAAATGCCGTCGCCCTAATTTGAACTATATAGGGTTATTTTGCTAAACTTTGCCCACCACAAGAAAACCACACCAATACTATCGTGAAACTCCAAGTCAATAATTGCGACGCTTCCGCAAAGCACTCTCAGAAAGTAACACTCGACGAACCCAAGGGTTCCAATGATTTCACCTTCATTCATTTCCACAGCCCGGCAGTAGTGAAGACGACCAATGGCTTGACGGAAGTAGAGCAAGGTGCCTGCCTCCTCCGTTCTCCCAGCGAACCACTTTATCTAAAGGCTACGGGAAAATCGTGGACCATAGACTCGCTTTCGTTTTCAGGACCCGCTGCCGAGAAACTTGCCCAGAGCACAGGCTTCCCCTTGGACGAGGCGTTTTATCCCTATCGTACTCATTTCATCACCTCCATGTTCGAGAAGATCAAAACGGAGATGGAGGATCGTGAGCAGAATTGGAAGCGCGTCACCTCCCTTGTTCTTGAGGAATTCATCATCAAGCTTTCTCGATTTGCGAAAGACGATTACTCTAGGTTTGCTTCCGACCACTCTCATGTGCTCAGGGAAGTCCGCGAGCAAGTTCACGAAAAATTGATCAAGCCTTGGTCGATCGAGCAAATGGCACAACTGGCGAATCTCAGCACCAGCCGTTTTGCCGCTCTTTACAAGACCGAGTTTGAGGTAAGCCCTACCGAGGATTTGATTCGGCAGCGTATTGAGAGAGCGAAAACCTTGCTCTCGAATGCACGCGTCAGCGTAAAGGAGATTTCCTTGGAGTGCGGTTTCGAGAGCGTGCATTATTTTCATCGCGCCTTTAAGAAGCGAGTGGGAGTTACCCCCAAGCATTACCATAAAATGAGAAACCCGACTGCCAGGTCTCGCCTGCGCAGCGACTATTCCATGGATGAGCTCTCGCAAGATTGCGATTACAGCGGGACGATTTTACTGAAAAATGGAGAAATTTTCTTCCAAGGAGATTCGGATGCTTGGGCGGAATTTCTCGGATGGTCCCCCAAGGAACTGGTCAAGAAACCCTTCATGAATTTTGCCGCGCCCAAAGACTTGGTCGTCGCTCGCGAAACCATCGGCCAATTAACCCAAGGCCAAGACGTGAGGGACGTCGTTATTCGTTTGGTCAAGAAAAGTGGCGGCAATCGAGTCATTGAGTTCTCTGCAATCAAGAGAAACAAGGTCTGGTTCTGGTTCGCCAGAAAGCTGCCCGACAGATACAAGATTCATCCTCGAGTTTAACTCTGAGGGTGACGCCTTGCTTAGGTGGCACCCTTCGATTCGCTCAAAGATGGTCAGGCTTGACGTATTTTCTCTTTCGCCTGTTCCGCTTCCTCTTCCAAGGCTGAAACTTCTTCGGCAATTTGTCGGCGGATTTCCTCAGCCTCGCCCTCATTCTCAGTTGCAAGAGCGTCTGCGAGGCTTTTTTCCAAGAAGATTTTTCTTTCGGCAATCTTTGCTTTGTACTTTACCTCGATCTCGGCAATCGCAGCTTTTTGTTCATCGGTAAGGGCTTTGGAGTCATCCCCATCCCCAAAACGTTCCATGGCTAATTCGTATGAGCTTTTCATGACCTTATTTTCCCAAAGACAGGTTCACTCCAAAGGCAATGAAAAACATCGTGCAAGCTGGTGCCGCAGAAAAGGCTTTCCACGATGCCTCTGGCAGCCTTCGGGCCGTGATCAGGCATATTGCGAGGTAGATGACAACGGTTAGTTCCGGTGCCCAATCCGTCTTGGACTCCGCCTTGAAAAACAGGCCGGGAATGGAAACGAATGAATGGACCAGCCAATCCATGCAACTAATCAAAGCCCAGACGATTTCGTTGAAAAAATAAATCCCTTGGGACGCAAACGGCAAGGAAAAGACCGCAAGCCATAGAACCAAGACCGCAAGCAGAACTAAAAATACGTTGAGAAGGATTCCGCCCGGAGAAAACACTCCGAAAGCTTCTGCGGTCAATGGAGCACTGGCCAAACTTGCGGCAATGCTTATGCTCAAGGCGCCACCAAACCAAGAGGAAGCTTGCACACCAAGCTTTTTCGGTACGCTTAGTTCTTCATTTGTCAGGAAAGGCCAAGGTCTGAAGAGTGCCGTTAATTTTTCACCGAGAGGCCCCCCAAACAGGATGATGGATGCCACGACCGCGTATGAAAGCTGAAACCCCTTTTGACGCAATTGCCCAGGCTCAAGAGCAAGGACAAATACCGCCGAGGCCACGAGTGCGGGAAAAGCGGCGCCTCTCCTGCCGGCCAACCCCGAGGCCTTCCAAAATGCAATCATTACGAACGCCCGTACGGCGGAGGGAGCGGCTCCCGTTATGTTCACGTAAACAAAAAGAATCGATAGCAAGAATATCGTTTCAAGCCAACTGGGACCAGGAAGTGCTCTCAGTATCAAGGTGAGAAGTCCGGCAATGATTGCGACGTGCAACCCGCTTATTGCAAAAAGGTGCATTGCTCCAGCCAAGATGAAACGTTCCTTCTGGTCGGGTGGGATTGCAGCTTTTTTCCCCAAGAGCATGGCTACGGAAATATTTGCGCAATTGGAGTCTTTGGCATCCGCCCCTCGCTTGAGCCAAGTTTCGATTTCTCGATTTGCGTTTTGGCAAAACCTTTCAAATGTCCCGGCTCTTTTCTTTACCCCGATCAGGCTTCCTCTTCGAAACTGGTAGTAGACGTCCCTGTCCAGAAGATGTTTTTGGAACGAATCGTCTTTGCGGCCATCCAAGGGATACAATACAGCGTTTGCCAATATAACTTCCCCCTCAATGGGCAATGGACCTTGTTCGGATTGCCACAACCTGAAATGTATTCTTTTCCCAACCAAATCCTTCCGAATCACTGGAGCTGCCGTTATTAGCCCAAGGCCTGAAAATTCGTCGCTTTTTTCGAGTTGCTCGAAAACCCGATTGATTGCCATCTCCAAAATCAACTCCCTTGGAGGCATTGACAGTTGGTGCCCATTTGGCTTTCGATGACCCTCGGTGTGTGCATAATGTGCCGTGCTTAAGCAAAAGCTTCCTGCGGCAAAACAAAGTTCCCATATGCCGTTGATCGAGTTTTTTCGCCAGCTTGACAAGGAAGCGAAAGCAAAAAGGATAATGGCCAAGATGAAAAAAGCAGTCGGCTCAATTGGTGCAAGTTCTCGTGCTGCGACATATCCCCCAATCCCCGGCAAGAGCAACCAAATCCAGGGAACCCTAAGAAGTGCAGCTGTCTTTGAAGTGGGGATTTTCATTACTGCTCTTGCGACGCTGGCCGCAAATCGCTTCTATTGAAGCCCAGATGGCAAAACCTTCTCAAGATATTTTTTTCGAAAAGGGAAGAGATGACTCCCCTCCCAGGCGACCCTTGGCGGAAAGGATGCGCCCAAGCAAACTGGAGGAGATCCTAGGTCAGGATCATGTTTTGGGAAAGGGTTGCCTTTTGCCGAAGCTGATTTGTGAGAACAGGTTGGGAAACTTGATTTTTGCGGGGCCTCCGGGTTCCGGAAAAACCTCCCTTGCCGCGGTGATTGCTGCGGAAAGTCAATGTAGGCTCATTCGGGTAAATGCCGTGACTTCTAATGTCGCCGAATTAAGAGAGGCTCTCAAGCTCTGTCGTTACCATGGGTCCGCGAACAGCTACTTGTTTGTGGACGAGATTCACCGCTTCAACAAATCTCAGCAGGATCTCCTTTTGCCGGACTTGGAATCGGGCCATGCCAGGTTGATTGGAGCAACCACCCACAATCCCCGTTACTACGTCATCGATCCCCTGCTGAGTCGCAGCCAGCTCTTTACCTTGTCGCCCATTTCCGCCGATCAAATAGCCGTGGCTCTTAAACAAGCTCTTGCCGACAGCGATCGAGGACTAGGTGCCCGAAAATGCAAGGCGGATGAAAAGGCAATCAGCCGCATCTCCGTTCTGTCGGATGGAGATTTGCGAAGGGCCTACACTTTTCTAGAGACAATCGTCGAAGCCTTGCCCCTTGGAGGAAACGTTTCAGAGGAAACGGTCTCGGGATTCTTTGCAGAAAGAAATATTGCCTACGACCGCAACGAAGATGAACATTACGACACCGCCTCCGCCTTTATCAAAAGCATGCGGGGCAATGATCCCGATGCGGCGCTTTATTGGTTGGCGAAAATGCTCGTCGGGGGCGAGGAACCCCGCTTTATTGCTCGTCGCTTGGTTATCTTTGCTTCCGAGGACGTGGGTTTGGCGGATTCCCGAGCTTTGCTTGTTGCGGATGCTGTCTTTCGAGCGTGCGAGACTATCGGACTTCCCGAATGTGAGTTGAGCTTGGCCCATGCAACGTTGTTTCTCTCCACTTGTCCCAAGAGCAACAGCTCTACTCTAGCCCTGGCCCGAGCCAAGAAAGAGATTCGAGAAAACTCCGTTCAGCGAGTGCCGTCATCGATCCGAGACAAGCATGGCCGCAACAAGAAATATCGGGAACAAGGAGAAGAGACCTATCTTTACAGTCATGATTTTGCAGAAAATGTTTCCGGGCAAGATTACCTTGAAACGAACCTCGAGCTTTTTGTTCCTCAAGATTCCGGAGCGGAAACTGCAATCTCCGAACGACTCGCAAGATGGAAGAAGCTGCGCAAAAACCTCCAAGCCCAAGGCTAATTCCCTCTGTCGCCTGCAATTTCTAAAGGTTGCCTTTTGCCTTTGCAGGCACGATATATTATATTACATAGGCTCTCTGGGCTTCTAGATTTACCAATTTTTAATCATACACGATGCTTTACGACAGGCCATACATGAGGTCCCCGAGCTTTGGCGCAGGTTCCGGAGGGTTCCTTAAGCCGCTGCTGATCGCCCTGATAGCATGTTTCGTCCTGCAGAGCTTTGTGGAGGCATTGGGTAGCCGCGTCTCCAACGAGATGTTTTTTGATTGGACCGCCTTTACTCCCGAGGGATTGCTTGTTGGGAAAATCTGGACTTTAGCGACTTATGCCTTTTTGCATGAAGGGGCTTGGCATTTGGTGCTCAACTTGTTGGCGATTTTTTTCATTGGACGTGCCCTTGAGGCAGACATTGGCTCTACCATGATGGCCTGGTTGGCGTTGGCAGGAGCCGTCTCCGGAGCATTGCTTTGGTTCCTTTTCAACATGTCGGGAAGTGCACTGGTGGGTGCTTCGGCGATCGCAATGTCTTTCCTGACCACCTTTTGCCTTCGTCGCCCCGATCAACCTATAACTCTGCTTCTTTTCTTCGTGCTGCCATGCACCCTAAAGCCGAAGTGGATCCTTTGGGGCCTTTTGGGAATCGAGACCTACGGGTTTCTCTTTTCCGAGCTCAAGGGAATGGGAGGTGTTGCTCATTCGGCCCACCTCGGTGGAATGTTGGCGGGCCTATTCTTCTTTGGCTATATGAAGAAGGGACAATTTGGGCGCGCGGTCCGACGACCTCGCATCCAGAGGCCTTCATGGCTCAAGCCCTCGAAGCCCCCTCGCAAGGTAGCTACTCCGACTGGTTACTCAGTCAACCTTGACGATCGCCAAATCGTGCAGCAAGAAGTGGATCGGATTTTAGATAAAATCAACGACAAGGGCTTTGGATCCCTTACCGTTGAGGAAAAGCGGACTTTGGATAAAGCCAAGAGCCACTTGGGCAAATGATCGCAAAGACCATACATTGTCGTTGCCGGAACACCAAACATGCCTTTCAAGTAATTTTGATTTAAACTTAACCGAACGCCTATCCCCGCCAACTTTTCTTGATGAAACACCTTTCCAACCTTCTTGTCGCACTCGCTCTTACGCTGCTTCCCGCTCAGTCTTTTTTGAGTGCCGATGAAAACGCTTCCGCAAAGCCCAAAGAGCTGGAACCAAGCAAGCTCATGCAGGTAGAGGCCAGTTGGCTTGCCCAAGCTCTCCAGCGAGCACACTACAGCAAGGTTTCCGTTGAAAAGGTAAACCCCGAGGAATTTCTCGAAACCTACATGAAAAGGCTTGATCGGCAGCGTCTCTATTTTCTCCAGGGCGACCGCGACAAATACCTCAAGGACTTTGTTCCAACTATCGCCACTTACCTCAAGCAAGGCAATCTGTTCCCGGGGTTTCGGATTTACAACGACTACAGAACCAGGGCGGTAGCTCGTTTGAGTTGGGTACTGCAGCGCCTCAAGGGCGACTTTAAGTTCGATGAGAATGAAACGTTTGTTCCCGACAGGGAAAAATTGCCGTGGGCCAAAAACGACGAGGAAGCCAATGAAATTTGGGAGAAGCGACTCAAGTATGAGATGTTGGCTGAGGTGCTCAATCAAATCAAGGTCGGAGGGGATGAAAACTCAACCGACGTGAGCGAATCCCCCGAATTGCCCAAGGAAGAAAAACTGGATACCTATTTGAGCGAGGCCCGCAAACGCTTGTCCAAAAGGTACGAGCGCTGGGACAAGAACATCAGGGAATTCGAGGCTTCCGACGTGCAAGAGATTTACCTCACGGCCCTTACGCAGATGTTTGATCCCCACACGACGTTCCTCAACATTAAGGAACGAGATAAGTTCAATCAGTCCATGCACAATACTTTCGTTGGCATCGGGGCGGTTCTTACCGACGAGGATGGGTTTTGCACCATCAAGGAATTGTTGCCGGGGGGGCCTGCGGAAGCCAGTCGTGAGCTTGAACCTGAAGACGTCATTCTGAAGGTTGCTCAAGGAGAAGGAGAGTACGTGGATGTGGTCGACATGAAACTCAGCAAGATAGTTGAACTCATCAAGGGACCCAAGAATACCGTAGTAAGGCTTTTCATTAAACCTGGAAAAAACCCCACTGACCGGAAGACGGTTCGTATCACTCGAGACCGCATCAAGCTGACTGCCAACCTAGCTTCCGCCACCATTCACGAGGTGCCTTCCCCCGAAGGAGATCGCACCCTGCCTGTTGGCGTCATCATGTTGCCATCTTTCTACGGGGCCGCTCCAGGCGAGGCAAAGGCAAAGGCTTCCGATGACGTCGAGGAGTTGGTCGGCAAACTCAAGGAGTTGGGTGTACAGGGAATCGTTCTGGATTTGCGACGCAACGGGGGGGGATTTCTTAGCGAGGCCGTTAGTTTGGCGGGCTTGTTTATTTCCAGGGGTCCCGTTGTTCAGGTAAAAGACACGAGCGGAAAAATCCGCAAGAAATTTGACTTTGATCCCAAGATCATCTGGGAAGGTCCCCTTGCATTGTTGGTGTCCCGATATAGTGCCTCGGCATCAGAAATTGTTGCAGGAGCTCTGCAAAACCACAAGCGAGCCCTCATCATTGGGGATAAGTCCACTCATGGCAAAGGAACCGTTCAGTCCATGATCGAGATGAATGCACCCTACCTCTATGCCGTTAAGACAAAAAAGCGCAGCGCAGCCAAAATTACTATTCAGAAATACTACCTTCCTCTTGGTACGAGCACCCAAAACGTTGGGGTTACCTCAGACATTTCCATGGCCTCGATTAACGAGTTTTTGCCGATTGGAGAAGCAGACCTTCCGCATGCTATGGAGTGGGACGAAATTCCTGCCGTTAATTATCGTAGGCCTGCACAGGAATTTAGGATTGTGCCCGACAACCTCAAGCGCCTTCTTGATTCCAGCCAGAAGCGCCAGAAAGACGAGGAGGAGTTTTCTCATCTCCAGACAAACGTTGATTGGTACAAAGGCAAAAGAGAGCAAAAGGAATTTTCCCTCAACTTGGCCCAACGTTTGTCAGATAAGGCCAAGGACGAGTCGTTTAGCAAGCAACTTAACGAGAAAATGAAGCTCTTGGCCGACAAATCCTTTCCTTCCAAACGAATCCGTCTGGAGGTCGTACGCAACCAAGATCGACGCTCACGAGAGGTGCGGGGAGAAAAGGTCGAGGACGAAGGAATTGCCGAAAAAATGGATTCTCCGACAGATTTGGACATACGACTTCACGAAAGTCTTCGAATCATGTCCGACTGGATTCAGATTCGGGCGGATTCCGCCAAGGTTGCAAAGAGCGAAAAAGACCCCAAGAAGGAGTCTTAAATACCACCTCAGCGCTTACAAACCTCCGCCCGTTTCGCCAAGAAGAAGCGAGGTCTCCCCGCCAAGTCCTTTTTCTTCAAGATCTTCTCATAGCCGATGGCTTTCGCAGTATTGGCTAATTCCTCGTGATGGTACTCGCCAGTCTCCATTGCAAGCCAGCCTTGAGGATTTAAATACTGTTCGGAGTCCCTTAGGATTTTCTGCAAGTCTCGGGATCCACCTTCCCCTGAAACCAGTGCTTTTTTGGGGTCGTATCGTTTGACCTCAGGTTCGGTCGATTCCCATTCCTCTTCCGATAAGTATGGTGGATTTGAAACAATTAAGTCAAAACCTTCAGTCATTCGCGGCAATCCCTCAAACCAGTCGGAGGAAAGGAATTCTACTCGTCCAGATAGATTGTTTGCATTGGCATTCTCGATGGCAAGCTCGAGTGCCCTTTCTGAAATATCCGTCGCAACTATCTGGGCGGAGGGAAACGCTTTGGCTAAAGCCAATGCCAAGGCTCCTGAGCCCGTTCCCAAATCAAGAACTTTTTCGGGAGAACCTTTTCTAGTAATGGTTAATATAATTTCCACGAGTTCCTCGGTCTCGGGCCTTGGTATTAAAGAGCGTTTGTCACAAGTTAGCCTCAAATCGGCAAATGTAACATGCCCCAAAATATGCTGAAGAGGTTCTCTCTTACTCCTTCTTGTGATCATGCCTCGCATTTCACATAGCTTTTCCTCTTCGAGCGGTCTTTCGAACTGAAGGTACAAATCCATCCTTCCCATGTTCAGGCAGTGGGAAATAATCCACTCAGCATCCAGCCGAGCATTCGGGACTTCTGCCTTATGAAGAAATTCGGTGGACTTTCGAATAACCTCTAGAATCGTAAGCATCTCCCTCAAGATGCTTGTTGAGCGGCAATTTCCTCCAACCTGAGTTGCCTGTCTTCCTTCACAAGGGCTTGGAGAACCTCGTCGAGCTTTCCGTCCATGATTTCATTCAGGTTTCTGGTCGTCAGCCCAATCCTGTGGTCCGTCATTCTACTTTGAGGAAAATTATAGGTTCTGATTCTTTCGCTCCTGTCGCCCGTTCCAATTTGATTGCGTCTTTTCTGGGCATATTTTTCGTGTTCCTCTTCTCGCTTCAGCTGGAGCAGTCTGGCTCTGAGAACAGTCATGGCCTTGTTCTTGTTCTTGAGCTGCGACCTTTCGTCTGCGCAATATACGGTTAGCCCGCTTGGCTTGTGAAGAATTTGTACTGCCGAGTCAGTAGTGTTTACTCCTTGCCCACCAGGACCACTCGCTCGGCATATGCTTATTTCAAGCTCACTCTGGTCAATATCGACATCCACTTCTTCTGCTTCCGGAAGGACGGCGACCGTAGCGGTAGAAGTATGGATTCGACCATTGGTTTCCGTCACGGGAACTCGTTGTACGCGATGCACTCCGCTTTCGAACTTTAGCTTGGCGAAAACCTCTTCTCCCTTAATCGCGAAGACGATTTCCTTGTATCCTCCTGTCTCCGAGGGGCTTTCTCCAAGGCGTTCGATTGACCAGCTTTTTTCCTCAGCAAAACGACAATACATTCTGAAAAGGTCTGAGGCAAAGAGAGAGGCTTCGTCTCCGCCTGCACCAGCCCGAATCTCGATGATGGTGTCTCGCTCATCCCCCTCTTCGGGAGGAATCATGGTGAAGAGGAACTGTTCCTTAATTTTAGGCAATTCTTCCTCCAAAATCTCAATTTCCTCAGCTGCAATCTCTCCCAGCTCCTCATCATCAAGCAACAGCTTGTTGTCGCGGAGAGAATTTTCCGCCGTTGAAATTTTATCTGCCAGACCCAATAGGGTTTCCAGCCTCCTATGGTCTCGAGAAAGGGTTGCCGCCCGGCGACTGTCCTTGAAAACATCCGGATTCGCCAGCTCATTTTCCAGTTCCGCATGACGTTTGCGGAATGGTTCTACATCAGGTATTTCCAGCATCTTTGGGTTTATTTGATAGTTGCTCGAAAGCTTTTCCGGCGCAAGGGTAAAGGTTTATGAAATCTGCTCACGGAAATGGTCGGGTCTACGGTCAAAACGTAATTGCTTGCGTTTGGGATTTCGACAAGACGCTGATACCTGGCTACATGCAGACTCCCTTGTTTGAGGCTTATGGAATCGATGAAAACCTTTTTTGGCGTGAGGTTAATGACCTTCCCGACATTTACTCCAGAAGAGGATTGTCTGTTTCCGCAGACACTATCTACCTGAATCATCTTCTCAGTTATGTAAAGAATGGCCCTCTTCGTGGTTTGACCAATGACAGGCTTGTCGATCTAGGTTCCGAACTTCAGTTTTGCCCTGGCTTGCCGAATTTCTTTGGCGCTCTCTCCAAGGTTCCTCAATCCGAAGAGTTCGCTGGGCATGACTTCAGGCTCGAACACTACGTCATCAGCACGGGACTAACCCACATGATACGTGGCAGCAAGATAGCCCCTCATGTAGAGGATATTTTTGCTTGTGAATTCATTGAGTCGCCTTTGCCTCCCAACTATTCTCTACAGACTGAGCTTTCGCTGCCGCTTGAACCAGAAATTTCACAAATTGGCATGGTAGTCGACAATACCATCAAGACTCGTTACATTTTTGAAATAAACAAGGGTTCAAACAAGAATCCTGCGATCGAGGTCAATTCCTTCATGTCACATGAGGATCGACGCGTTCCTTTTGATCAAATGATCTATGTTGCCGATGGCCCCAGCGATGTCCCCGTTTTTGCAGTCGTCAAGCAATGGGGCGGCAGAACCTATGCCGTATATGACCCCGCAAATGAAAAAGAATTCGAGCAAACCTGTCGCCTCGTGGAGATGGGTCGTGTCCACAACAACGGACCTGCGGACTATCGCCCAGAGTCTTCAACTGGTCTTTGGCTGAGGCAAAAAGTTGCCGATATTTGTCGCGAGATGGTTCTGAAGCGAGAGAACGCCCTAAAGTCCCGTTCATCCGACCCGCCCAAGCACTTGCCCCGGCAGGAAAATGATGAGGGCTCTAACGGCATCCCTCGCCAAGAGACCCTTTTCGAATAATTTCAACCCTTTCCCGTCATGCGGATTTTTCCGGGAGAGCGACGGGCGAGCCTAAGCGCAGGAGAACTTGCGGATTTCGGCCTCGGTCCAAAACCACAGATGGGCCCGTCGCCAGGCCTTTGGAGAGCTGAACTTGGTCGCAAATGGCATGAAGCCTTTCGCACGGATTCCGAATCACAAGTCTCAAGAGATCTGGAGGTATCGCACGAGGTCCCGGTTCGAGGAGTTTTTCTGAGATCGGGCTGGACCATAGAAGTCGAGGGGCGAATCGACAAACTGTCGTCAGCCCAACAAAGTTTGTGCGTTAGTGAATTAAAGACCACCTTTTTTCCGCTTCCGGCCAACGAGGATGCCCTTCGAGAAAAATTTCCTCATTATTTTGTTCAACTTTCCGCCTATCTTGCCTTGCTGCTCCTTCTTCCCGAAAATTCCAGTAAAACGATTGAGGGTGAATTGGTGTTTGCAGATGTTTCTGGAGGAGGTTTCGTCCAGAATGTACCTCATGTCACCGAAGACATGGAGGCTTTCGAAAACAAGCTGCTGCTGCTGCTCGATTTTTTGGAGGAAAGACGAGCAAGCCAAAAGCGGCGCACCCAATTTAAATTCAACCCACCTTACGACTCATGGCGTGAAGGACAGGTCGAGACTCTTCATTCTCTGAAAAAGGTATCATCTCTGACCCCGATAACTTTTTTCGAAGCCCCTACGGGTTTTGGGAAAACAGGAATTATTCTTTCCTGGGCACTGGATCGTATGCGAGATGGTTTTTGCGACAGAATCCTTTACCTTACCGGCAAATCCACTGGACAAAACGAAGTTCTGAGAACCCTGCAGAGAATGTCTCCCGGACGAGATGGACTTAGGTTTCTTTGCCTGAGAAGTAAGTATGAACGAAATTCAGGCTTTGAGGACTATCATCACAATCAAATTTCTCGAAATGCAGAATACTCTTCCCATTCGTTACTCAGCCTCTTCAAAGAAGGAACCATTCCCGAGGATAGCTTAGTGCGTGAAGCGAACCGACTCAGAATCCCCCCCTATGAAATAATTCGTTCTGCCCTGCCCTTTGCCGATGTCGTTGTGGGTGACTTCAATTATGTTTTTCATCCAGGCAGTTCGGGCTTATTGGGTGATATGGGCGATTATTCTCCCGCTCGGACGCTTTTGCTTATTGACGAAGCCCATAATCTTTCTGGTCGCGTTGCGTCTTGTCTTTCCCCCCGATTTTGCATGTCGGATGCCATGAAAGTAGTTGATTTCCTCAACCGACATCGGGGTTTTCGGGCATTGACCCGAACATTGACCGAGTGGATGGATTTTCTGGAACCACTAAAGAAGAATCAAGTGTTGGATGCGGACGAGACTTACAAGGCTTCTGATTTCGTCGATTCGATTGCCCGAACGGTACAGCAAGGCCCATTGCCGTGGGAACAAGCTCCACCCAACCTACTGGAAAACCTGTGGCTCTTTTCCGAGGCATCTAGTTTGCTGGAGAAAGATTCCATGCCCGTGCATTTTTGGTCACCCGAAAATCAGTCTGTTGAGGTGGCGTGTTTAGACTCTTCCACTCATTTGGCTGCTGAGCTACGTGCATTCGGCATGTGCTTGCTAACCTCAGCCACCTTGTCGCCGTTTTCTGACTTTGCGGCTGGCATGGGCCTGGATACTGAGGAATTCCAAGTGTCACAAGGCTCTGCCCCATGGCGAAAAGGTTCCTTGAAGACAGCGATTGACTGTAGTGCCGACACTCGGTTTGCGACTCGCGAACATTACCTCGACGATACCGTGAATGCTGCACAGACATTGATCCAAGCCGGGCAATCCCCCGCAGTGATTTTTTTCCCATCCTTTTCTTATGCCGAAAAGGTTTTAGATCGACTGCTTGTGAGGCATCCAAAGACGAAGGTTGTGCTTCAGCCTCGTTTTCGCGGCTTGAGGGAAGCAAACGAATTTCTCGAAACTTCATTGCCTGCGTCCCAAGCTTTATTTCTTGTCTTGGGAAGCGTTTTTTCAGAAGGCATAGATTCTCTTGGAGGGATGGTAGATCGAGCAATGATCGTCGGTCCCGCATTGCCGGAGGTAAACTCCTTGCGTGAGGCGAAGATGGAATCCATTGTTGCAAAGAATCGAGACGAGGCGTTTCGCAAGACCTACTTGATACCGGGTATTCGCAAGGTGAACCAAGCCCTCGGAAGATTGGTCAGGGCTCCCGGGCATAGGGCAAAGGTTGTGCTTCACTGTAGACGCTTTGCCCAAAGTGCCTACAGGGATCTGCTGACTCCCGATTGTCGCGATGCTGTCGTGCTAAGAAACCCTAAGGATTTGGCGGATTGGTTGGCGGATCAGGAGAATACCGTTGCCTGGAATCCTTAAAAATGTCATTTTTCGGCATCGGAAATATGACTGCCGATTTGACTCTATCAGCATCCAAGATTGAAGAAATTGTGGATGACCTTTCCAGGGAAATCGCCAATCGTCATCGCTCTACGCCAAACCTCTTCGTTGCGGGAATTGCCGAAGGTGGTTTGGGCCTTTCCCTCCGACTAGCTGCGAAGATGGAAGAAGAATTCTCCAGAGAAATCCCAACTGGTTCCTTAAATGTTTCCTTCCATCGTGACGACATAGGGACCAATCCGATTCCCAGGGATTGTACGCCAACCCAATTGCCCCCGGAGGTTGAATCCTCAACCTGTATTCTAGTTGACGATGTTTTCTTCTCCGGTCGCACAGTTCGAGCTGCTCTGAACGAGCTTTTCGACCAAGGTCGTCCAGCTTGCGTAGAGCTTGCCGTTCTTGTGGACCGAGGACATCGATGCCTGCCCCTGAAGCCAGATTACGTTGGAATAGAGCTAAACACAGAGGTCGGGCAAGTGGTTGAGGCAATCGTAGGAGAAGTTTCTTCCGAGCAGGACCGAGTTATCGTTTCATGAAGAGACCCGCCAATTGGAACCGCAAACATCTTGTTGGCATCGAGGAACTCACTCGAGAAGAAATCGAAACCGTGCTCGACGTGGCCTCCTCCTTTCGGGGGACAATGGATCGGGCGGTAAAGAAGCTGCCATCCCTTAGGTCTAAGACGGTTGTCAACTTGTTTATGGAACCCAGCACCCGTACTCGATTGGCATTCGAAGTGGCCGCCAAAAGATTGAGTGCTGACGTTATTTCAATCGGGGGTAAATCCAGTAGCTTGACCAAAGGTGAAACTTTACGCGACACGGCCGCCAACGTACAGGCCTTGGGAGCGGATCTCATTGTGTTGCGACATTCCTCCGCAGGAGCACCACTATATCTTTCCAATGTTTTGGATGTACCTGTCGTCAATGCAGGGGACGGAGCCCACGAACATCCTAGCCAGGCATTACTTGACGCCTTGACTCTGCGTGAACACCTCGGGGGCTTTCAAGGCAAAAAGATAACAATTCTTGGCGATATCCTCTTCAGTCGCGTTGCCCGATCAAACCTTTGGGCGCTCACCAAGTTAGGAGCGTCCGTGACCTTGGCCGGACCTTCGACGTTGGTGCCATCTCTTTTCTCTGAGTTTGGCGCGGAGGTCAGTCATGACCTTAAGAGCGCACTTGCAGACGCTGATGCGGTAATGCTGCTTCGGATTCAACACGAGCGCCAAACCTCAACCCATTTTCCATCGCTTTCGGAATACACCGGTATGTTCGGCTTGAATGAGACCCGTGCTTCTTGGCTGAAGCCCGAGGCTATCATCATGCATCCGGGTCCCATCAACCGAGGCGTCGAACTGGATTCATCGCTTGCGGATTCCACGCGCTCCGTGATCCTGGATCAAGTCACCAATGGAATTGCTGTTCGCATGGCAATACTCTATTTGTGTTCCAGCGTCGCCGATTTACAAGACAAGGGACAACTCCAATGAGTGCCGACCTCATTATACGCGGAGGTCGCGTCATCGACCCTTTGAACAATCGTGACGAAACGGTCGACTTATTTGTTTCCAATGGTGTTGTTCGGGAAAATCCTGAACCCTCAGACCAAAAAAATGTTCGTGAAATTGATGCTAGCGGGAAAATTGTCTCGCCTGGATTCATTGATCTTCGCGCTCACCTTCGTGAACCAGGCGGCGGCGGCAGAGAGAACATCGCCTCTGGCTCCGCCGCCGCTGCAGCGGGAGGGTTTACGACACTTGTTTGCATGCCGGATGTCACCCCCTCTGCAGATAATCCGGGAACCATACGCTATGTTCATGATGCGATCGCAAAGGCAGCTTCCGTAAACATCTTGCCTGCCGGATGTATGACCATTGGCGGGAGAGGAGAATTTCTCGCCCCCATAGGATCCCTCAAGCAAGCGGGGGTCGTGGCTCTTACCGATTGCCCGAACGTCGTTCAAAACAATGAAGTTTTCAGGCGTATTCTGGAATATTCGACGATGTTCGACCTGCCCATTTTCGAGTGCCCCTACGATTCGGCATTGAACGAGGGAGCTGTTGCGCATGAAGGGATCGTCTCTCTCAGGCTTGGCCTTCGCGGTTCACCTCGAGTTTCTGAAGAACTGGGCGTTTCTCGCGCCGTCCTTATGGCAGAGTCTACGGGAGCCCGTGTTCACTTGCAATCTTTGAGTGCTTCCGGCTCAGTCGAAATTCTTCGTCGAGCCAAAGAGCGGGGGGTTCACATAACTGCAGATGTTACTCCACATCACTTGGCTTTTAACGATGCTGTCCTCTCTGATTACAATCCCGATTTCAAGGTTAGTCCTCCTATTAGGGAAGAAAGTGATCGTATGGCTCTTGCGGAAGGTCTTCTGGATGGAACCATCGACAGCATTTCTTCCGCTCACGAGCCATACCTTCGTCATGAGAAGGACATGGAATTTGATTTAGCACCCTTTGGCGTCATTGGCTTGGAAACAGCTCTGCCTGCTTGCCTCAACAGCTTCGTTGAAGAAGGTCCGGGAGATTATGCCGCCTTGATTTCCGCATTGTCGTCAAAGCCGGCGGCAATTCTTGGCTTGGAGAAAGGTAGACTTTCTCCTGGAGACATTGCAGACATTACAATCTTTGATCCCAACCAAGCGTGGACCGTGGAGTCCGAGTCTTTGGAGAGCCTTTCCTTCAATACGCCATGGGCGGGCAAGGAGCTTTTGGGCCGAGTCACACATCTCGTCGTTGCAGGCAAGGTCGTGAGAGGCGAGACTCTTTAGTCAAAAGGTCTTTTGCGAATGGAAGCGGTGACTACTCAGCTAGCCGCCTCCGGTGAATTTACTCTCGGAGCAAAAGTTGTGTTCGCCTGCAACTTTTCTCTTGCTGCGTGCGGAATCCTTTTGCTTTTGCGCAGAAGTAAATCGCGACCTTCTCGCAGCCCTTTTCTAGTCGGCCTTTTGGAAACTTCATTCTATCAGCCTCTGCTCCTCATCCTATGCTTACTCTTTGGATTCTTCGGGCCTTTTGCGTTGGGGTTTCTGCCAATGCTCATTGCTGTCATTTGCCTTTGGGCCTTGGAACAAGAAAAATATAACAAGCTGTTTGATTTTGGCGACACGAGCTGGAGTCAGCTGATCGTTGATGCTTCCGTTCGGCTAATGAAACTTTGGCCAGGCATATTTCTATTAAGTTTTGTCGCTGCCACACTGTTTCGCGATCATCCCGAACAAGAAAGCATTCAAAGGTTGTCCCAGCCTCAATCCCTTAATGAAATTCTTGGAATTGCCATTTATGCGATCATGGTCGCTCCTTTACTAGAGGAGTTTTTGTTTCGCGGAATTCTCTATCGTTTCATGAAGCGTCCATTTGGGATGGGTCCCTCAATCGTCATATCTTCAATCCTTTTCGCTATTGTTCACAAAAATACCCTTTCATTCTTTCCCTTGCTTTTTCTAGGTGTCTTTCTTGCGGTATCCTATGAACGCACCGGGGACCTGCGCACCAGCATCTTTATGCATGGTTTCTTTAACCTCATCATGGTCTTTTTCGTTCTCCTGCGTCATGGATTTTGAACAAGAGCTTTCTCAGGGAATCCGATGTGAACAACCGAAGGATCTGGCGTTGGCTGCAGAAAGACTCGCACATGTCTTGCCCCTGAACCTAACTCTTAATTTGATAGGGCCCATGGGTGCGGGAAAAACATTTCTTGCATCCCATCTGGCAAAGGCTCTTGGGGTGCAGGAAACCTTAAAGAGCCCGACTTACGATATCGTGTCCTCTTATCTTTCTCAAGACCGCAACATCGTACATCTCGACGCATTTAGGATTGAATCCACAAATGACCTCGAACTTCTGGGCTTGGAAGAGTTGCTTGCTCCACCGTGGCTTTTGTTGGTGGAGTGGCCTGACCGAATCCCCGAAATGAATTTTGGCGAAAGCTGGAACTTATCAATCGAAGTTCCGCGTGAGGGTGGACGTTTATTAAGTTTGAACCGATGTACCGCCCTCTAAGTTGCTTTGCTCGGGTCCTTCCGGTGAATTTTGCTCGGAGATTGTTGATTCGTCGGATTCTGAAGTTTCTGAAGAGCTGTTTTTTGCCCTGCCTGTAGTCGTCGTCTTGGCTTTGCTTGGTTCTTTTTCAGGCAAAGCGGGTCTTGTCTCGAGTTTTCCGTCGGCATATTCCGTTACGTAACCTTCGCGAACCAGCCACCTCAGGTCACGCACAAGCTGCTTGATTTCCTCTGGAGACTCCTGCTCCCCTTCTTCTTGTTTTTCGACAATGAGACCCAAGTGTTTTTCCGCCAGCGTAGCTTTTTCCGTCAATGGGTTCTTTTCGACAAAACTAAGCAGGGACTCAAGTGAGGGAGAAAATTTCTCGTGGGGCTTGCGCCGCTTTCTTTTTACGTAAGCAACATAGGCAATGCCTTTTTTCCCTTTTTTGAAATGATGAAACCCGGAGGACCGAAACCTTCCCAGCATTGCAAGAGAGGTTTCCAGGGGAAAACGCCTTTGAGACTCAAGTGCGTTAAGAATATCTTTACGAAGCTTGTTTTCCGGCATCTCGGAAAGTAGACGTCCGGAGAATTCCGCCTTAGTGCCCGCCCTTAGGAGCTCAGTGGCTCTATGAAGCGAGAGATGCTTCCTAAGGGCCTCAAGGCTATCGAATGCATCGGCTGAATCGCTTTGATCCTGCAAAAGGCTGTATCTCCTGATTTTCTTCATGCCCTCCAGCCATTCATTGACGACTTCGGGATCTTGTACGCTTTCTATTTTTGCCTCGAATTTCGCGAAGGATACGTTCGACAGGTTTCGCGTGTGATGCTCCTTAACGATCTCGGCATGTCGATGATAGTTTTTGGGGCCAAGCAAAGCTCCGGTAATACCGCATTTGCAAATGGAGGTAAAATTTCCCGTGGGCGGCTCGGCATCGATTTCTTCGACCTTGTAGAGTCGCTTGGAGCATTTGGCGATCAAGTGATCGATTGTTTCTTCATGCGAAAGTCCCGCGTAATGATCCAATTTGGAAATGTGGTAAACCGTTCCCGCCTCTACCGCTTCAGTCGGCAAGGAAGTTCTCACCAGAAACCGTTCCGGTTTCTCAAGAATGATCCTAGCCAACTCAAACAACTCATGCGTTCGCTTGGTTTCCCTCAGGTTTGCCGCAATGGCCTTGAATGTATCCGCAGAAGGAAAAAAGCTTATCTCATGGAATGGTTTTTCTTCTATTTGAGAAATTCCAGATTTTGAACTTTCTCGAGCTGGCCTTTTGGAGCTTCGGCGCTTGGGTTTCCTGCCGCTATCATGTTCACTTCGTCTGCCAAATTCTTCTCTAGCAAGGTTTTGTTTTCGGCGAGGTTTTTTGGGTCGTGACGAATCGGAACCAGGGGCAAGTCCCGGGGCGTTGGCGCCAAGCTCCCCCCATGCAGGGCCAAAGTCAGTGTCGAGCAACGAGGAAAGGTCAGGTTTTTCCCCTAGGCTTTCTTCATCTTGCGGACTGGAGGCCATATTAATTGGAATTAAGTCAATTAATGCACAGAGGCTACTTTATGGCGCCTTCAATTTCAAGAACGATGAAGGATTCTTTTTCCAAGGATGAAATTTTCTTGGTTTTGATACAACAAAATGCCATGATGATGGTTTCTCGCGTATTGTGGGAAAGCTTTGTCATTCTAGCTCAGGTGGCGGAATTGGTAGACGCGCTAGACTAAGGATCTAGTGGCCTATAGGCTGTGGGGGTTCGAGTCCCCCCCTGAGCACCATATCTGGCGGTCTAGCCTTTCTTTATTTTGTCGTGAGTCTTGTGCTTGATTCGTCGACCCATGTCGTAATCGTCCGTAAAGGTAGGATTTCCCAAATAGTCGAAACCCTCGAATAAGCCATGACGCTTATTGTCCTCGTAGTGTTCCAGCAACTTTACTTGAAAGGTGCCTCCCCTCTCCTCGTACTTTTTCATGATCCATTCGTTTGTCTCGGGAGAGGGGTAGTCGGGAAACTCCTTGCGAGCATCCTCGTTTACCTCGAGCCAGAGGGAGGCGTATATTTTCTTCTTTAGATGAGCTTCGCTTTGGGTCTTGTAGTCTTCAGGATCCTGAGGCTCGTGAAACCAGTATATGTGGGTTCCATGCTTCTCCCCGTTCTTAAATTCCTTGGCGAAGACTTTTACTCCGTTTCTTCTGAATCGTTCCCATAGCCCGTGAAGTTCGCCGGATAGGAACTGCTTTCGGTCCTGTACTTGGCCGTTGTCAAATTTAAGTTCGGATTTGCCGCTATATGGTGATGCTTCGATGTGCCCATCTTTGGAACGAGCGTGAAATCGAGGCGTATTGTACCAAGTTCCTGCTTTCACTAGCTGCACGGATTGTATCCCTCCCGCTTCGACCTTAACTTTACCAAGTTCAAATTGACCTGAACCTGCACCTGTTGCTTGGGCGATGGTGTCTTTGCCGTACCCCTCGCCGCCGGAGGTGAGTACTATGCTCACGACTTTGCCGCTTTGGCTAAGCTCTGGTCCTGCCGTGGCGCCTTCTCCTTTCCAGAAAAGGTTGCTATCCAGAAAAATTATTCCCGTAGCTTCCTTGAGGTGAACCTCAGAGGCATCGACCAAACGCGAATTGTAAGGGCTCCAAGGCATGGTGTCGCTGTCACGCGTGACGTGTTGCCACCAGGATTTGAATTTTTCCGGGTCACCGCCAAATATCAACAGGCCTGCAAGAACCGACCCGGAAACCAATAGCAAAAGACTGATGAATAGGGCTTTTTTCATCCTTTCTTGGGCGTAATTATAGATCGCTCCTATGGGTAGATGCAAGATGTAAAGGCTTGGGATGGATATCCAAAGCTCAAAACCAGTTGGATGTTCCTCGGGAAATAGATCTGGAGAGACGTTTGACCAGCAAGGGGCCCTTGTAAATCAAGCCCGTATAAATTTGCAGAAGTGAGGCACCGACATCGAGTTTTTCGCTGGCCGACTCAGCATCCATGATGCCCCCGACGCCAATAATGGGTATCTTCTCTTCCGATGCCTTGGAAAGATAACGGATTACCTCGGTCGACTTATCCTTCAGGGGCGTCCCGCTCAAGCCCCCCGGCTCGGAGCATTGAGCTGCAGACGGAAAAGATCTGTCGAGACTGGTGTTGGTTGCGATGATGCCACTGACTCCATGCCTAAAAACCAGCTCCAGGATAATGTCTAGGGAGCGAAACGATTCATCTGGAGAAACCTTAAGCAGAATGGGTACTTCAGGCTGTCCCATTTTGTCCGAACTTTCCTTGTTGGCCAAGCGAATCGTCTGTAACAAGGGTTCGAGTCGATCGGCGTTTTGCAGGGAACGAAGATTTTGTGTGTTCGGACTGCTCACGTTTATTGTGACATAATCAGCATGCTTTCCCAATGCTTCAAATGACTTCAAGTAGTCGAGCGCGGCATCATCTATATCGGTCTCCCTACCTTTGCCCAAGTTGATCCCCAATGGAATGGGCCTTTTGCCTTTTGGAAAACTTTTGGCTATTCGCGAGGCAATCACCTTGCTTCCGTCATTGTTGAACCCCATTCGATTCACGACAGCACCCTCTCTTGGGTATCTAAACAACCGCGGTTGCGGATTTCCTTTTTGCGCCTCTGGCGTGACGGTTCCCACCTCTATGTGTCCAAAGCCTAAGGCAGCAGCAGCACTTGGAAATTCGGCACATTTGTCCATTCCGGCCGCAAGACCGATTCGGTTTGGGAAATCCAATCCGAACAAACGAATGGGAGATTCTTCGGCCCGGCAAATCACTGAGGCGACACCACGCAGGAACCCCACCCGACCAACAATTTTCAATGTAGTGGTCGCAAGATGATGTGCCCTTTCCGCATCCATCGCGAAAAGTGCCCTTCGGATGACTTTTTCGTACAAGTAATTCATTTGCAGCAGTGAGTTTCTTACTAATCTACAATGATCCTGCGTGTAAAGATTGGCTTTCCTGAAGCGATAAAAATACAGGAAAAAAACATAGCAATTTTAAACAAGGTGTTGACTTAAGAAAAAAACTAAGCGTATGGCAATGTGCCAATGGAAAAAAATGGACCAAGGCTTGATTGGTGCATCGCTCGTTTGGGCGATGATCACCATTGGTGGGTGAGCGAAATTAGCGATGAGGTAAACTGGGATGTGGATGGCCTAGGTATTATCGACCCGAAACAATTTCTTCACATGAACGAATTGCTGGACTCGATGACCGAGTACGGCTTGGATTCCGACATCGTGGATGAAGCCTTTTTTACCTTCGAGATTACCGAGGAAATGGAGGGAGGCAAAATTCGTCTTTCGCGAGTTCGCGATTCGCTTCTTAAGGCTGAGGATATGCTGTTCGCTTTGCCCGACGTAATGGATGAGGACAAGGGCCCCTACGCGGATTTCCTAAACCACATTTCTTTGCTTCGGGTCAAGATGCTCAATGACCTCATCGATTTCGCAGAGCCTTTCACCCTCGAGGAAATGGAGGAAGTTCTTGCAGAGCGGCAGAACAACGATTTTTTGGAAGGTCGCAGGACGCATTTCTATACCGAAACCGAATCCATTCTGGAATTTGTTCCTGAAGGCTTTGCCCTCGACCACGATATTAAAGACGACGACGAGGACGAAGATGGCGAGGAGGACTATTCCGACGTGGAGACAGAATCTGTTGAAACTAGCTCAAAGGAGGAAGAGGCAATTGCTCGTTCCGAAGACTTGAAATGGGAGGAAGAAGAGCGAGAAGAGGAACCTGCCCCCTATGGGGATGAAGCCCCTCCCGAGGCGCCACCCTCTTGAAGGGCTCGCCCATGGATATGGCTCAACGGGTGTTTTTTCTGAGAAAACGTTCCGCAAAATAGGTCAAGATCAAGTCCGCCCCAGCTCTCTTGATCGAATAAAGCGATTCCATCATGCAGGAGTCGAAGTCCAACCAGCCTCGTTCGGAGGCGGCCCAAACCCTAGCGTATTCTCCTGATACTTGGTATGCTGCGATTGGCAAAGAGAATCTATCTTTTGCCGCCTTGATGACGTCTAGATAAGGTTCCGCAGGCTTGATCATCAGGATGTCCGCACCTTCATTCTCATCCAGCTGCATTTCTCTGACGGCTTCCCGAAAATTTGCCGGGTTCATCTGGTAGGTGGTTTTGTCTATGGGCTTTTCGTTCTTGCCGCGAGCACTGCCTACGGCGTCCCTGAATGGTCCGTAATAGGAGGACGCGAACTTGGCTGAATAGGACATTATGATAGTGTCAGAGAAACCAGAGCCCTCAAGTGCCTTTCGAATTTCTCCGACTCGTCCATCCATCATGTCTGATGGGGCAACCACATCAATGCCTGCTTCTGCGGCCAAGACAGCCATTTTCGCGAGTACGGCAACAGTCGCGTCATTGTCCACCACGCCTCTTGAATTCAAGATGCCGTCATGGCCATGAACCGTATATGGATCCAGCGCCAAGTCCCCTGCCACCACCAAATCTGGACAAGCGGACTTCAGCATACGAACCGATCTAATAACGAGTGATTCGGGATTGATAGATTCTTTGCCGTCGGAATCTTTTTTCTCAGTTGGCACCTTGGGGAACAGGGCCACTGCTTTAAGGCCCAAGTCCATCAGCTCTTTGCACCTTTGGGGCAGGCTCGAAATCGGTTCCCTATAAACGCCGGGCATTGATTCAATCTCGGACTTTTCTTCGTCTTCCGTTACAAACAGCGGTAGCATGAGGTCGTCGGAGGACAATGACGATTCTTGCACTAAAGCCCGTATTTCGGGAGTGCGACGCAGTCTTCTGGGTCGAGTCAAAAGGTTTAGCATCGTTCTTGCTGGATTAAATTTAGAAGCAACTGCCTGGGATAGCTTCGGAAAGTTCCTTCAAGATGCTTTAATTTCTTCTATTTTGCAATCTTGGTTTGATCGATTTACCTTTTCACTCTTTCGCTAGTAGTCTTCTATCTTTTCAATTTTTCCTAATCATGCCTTACCTTTCCATTGTGACGAACTGCCCAGTGTCGGCGAACCAAGAGAAAGAGCTTTTACGAAGTTTATCCACCAAGTGTTCAGAATGGTTGGAAAAATCGGAGGCTTTTGTAATGGTTCGAGTCAAAGCTGGTGAAAAACTGGCATTTGCAGGAACGGAAGAACCCGCAATTTATGGCGAGCTTTTTTCCATCGGCTTGTCTTCTTCGGATGTGCCTTTGTTGTCTGCTGCCATTTGTGACTTTCTTGAGAACAGCCTTTCGGTGTCGAAGGATCGCATTTACTTGAATTTCAGGGATGTACCTCGCGAATTTTGGGGTTGGAAAGGTCGTACTTTCGCTTAGCACTTCCTTTTAAACCCATCGGCAGAAGTACTGGAAGGCAATATGTGTTGGGAAATTGTTTTTGTCTTGGGTCTCTTGGCGTGTGCATTGGCGAGCTTTGTTCTTGAGCGTGTCCCCGTCGATTTGACTGCAATATGTGTTTTTGCGATCATCACCTTGGTTTCCTTAGTTTCCGACTCCAATCGCCTTCCCGGGCTAAACGAAATTCTAGGGGTTTTCGCAAACCCGGCTCCACTTACCATCTTGGCGATGTTCATCGTGAGCGCAGCATTGGGCAAGAGCCATTTGATTGAAATAGCTTCTGGGTGGCTTGCGAGGCTCGTAGGCATTGGGTATCGAAGATTTTTGTTGGCCCTGATTGCGTCCGTTGCGGTTATTTCCGCCTTCGTAAACAATACCCCGGTGGTGGTCGTTTTCTTGCCCGTGGTCATGAGTCTTTCAAGGTCCATGAATATCCCTTCCTCAAAGCTGCTTATTCCCATGTCTTACGCATCGATCTTTGGCGGATGTTGCACTTTAATGGGTACGAGCACCAATGTTCTGGCCAGTGGGATTATGGGGGAAAACGTACTTTACCCAGACATGGCCCCCTTGGGAATGTTCGAGTTGGCAAAGATCGGTTTGCCGCTTTTCTTCGTAGCTACTGCCTATCTGTTGCTGTTTGGGCGTCGCCTTTTGCCAAATCGCGAGGCGCTCTCATCAATTCTTTCGGACATAGAACACAAGGAATACGTTACCGAGGCAATCATCTGTCAGGAATCGCCCTTGATCGGAAAAAGTGTCGAAAATTCCGGATTGAGGGAATTTAGGGGCATGCGCCTCTTGGATGTTATCAGGGGAAATCAAGTTTTGCCCAGTCATGATAAGGAACTAATCCTTGAGGTTGGAGATAGGCTTGTCTTGTCGTTTAGACCACCAGATTTGGCCAATGCGAGAAACCTGGAAGGACTGCAATTGCTCAGCGACAGCAATCTTGGGCTTGAGCAGGTTTCGACCTCTGCCGGAATGATGGTTGAAGGTGTCATCGGACAGGCATCACCATTCGCCTCAAAAAGCCTTCTTGAAATCGATTTCAGAAAGCACTTCGACGTTTCCGTGCTGGCAATTCACAGGAAGGGGAAAAACTTGGCGCGGGAACTTAAGACCGCTCGCCTGCAGTCGACCGATACTCTTTTGCTTCTCGGCTCCGAAAAAGCCATCGAAAACCTTCGCAAGAGCGAAGACTTGGTATTATTGGATCGGCCGGCTGTTTCCTTGAAAGAAAAATCGTCTAAGGCACCTGTCGTGCTTTGCGTCATTGGGGGCATCGTCGGTCTTGCAACTTTCGAAATCATGCCTATCGTTGCCTCTGCCCTCATTGGTGTGGCCGTTTTGTTTGCAACTGGTTGCATCAAGCCAAAAGAAGGTTATGCTTCCGTGGAGTGGAATATCTTGGTTTTGATTTACGGAATGCTTACCCTCGGGTTGGCCATGAAGACTTCCGGTGCCTCATCGCTGATTGCCGAAGGGCTCTCGATAGGCGTTTTGTCCTATGCCCCGGAAGAATGGCGATTTTTTCTTCTCTTGGCCGCACTCTACCTGACTACTGCGGTTTTGACGGAAATTTTGTCCAATACGGCAACCATTGTTATCATGGCGCCAATTGCCCTTGAGTTGGCGCAGTCCATAGAGCTAACCGCTTCGGACGCAAGAGCTTTTCTGGTAGCTACATGCATCGCGGCATCCGCCAGTTTCACGACTCCGATTGGCTATCAAACTAATACCTACGTCTACAGTGTTGGGGGATATCGTTTTCGTGATTTCGTTAAAATAGGCCTTCCCCTAAATCTCCTCTATTTCTTCTCCAGTGTTTTCTTGATCGGCTACTTTTGGGGAAAGCATCCTTTTGGTGCTTGAACGCACTCTCGTCCGAATAACTTTAATTTATCTTTCGCTAATTTCCCTTGTCGCTCGAAAATTGTTTCGGGCTTTGGGTTTTCCCCTTGTAATCCAATCGTCCGGAAATCTTTAAACTGAAGTTTTTCCAATGCGGTTTGGGAAAGATTTTTCGGATATGTTGCAAGGTTTTGGTCGACGATTGCAAAAAATCTTGGAATTTAGAATCAAGAGAAATATTCATATCATTGGAGAAAAACAATTTATGAAATAAAAACCATTAGGTTGAAAAGTTTTTTACTTTCTTCTCATTCGCTTAAAAATGTCGTTTTTTGTACCGAAAACCCCTTGACCCAGACTGTGTATTTTGGTTGATTGAAGCAGTCTTGGAAGGCACTTAATTTCACGCATACTTAATTTGACTAAAACATCGCCCAAGACTATAAGGCTTGCTAATATTCAAACTGTAATTCAAAGACTTTTCCATGGACGAAAACAAACCGACTGAAAGCTTACCCGAGGAACTTCCGGAAAGTGAGCGTTATGATGCCTCGAAAATCCAAAAGCTCGAAGGTCTCGAAGGCGTTAGAAAGCGCCCCGACATGTACATTGGAGACACTCACGAAAGAGGCCTTCATCATTGCGTTTTTGAGATATTGGACAATTCGATCGACGAGGCACTGGCGGGCTATTGCTCGGAGATCAAGGTCAACGTGCACAACGACGGATCCTGTTCGGTAGAGGATGATGGTCGCGGGATTCCGGTCGACATGCACCCCAAGCATAACATGCCTGCCCTGGAACTGGTCCTGACCAACTTGCATGCTGGCGGCAAGTTCGGCAAAGGTGCATATCAAGTTTCTGGCGGGTTGCATGGCGTGGGCGCAAAGTGCGTCAATGCGGTTTCCGAATGGTTCGTCGTCGAGGTTCGTAGGGAGGGCAAGGTTCACTCGATGGAGTTTTCGCGTGGCATCACTACCCAAGAGCTTAATATCACTGGATCCACCAAGAGAACCGGGACGAAGATTACCTTCCTGCCGGACTCGCAGATTTTCACCGAAATCCGAGACTTCAAGTTCGATATTTTGGTCAAGCGTTTGCGCGAGCTTGCCTTTCTTAATCCCGGAGTGACCATTACCCTCGAAGACGAGAGAGACGGACGCAGTCAGCATTTCAAGTTCGATGACGGCATTCGCGAGTATGTTGCCTATTTGAACGAAAGCAAAACGACCCTGCATCCTGATCCCATCGGTTTTTCGGGCGAAGCTCCTAATGAAAGTGGTGACGGCACTATCCTGGTGGATGTTGCCTTGATGTACAATGATGGCTTCAGCGACCAAATCTATTCCTATGCGAACTCGATACACAACATCGAGGGCGGCACTCACTTGTCTGGCTTCAGGACTGCCCTGACCCGAGTGATTAACAACTATGCAAAAGCAAACGACTTGATTAAGGACAAGGACCTGTCTTTGACGGGAGACGATGCCCGGGAAGGGTTAACTGCTGTCATTTCTGTTAAGGTTCCCGAGCCTCGCTTCGAAGGCCAGACCAAGACGAAGCTGTCCAATCGCGAGGTGGATGGAATCGTGCAGAAGATTGTTGGTGAGAAAATGAAATATCATTTCGAGACCAACCCAGATGAAGCTCGCGTCATCATTGATAAGGTCGTGCATGCCGCCAGAGCTCGCGAGGCTGCTCGCAAGGCGCGTGAAACCGTTAGGAAAGGAGCCCTTGCCGGAGGCGGCTTGCCGGGCAAGCTCGCCGATTGTGCGGAGAAGGATCCCGCGAAAAGTGAACTGTACATCGTGGAGGGAGACTCCGCAGGTGGTTCGGCAAAACAGGGCCGCGATCGTCTCACGCAGGCCATTCTCCCTCTTCGCGGGAAGTTGTTGAATGTTGAAAAGGCGCGCCTGGACAAGGTGTTGAACAATGCGGAGATACGCAGTTTGATCACTGCGGTAGGAACAGGAATCGGCGACCATGAAGATGATGGTGCCTTCGACGCCGACAAGGCGCGTTATCACAAAATCATTATCATGACGGATGCCGATGTCGACGGTGCCCACATTCGCACTCTTCTGCTGACCTTTCTTTTCCGGCAAATGCGTGGGCTTATCGAGCGTGGTTACATTTACGTTGCTCGTCCGCCGCTTTATAAAATCAAGCGTCGAAAGACCGAACAGTATATAGAGGACGATGCCGAGATGAGCCGCATCTTGTTGAAGCTTGGCGCGGAGGACGTTTCCTTGGTTCGTACCTCCGACGGCCAGACCTTTTCGGCGGAAGTGGTTTCTCAGTTGGTCGAGTCCTTGTCTCGGCTTGAGGCACTGGGTGCCGGTGTTCGACGATACGGTTGCGACCTCACGCGATACCTAAGCAAATACGACTCGGATTCAGGAAAGCTGCCTCGCTATTTGGCCCGCATTCGTACGGGGAACAAGGAAGAATATCGATTTTTTGTTGATGCCGAGGCTCGCGAGGGGTTTTTCGAGGCAAAGGAGATCCCTCCCGAGGAACGCGACGGCATGATTTTCAGCGAACTTGAGATTGATGGCCAGATCGTGCGCAGGCGAATTTCGGTGCACGAAATCTTTGAGGCCAGTGAGATTGAGAAAGTCATAGACTCCATCACTTCGCTAGGGATTGAAATCGATCATTTTGATGCCGATAAATCCAATTTTAAGTTGGTGGAAAATTTAGGTCATGATTCTAAGGAAAACGAAATATTGATTCATTCATTGATTGAGGTACTAGAAAACATTCGCCTGCTTGGTCGCAAAGGTCTTCAGATTCAGCGCTACAAAGGTCTGGGGGAGATGAATCCCAAGCAACTTTTTGAAACCACAATGGATCCAACCACCCGCAGTCTGTTTAAAGTAGATGTGGCCGATGCAGCAGCAGCAGACCAAACTTTCTCCATGCTCATGGGAGAAGACGTTCCCTCTCGAAGGGCCTTTATCGAGGACAATGCACTGAATGTATCTTATCTCGATGTGTAAATTTCCGACTACAGAAGTCCAACCCATTTAATCTTCATTCCCGCCAATTCCCATGGAAGAATCATCAGAACGCCTGATACCCGCAAACATAACGGAGATTATGCAAACGGCCTACATCGATTACTCGATGTCGGTTATCGTCAGTCGGGCACTTCCCGATGTGCGCGACGGCTTCAAGCCCGTCCAGAGGCGCGTGCTTTACGCCATGCTTCGCGAGGGACTTTTGCATAATCGTCCCTACGACAAATGTGCAGGAGTGGTTGGAGAAGTGCTCAAGAATTATCATCCTCATGGTGATGGCTCCGTTTACGATACTTTGGTTCGCATGACCCAGAATTGGGTCATGCGCTATCCTCTGGTGGACGGCCAAGGCAACTTCGGTTCGGTGGACGGAGATTCCGCGGCCGCTTACAGGTATACTGAATGTCGGCTCACGCGTTTGGCGGAAGAAATGCTTCAGGGCATCGACGAGGATACCGTGGATTTCGCTCCAAACTACAAGGAAAGTTCCACCGAACCAACTGTATTGCCAGCGTCTTTGCCAAACTTATTGATGAACGGCTCGACGGGTATTGCTGTCGGTATGACTACCAATGTGCCTCCCCATAATATAGGTGAGGTTATCGATGCGGTTTGTGCGTTGATCGACAACCCGAATACTTCCATTGACGAGTTGATGCAGCATTTGCCCGGACCTGATTTTCCTACTGGGGGATCCATCGCTGGGCGTTCGGGCATTGAGTCCTACATGAAGACTGGTAGAGGTATTGTTAGAATGCGCGGTACCGTTGAGGTCGAAGAGTTGGACAGCGGGCGGCAACAAATTGTCATTACCGAGATACCCTACAACGTAAATCGGGCAAATCTCGTATCTCGAATAGCCGAGCTAGTCAAAGACAAGTTGCTAGACGGCGTCAGTGACCTGCGGGACGAGTCCACCGAAGTCACCCGTATCGTCGTCGAGCTGAAGATGGGTGAAATCGAGAGAGTCACCATCAACAAACTTTACAAGATGACGGCCCTTGAAAGTTCATTTGGTGTAATACTTCTTGCCATCGACAAACGGCGCCCTCGCCAAATGAACATAAAGGAAATGCTCGAATGCTATGTCGAGCATCGTCGCGAGGTGATTTATCGTCGTACGGAATTTCGCCTTCGAAAGGCGGAAGATAGGGCACACATCCTCGAGGGTTACAAGATAGCCCTGGACAATCTTGACGAATTTGTTCGGATCATCCGAGCTTCCTCCAACCGCAACGAGGCCAAGGAGCGCCTAATGGAGAGGTTCCCCATCTCCGAGAGGCAGGCAAATGCAATCCTTGACTTAAGGCTCTACCAGCTTACTGGAATGGAGAGAGAAAAAATCGAGGAGGAATACGCTGAATTGATGAAGCTGATTGAGGGCTTCCGAGAAATTTTGGGCAATGAAAGTCGGTTGCTCGGGGTCATCAAAGAGGAGTTGCTCGAAATGAAGGCGGCTTACCCTTCCACAAGAAGGTGCGTCATTACCGAAGCAGAGGGAGACCTCCGAATGGAGGACCTCATCCCTAATGATGGTTGCGTGATCACGATTACGAAAAAGGGCTTCATAAAGCGAACCTCCGTGGAAGAGTATCGTTCGCAGCATCGAGGCGGCAAAGGTGTCATAGGAAGCGGTCAAAGAGAAGAGGATCCCATAGACCAACTATTTACTGCCAATGCTCACGACACCATGATGTTTTTCATGAACAATGGTCGGGTTTATGTTGAAAAAGTTTACGAGATTCCTGAAGGAAAGAGAGATTCAAAGGGACGCAGCATAGTCAATCTCCTTCAAATGCAAAAGGCTGAGAAGGTTGCCGCAATGATTTGCGTCGAAGATTTCGATCAACCCGTTTCACTCGTTCTTTCAACTAGAAATGGGGTTGTTAAGAAGACGCCGCTTTCGGCCTATCGAAATCATCGAAAGGGAGGCTTGATTGGAATAAACGTCGACGAGGGAGATACCGTAATCGAAGCCAAGAAAACTACGGGCGAGGATCATTTACTCATTCTTACTCACAACGGAAAGGGACTTCGCTTTCATGAAAACCAACTACGAAACCAAGGACGAGTGACTCGAGGTGTTCGAGGTGTGAGGTTGCGGGAAGGCGATTATGTCGAGACCATGCTGGTTGTTGATGACAGCAGACTGCTGCTTATTGCTGGCGCAAATGGACTTGGTATTCGTACCGAATTTTCAGCGTTTTTGCCTCGTGGCGGAGAGGGTGAGGACAATACTCCTCGCAAACGAGGAGGCTATGGGGTAATAGCTATGGATGCGGAGGCTCTCGCTGGAGCACTAGCCGTAGATCAAGACGATGAGATAATGATGCTCACAAAAAAAGGTCAGGCTATACGCTGTCCTGTTCTTAATGTCAGATCAACGAGTCGAGGCACAAAGGGAGTAAAGCTAGTGGGCTTGGCGAAGGGTGATCGTCTGGTCGCGGTTTCCCGCGTCATTCAGATGAAAGAGGGTGACGAAGACGCGGAGGAGGACGAAGATCATGCAAATGCAACTGACGACGTGATCGAGAATTCTGCCGTAGAAACAACCTCACCTAATGAAGTTGATCCAGATGAAGGCAATGAGCCGAATGAGAAGGAAAGCAACGACGAAGATGATGTTGCTGAGACTTAGAAAAGAGACAACTGATTTAGTTCCAGGCGTTTCTTCTTCCCCGATGCACTGGCCTGCAGCATCCACTCTAAGCTAGTACACGCAACCTCTGGAATGTCCTTAAATCTATTGATCAACAAGGCCGAAGCCAAAGCATCATAAAGCGCACAGTGCGGTTCCCTTCTTTCGGGAGGACAGTACTTGGAAGCATTTTCCCTAAGTTTTTCATCCAGATTAAATGTTTGCACGAGATGACTTAGACTAAAATCTCCTAAAGAAGGGTATAAATTTTCGTAAATTTTTCTTGTGTCAAGCCAAGGACCCCAAGATGCAGATTTAAAGAATTGGCGTTTAGTTGGGTAAGGCCAATGCATTTTAAAAAAATTTTCTTCGATCGTGGAATGGTGAGCACAAAAAACATCTACTGATCTGTGCAGGTGCATGAATAGCTCTCTTTTGTCGCTGAAATGAGCGTGGGTAGAAAGTGCTGCATGTTTCAATCTGTAAGACTTTTCTTCCTCCGCCATTAGCTTTTTAGATGGATTACAGCAGCTTGTTTCGGAATTAATGATTTTGCTTTTCTTTATGGTCACGTACCCATATTCGACAATTCCAGTACGGACAGATCCCTCGAAGTCAATTACTCCTATTTTCGCCTTTTGCCAATTCATGGAAAAATCCATTTGCAAGTAGATCAACATATTGGATCATGAAGGCAAGTCATCAAGATGAACATTGAGGATTTCGAAGCGGTTGTTTGGGGGTGGATTCAGGAGAGTGGTGCTTTGATCATGAAGCATTTTTCGGAAACAAGTCTTGGAGTTGATCGTAAAGAAGATGGCACTCCAGTTACAATTGCCGATCGAAATGTGGAGTTACTGCTTAGAAAAAAAATAAACACGAATTTTCCCGAGCATGGAATTTTAGGCGAGGAATTTGGTTCAGAGAAAGAGGATGCAGAATGGTTGTGGATGATCGATCCAATTGACGGCACCAAGTCATTTATCTCTGGCGTACCACTTTTTGGAACGGTTTTGTGCCTTTGTCATAATGGAATTCCTGCTTGTGGTGCTATACACTTGCCTGCTTTGAATGAGTGGCTTGTGGGAAATGGTAAGAAAACTCTTTGTAATGGAAGGCAAGTTTCCTGTCGGTTGCCAAAGTCAATTTCAGAGGCTACCCTACTGACATCAGATGAGGCAGATGTCAGGATGCATCAAAATTATGATAATTGGCTTGCATTGAGCAAGAGGGTAAACTTTTCCAGAACTTGGGGGGATTGCTATGGATACTTTTTGGTTGCAACAGGTAAGGCCGATATAATGGCAGACCCAATCGTGTCACCTTGGGATGTTTTTGGTGCCATACCAATTTTGGACGGGGCAGGAGCAAAAGTTTCAGCATGGAATGGCGGAAATGTGCGTAATGGAAATTCTGCTGTTGCGGCACACCCTGCACTTCACAATGAAGTGCTACTCTACCTGAATCCATGATTGATTCAGGCAGTTATGGAGCGGGCGAAGGGATTCGAACCCTCGACATCCACCTTGGCAAGGTGGTGCT